>NZ_JBQCEE010000158.1:0-22999 GCF_051960575.1 Jatrophihabitans sp.
GGGACGCCGTGAGCAGCGCCGAGACGAGGTCGTCACCCGCGGCGCCGGCGAGGGGGCCGCGGTCGTCGTCGACTGGGGGCACCGGTCTCGTCCCGCCTTCCTGCGTCGTCGCTGCTACGGGGTCGACGAACCCGGCAACGGTACCGGAAGCGGCGCGCTCGACGCCGGGCTCGTCGGAGCCGGCGACGAGGTGGTGCTCGAGGTCGACGGTGGCGCCGACGGGAGACGGCTCGAACTGCTCGGTGCGGGTGTCCGAGGCGCGGGGGTCGACGACGGTGTCGGGGACGCGGGTGCCGTCGAGGTGGGCGCGGGGGTCGTCGGCCGGCTCGGCTCGGTGGGGTGGTAGGTGGCCGAGTCGCTCGACGCGGGGCGGATGAGGAAGTACACGACCAGCGTCACGACGAAGACGGCACTCAGCACCCACGTCGACGGCCGCGGGTGGACGTAGGCCCGCCAGCGCTCACGCATCGGCGCGCGTCCCGTCGCGGTCGGCGTCGATGGCCGGCGTCACGCTGATGCCCTCGCGCAGCAGGGCACGGGTGATGCGCGCGCGCAGGGCGCGGCCGACGTCGAACTGCTTGCCGGGCAGCGTGCGCGCCACGACCCGCACGTTGAACTGGTCGACCTCGAGGCTCTCGACGCCCATCACCGACGGCGCGTCCAGCAGCAGGGCGTGCAGGTCGGGATCGGCGAAGGCGTCGTCGCAGACATGGCGCAGCACCTCGTTGACGCGGTTCACGTCGGCCGACACCGGCACCGGCACGTCGACGACCGCGCGGGCCCAGTCGCGCGAGAGGTTGGTGACCTGCACGATCTGGCCGTTCGGGGTGATCACCACCTCGCCGTCGAGCGTGCGGATGCGGGTGATGCGCAGCGTCACCTCCTCGACCGTGCCGACCGCGCCGGGCGTGCCGATGGCGGCCAGCCGCACGACGTCGCCGAAGCCGTACTGCCGTTCGGTGATGAGGAAGAAACCCGCGAGCACGTCCTGGACGATCCGCTGGGCGCCGAAGCCGAGGGCCACGCCGGCGACCGTGGCCGGGGCGACGAACCCGGTCAGCGGCACACCGAGCAGACCGACCACCAGCACGGCCGTGATGCAGTAGATGACCACCAGCGTCGCCCAGGTGATGACCTGCGCGACGGCGTGCCGGTGCTTCAGCGACTCGGAGCGCACGAGGGCGTCGGTGGCGGCGGCCCGCTGGTCCATGCGGTCGATGTAGAGCGCGCTCACCCAGTTCGCGAGCCGCGTGACGAGCACGGCGCCGACGACCAGGGCGACGATGAGGGGGAGCTTGCTGCGCGCCCACAGTCCGACGTCCGTCAGGGGCGTGACGGCGAGGACGTGGACGGCCGGTGACACCCCTCCATGGTGGACCGTCGCCGTCGGCGCGCCGACGGCACCCCGCGGTGGGACGTCACCGGTCGAGCGGGCGCCAGCGCATGAGCAGGTCGGGCTCGCCCTCCTCGTTGTCGCCGTCGGTGCCGCCAACGACGACGAACCCGTGACGCTCGTAGCAGCGGCGGGCGCGCTCGTTGACGACGAAGACCCAGAGCTCGAGCCCGCCGGGACGCTGCGACTTCGCGTGGTCGATGAGCGCCGAGCCGATGCCGCGACCCTGGTCGGCCGGCAGCACGAACAGCCAGTCGAGGTGGTCGCCGTCGAGCACGAGCAGGCCCACGTCCCGCCCGTCGCGTCGCGCCAGCCACACCTCGCGCTGCGGCAGCACGACCTCGCGCACGTGCCGCAGCACGTCGTCGGGCGGGTGGATGCCCGGCGGCATGTCGGACGCGTCCCGCGACTCGAGGTGGATGCGCGCGACCGTCGCGGCGTCGTCGTCGGTCGCCCGTCTGATCTGCGGCTCGAGCACGCCGCGCAGCGTAGGGCGTCGGGCGCCGTCGCCGAAGTCGCTGTGCCCGCGCCGTAGCGTGGGCGGCATGTCCGACGCCGCGTCCGACCTCGTCACCGAGCGGCTGCTGCTGCACCCGGTCGACCAGACCGAGGGTGAGCGCATCGTCGCGCGCCGACCCGCCCCCACCGACGTGTGGGCCGACGACTTCCCCTTCGAGGGCGACGTGCACGGTGTCGGCGCCTTCCTGCGGGCGACGGCGCTGCTCGGCGAGCAGCGTCCGTTCGGCTTCTACCGGATCACCCGCGCAGCGGACGGCCGGGCGATCGGCGGCATCGGCTTCAAGGGCCGCCCGGTCGACGGCGTCGTCGAGGTCGGCTACGGGCTCGCGCCGTCCGCCCGCGGCAGCGGGTACGCCGCGGAGGCGCTGCGCGCGGTCGTCGAGCTCGCCGGCCGTCACGGGGTGCGGCGGGTCGTCGCCGACACCGAGCCGGACAACCTGGCCTCGCAGCGCACGCTCGAGCACGCCGGCTTCACCCGCGCCGGTCACACCGCCGACGGGCTCTCGCTGTTCGTCTGCGACCTCGACCCCGCCGACTGAGCCCACCGGTCGCCCGCGCCGCGGCGCGCTGGAAGCTGCGCGCGCTGCCGACAGCCCGCTGCGTCGATATCCTCCGGCCATGCTGACCCGCCCGTCGGTGGCCCGCTGGTGGCACGGCACGATCGCCGTGTCGGTGCTGTTCGCGTTGATGCTGCAGGCCGTCATCGCGGCACGGGCCCCAGGCACGCCGCCGGGGCACGCCGTCGGCACGCTCGCCGGGGCGCCGGTGGCGAGCCGCTTCGTGCGGTTCCTGAGCTTTTTCACCGTGCAGAGCAACATCCTCAGCGGCATCGTGTCCGCCCAATTGGCTGCGCGCCCGCAGCGCGACGGCGGCGTCTGGCGGGCCGTGCGCCTCGCGGCGCTCGTCGGCATCACCGTCACCGGCGTCGTCTACTCGACGGTGCTGGCGCGCGTGCACGAGCCGAAGGGCTGGGACCAGGTCGTCAGCAACATCTTCGTGCACTACGTCGTGCCGATCATGATGGTGCTCGGCTGGGTGCTGTTCGGCCCGCGCCCACGGATCGACCTCGCCGTCATCTGCCGCGCCGCCGTGTGGCCGGTCGCCTGGCTGGTCTACACGCTGATCCACGGCGAGGTGTCGAAGTGGTACCCGTACCCCTTCCTCGACGTGCCGACCCACGGCTACGGACGCGTCACGGTGAACATCGTCGGCGTGCTCGTCGTGTTCGCGATCGTGGCGAGCCTGTACCGGCTCGGTGACCGACGCCTGCCCGCAACCGATGTCGAGAACGTGCCCTCACCCGTGCTGCGTCCGAGCGCGGCCGAGGGCCACGCGCCCTAGCATCAGCCCATGCCGTCGCCGCTGCAGCTGTCCCGGTCGCGCACCTACCCCGTGCCCGTCGAGGCGATGTTCGACGCGCTGCTACCGGTGCCGCTCGAGACGCTGTTCAGCCGCCGCTACGGGCCGATCCCGCCGATCAGCGGCACACGCCAGGACGGCGTGTGGGGCATCGCCGGGCAGCGGCGGCGCACCGTCCTGCTCGCCGGCGGCGGCTCGATGCAGGAGGAGTTGCTGTCGGTCGACCGGCCGCACCTGTTCGCCTACCGCATCAGCGGCGTCACCGGCCCGATGAAGCGGCTCGCCGCGTCGATCGACGGGTCGTGGTCGTTCGAGCCGGTGGGCACGGGCGTGCGGGTGACCTGGCGGTGGACGCTGCACCCTGCGTCCGGCGCCGTCGTACCGATCCTGCCGCTCTTCGCCCGGCTCTGGCGCGGCTACGCCCGGCAGGCGCTCGAGCGGGTCGAGGAACTGCGTCTCGGGCTGGGCGGCGCTACGCCAGGCTGAGGAACAGTTTCTCCATGCGCTCCGGCGTCATGGCGTCGGCGTCGCTCCCCGGCTTCGCGGTCAGGCACTGACGGAGGCCGGCCGACACCAGGCTGAATCCGGCGCGCTGCAGCGCCCGGCTCGCCGCGGCGAGCTGCGTGACGATGTCCTCGCAGTCGCGGCCCTGCTCGAGCATGCGGATCACCCCGCCGATCTGACCTTCGACGCGGCGCAGCCGCTTGATCAGCTCGTCGGTGGTGCCGGCTTCGAGTCGCATGCCGCCATGATATACCCCCAGGGGTACATCGCGTCGCGTCACGGCAACTGGACGTGACCGTTGCGCGCCTTCCAGAGGAAGTACTTCTCGAAGCCGAGCTTCAGCGCGTGCGCCTGCGGGCCAGGGATGAGGACGCCGTGCTTCTTCGGCGCGAGCATCTTGTCGGCGAGGATGACGACGCCGTTGTTCCCCGCGTCGAGCACGCACACCGCTGCGATGTCGTCGAACGGCTTCGAATGCTCGGGCAGCTGACCGCGGATCTGGGCTGCGATGTTCTGTGCTGCGACGTGTGCCTGCACCTCGGTCGGGTAGCCGGTCTTCGGCACGCCGATGGGGATCGCCGTCTGCCACGGGCTGACCACCTGGGCGGCGATGCCGACGACGTAGACGTCGTCGAACTTCTCGCTCTGGTAGGTGGGCCGGACGGGCAGGTACCCCTTGTCGTCCGGGTCGAGCGCGGACGCCGTGCGGGCGACCTCCTGGCCGACGAACGGCGGCACGACCATCGAGTACTGCGACGGGATCTCGGTGCCATCGGTGAGCGTGACCGCGTCCGCCCCGACACCCTCGATGGCGACGCCGACCCGCGCTTCGATGTGCTGGCGGCGCAGGAAGGAGCCGAGCAACTGCTCGCCGTGCGGCAGACCGCCGATGCCGAAGTGCCCGAGGAAGGGTTCCGCCGTCAGGTAGGTGAGGTTGACGCGGCTGCGCACACCGGCCTTGCGCAGGCGGTAGGCGGTGTTGAAGAGGAACTCGTACGCCGCGCCGAAGCAGCCGGCGCCCTGGCTGGCCGCCACGACGATGTCGCCGCGACGACCGTCGCCGAGCCCGTCCAGGAACCGGCGCCAGGCCTCGCCGGCGGCGACGGCGTTGTCGAGTGTGGTGATCGTGACGCCGTGCTCGACCAGGCCGGGAACGGCGTCGAAGTTGTTGCGGTAGCCGGTCGCGACGACCAGGTAGTCGTAGGCGTACCAGGTGCCGCTCGCCGTCCTGACCTGCCGGTGATCCGCGTCGATCTCGACCGCGGCCTCGTGCACGAAGTCGATGCCGTGCTTCGTGAACGTCGGTTCGACAGGGAAGGTGATGTCGTCGGGGTTGCGCTTGCCGAACGGCAGCCAGATCAGGCTCGGGTTGAACAGGAAGCGGTCGGCCGGGGAGATGACCCGGACGTCGACGTCGTCGAACAGCTCGCGGCGCACCGCCAGGGCGGCGGTGAGCCCGCCGAAGTTCGAGCCGAGCACCAGCACTCTCTTGCGCATCGAAGTCTCCTTCCGGGTGAGGCGACGGTAGGTGTGTCGGCGCTGACGGAGGACGGACCAATGGCCCGTCCTCGGCACGACCTGGCTCCTAGTACCCCGGGGGGTATAGACTGCAGCACGTTCGACCATTGGACTTCGGGTCTTCGAGGGACGAGCCGAGTACGCACCGAGGAGAGATTCCATGACCGACTACGGCATCACCGTCGAGGTGCCGCTGACGTTCGACGAGGCGGTGGCCCGCACCCGCGTCGCCCTCGCCGACCAGGGCTTCGGCGTCCTCACCGAGATCGACGTCGCGGCGACGCTGCGATCGAAGCTCGGCGTCGAGGTGCCCGCGCAGCTCATCCTCGGTGCCTGCAACCCGCCGCTCGCCCACCGCGCGCTGCAGGCCGAACCGTCCATCGGCCTGCTGCTGCCGTGCAACGTCGTCGTCCGGTCGCTGCCCGACGGCGGCACGGTGGTCGAGGCGATCGACCCGCGCGTGATGGTCGCGGTCAGCGGCCACGACGCGCTCGGCGACGTCGCGGCGGAGGCGCGGTCGCGGCTCGTCGACGCGCTCGACGCGGTCGCCGCCTCGACACTGCCTGCATGAGCGGCCACGTACACGTCGGTCACGTCGCCGGCGAGCGCTTCGCCGTGACCGTGCGCGGACACACCTTCGAGGTCGACCAGCCGCGCGAGGAGGGTGGTACCGACGTGGGCCCCACGCCCGTCGAACTGTTCGCCGCGTCCCTCGCGTCGTGCATCGCCACCCTCGCCCGCTCGTACTGCGAGCGGCACGACGTCGACGCTGCCGGCCTCGAGGTCACCTGCGACTGGACCGTCGCCGACCGGCCGAGGCGGGTGGACACGATGACGGTCGCGATCACGCCGCCGACGGGGCTGCCCGACGAGCGGCGGGCCGGCTTCCTCGCCGTCGCGTCGCACTGCACCGTCCACAACAGTCTCGACGTGCCGCCGGCCGTCACCGTGTCCCTCTCGTAGTCCGGCCGTCGCGAACCCCCTGCTGTGGCCCATTTGCGGGCTCGGAAATGGGCCACAGCAGGGGGTTCGTGCGCGACGGAGGCAGGATGGAGGGGTGACCCGCACCGTTCCTGACCAGCCGCAGGCCGACGCGCGCGCGACGACGACGCCGGCGACGACACCGGCCGAGCGGCCGCGCATCCCGATCGTCCGCATGCCGCAGCCGCCCGCCGACCGGCTCGCGGCGACGTGGCGGCAGGCCGACCTGGCGCGCATCACCGAGGCGCGCGAGGCCGCCGAGCGGCGGACGACCGGTGGCTGGCACGTGGTGGGAGCGGCCGCCGACATCCGGCGGGGCAGCTCGGTCGTGCACACGGTGCTCGGGCGCGAGATCGTGCTGTGGCGTGCCGACGACGGCACGCTGTACGCCGGCCCGGGGGCCTGCCCGCACATGGGGGCGTCGCTGGCCGACTGCCCGGTGAGCGGCAGCACGCTGCGCTGCAAGTGGCACGGGCTCGCCTTCACGCCCAAAGGGCGCCCCGACTGGACGCCGGTGCGGGCGCACGACGACGGCGTGCTCGCGTGGGTGCAGCTCGCCGGCGACGACACGCCGACCGACGAGCCCGTGCTGCCGCCGCGGCCGCCGCTCGAGTCGTCGGTGACTGCCGTGGTCGCGATG
Organism: Jatrophihabitans sp.; assembly: GCF_051960575.1. Taxonomy (GTDB): domain Bacteria; phylum Actinomycetota; class Actinomycetes; order Mycobacteriales; family Jatrophihabitantaceae; genus JBQCEE01. The sequence goes on from NZ_JBQCEE010000158.1 coordinate 6,915, forward strand.
GACGGACGCTGCGAGCCGCGCGACGTCATCGCGAACCGGCTCGACCCGTGGCACGGCGCGTGGCTGCACCCGTACGCGTTCAGCCACCTCACCGTCGACGAGGACGCGAGCGACACGCACCGCCTCGTGGTCGACGTCGCCTTCCGCCTGGGCCGCCGCTACGGCGTGCCCGTGCGCGCGGTGTTCTTCTGCCCGGACGCGCGCACCATCGTCATGCAGATCGTCGACGGCGAGGGCACGGGCAGCGTGGTCGAGACGCACGCGACGCTGCTGCGGCACGAGCCCGAGGGCACCCCGGTCACCCGGGTCACCGAGGCGACGATCGCCTACAGCGACCGCGCCGGCTTCCGGGTCGCGACGCGCCTGGCGGGCCTGCTGCGGCCGGCGATGCGGCACACCGCGCGGCAACTGTGGGTCGACGACCTCGCCTACGCCGAGCGGCGCTACCTGGTGCGCACCGGCTCGCTGCGCTGACCGCTCGCGGCGGCGCGGATCGCCTGCGGCCCGCGTGCGTGCCGGCCGAGCCAGGTGCGTGAGCGCAGCGGCACCGTCCAGAGGCCGTGCCCGGCGAGACGCCACTGCTGCAGCAGCTCGTTCGCGGCGAGGAAGCCGGTGGTGGCGGCGCGCTCCATCAGCGCGACGGGGAAGTCGCAGCGGATGCCGTCACCTGCGAGCACTATTCGCGGGTCAGGGGTCGACACGCCCGGACGCCGCGCCCACGGCTCGACCCCGACGAGGGGGCAGTCGGCGTTGAGCAGGAACTCGTCGGCGACGACCGACGCGTGCGCGTACTCGGGGTAGAGCCGGTCGAGCGTCGCGCGCATCTCGGCGCGCAGCCCGGCCTCGTCGGTGTCGTCGAGCGCGTAGGCGTGCAGCTCGACCACCGAACCACCGGTGCGCGCGGCCCACGTCGCAGCACCGGCCTCGAAGCGCTCGAGCACGCTGATGTTGTCGACGCGTCCGAACCCGGCGGTGCCGAGGAACGGCGGCCGCTCGGACGCAGCGGGCCGGTCGAACCACAGGCGGTGCACGGCGAACGGCGGGGCCATGCGCAGGGCCGCGAGTCGCTCACGCCAGTCGTCGCCGGCGCTGGTCGCGTCGGGCGGCAGCAACAGCCCTTGCGTCGTGGCGAGATCGGTGGCGACGACGACGGCGTCGGCCTCCACCACACCGGTTGAGGTCAGTACCTCGACACCTGTTGTGGACGACGCGACGGCCTCGACCGCGGTGCCGGTGCGGACGTCGACGCCCCGCTGCCGCAGGTGGCCTGCCAGCGGTGCCCAGAGCGCGCTGTCGTAGTCGTCGTCGGGCACGTCGAAGAGCAGACCCTCGGCCGAGCCGAGGAAGTAGGCGTGGAACATCGCGATCAGCTCGCCGGCGGCGAAGTCGCTCGGGTGGGCGAAGAAGCTGCGCGCGAAGACCTCGAGCGCGAGGTGGCGTGCGGGGGTCGGGAAGCGCAGGCGGTCGAGGTAGTCGGCCGCGCTCTCGCCGTCGTGCTGCTCGAACGTGCGCGGGAAGTCGACGTTGAGCAGCTCGGTCGCGGCGTCGCCGTCGATGTGCTTGAGGTCGGCCAGGGTGAAGGTCTTGCTCTGCAGCACGAAGGTGATGAGGTTCCACGGCGGCCGGCGGGGGATGCGCGCGAACGAGTCCTCGAACCCGTCGGCCGAGAGCAGCGGGTAGTCGGCTACGGGCACCAGCCGCCGCAGCGACGGGTCGACGCGCCGCAGCAGCGCCCGCAGGTTGTAGTACTGCCGGAAGAAGGCGTGGAAGCCGCGGCTCATCGTCGCCGGGCCGTCGGCATGGGCGACCGGCCAGGCACGCACGCGGCCGCCCAACTGCTCGTGCTGTTCGAGCAGCGTGACGGCGACGCCGCGTTCGGCGAGCGCGGTCGCCGCGGCCAGCCCTGCGACCCCGCCGCCGAGCACGGCGACGTGGTGCGTGCGGCCATCGTCGGAGGCGCCGTGGTGCGCGGGGTGGTGCTCGGCCCGCTTGTCGCGTCCGGGGCGGGTGCGGGTCACGGGCGGCGCGCCGAGATCGTGTGCAGGATGCCGCGCTGCCAGATCGCGGCGGTGGTGAACCGGACGTCCTCGACCCGCACGTCGATGAACCCGGCCCGCTCGAGTCGGTCGGTGAAGGCGGCCAGTGTGTCGAACTGCAGCACGCTGCGCCAGAGGTAGCGGTAGAGCGCGGTGCGCCGGGTGAGCACCAGGCTCATCGGGATGATCACGAGCCAGCAGACCAGCGTCCAGAGCGCCATCGCGCGGCGCGAGCCCGCGACCGAGTACTCCTGCACGACGAGGCGCCCGCCCGGGGCGAGCACGTCGCGCACCGCGCCGAGGGTGGCGTCGCGGTCGGCGGCGGGCACGTTGCGGAACAGGTAGCACGCGAACGCGCCGTCGTAGGGCGGGCGCAGGCCCCACTCGTCCGCCCTGGACGAGACCTGCTCGGCCCGACCGTGCACGAACCGCACGCCGGCGGGCCACGGCTTGCGCCGCGCCTGGTCGAGCATGCCGTCGGACGCGTCGACGCCGACGACCTCGGCCGGGTCGGGCACCTCGCACAGCAGGGCCGTCGTCGAGGCCCCGGAGCCGCAGCCGATGTCGAGCAGCCGCGGCCGCTCCGGCAGGCCGGCGGCGAGCGCGGCGGCACCGGCACGCAGGTGCGCGTGGTAGCCGGGGTTGAGGCCGACCATCAGGTCGTAGCGGCGTGCCGTCGCGTCGAACTCGCGGCTCAGCACGGCGGAGTGGCGGTCGGCGTCGACGAGCCCGCCCGGAATCTCACGCATCTGTTCGATCCAAGCACAGGTTCGGCGGGGATGGACGCGCCGCCCGGCACACGTTCGCCGGGCGGCGCTCGTCGCGGGTCAGGACCGGGTCAGTGCTCGGCGTGCTCCTGCTCGGCCACCTGCTCGTGGCGCTGCTCGGCGCGCTCGTCCTCGATCTGCTCGGCGAGCAGGTGCTTCGCGCGCAGCGCGGCCTGCACCTCCTGCAGGTCGGCGTCCTCGGCGAGCTCGCCCGCGTGCGGCTCCAGCTCCTCCTGCTCGAGCAGGTCGTCGGCGATCTGCTCGGCCTGCTGCACGTCGACCTCGATCGGCGCGTCGTCGCGCAGCGCGGTCGCCGACGGGCGGCTCGGGCGGTCGTCGTCCGTCGACGTGGGTGACGGCGCGAACCGGCCGTCCGTCGCCCGGTCGGCCGCCCGGCCGGCGGTGCGACGGCCCCGGAGGACCAGGGCCTCGACGGTCTGCACGCCGTGCTCGGCCGTGCTGAGCACGCGGTCGCCGAGGGGCACCTTGTGCAGCACGGTGGCGGGCAGGTGCAGGATGCGGTGGGCAAGGGTCGTGACAGACATGGAGTCCTCTTCGATGATCGACAACAGCTGCCCTCTGGTCTACCCGGGCGGCCGCGCGACTCACCGCCTGTGACGAAGGTGGATGAGGTCCGGGCGTCCGTCGACGAGCTCGCGACCCGTGCTGTCGCCCTCGCCGCGGGACGCCGCCGCACCCTGCTCGGCATCACCGGTGCCCCGGGCGCCGGGAAGTCGACCCTCGCGGCGGCCCTCGCCGACCGCATCGGCGACGCCGCCGTCGTGGTCGGGATGGACGGCTTCCACCTCGCCCACGCCGAGCTGCAGCGGCTGGGGCGCGCCGACCGCAAGGGTGCGCCGGACACCTTCGACGCCCGCGGCTACGCCGCCCTGCTGCACCGTCTGCGGCACGACGACGCGCCGGTCGTCTACGCGCCGCTGTTCCGGCGCGACCTCGAGGAGCCGATCGCCAACTGCGTGCCCGTCCCGCGCGACGTCGCGCTGGTGATCACCGAGGGCAACTACCTGCTGCTGGACGGTGCGTGGACACCGGTGCGCGCCGAACTCGACGCGGTCTGGTTCCTCGAGGTGCCGGACGACGTGCGGCGGCAGCGGCTGGTCGAGCGCCGCGTCGGCCACGGCTGGCCGCGGGAGGACGCCTGGCGCTGGACGACCTGCAGCGACGAGCGCAACGCCGGGACGGTCGCCGCCACGCGAGCCCGTGCCGACCTGGTCGTCGAGGTGACAGCGCCCGGCTGAGCGTCAGGGACGCGGCGGCTGGGCGCCGGCGTGCTGCACGGCGCGGGTGCCCGCCTCGACGGCGGCGGAGACCGCGTCGCCGAGTTCGGCGCCGAGGGCGAGGCGGGCGGCGAGGGTTCCGGCGAAGGCGTCACCGGCGCCGGTGGTGTCGACGGCGGTGACCCCGGCGGCCGCGACGTGCCGCACGCCGTCACCAGTGGCGAGGAACGCGCCGTCGCCGCCCGCGGTCACGACGACGGCACGCGGGCCGATCGCGGTGAGCGAGGCAGCGAGTGCCGCCGGCTCGTCGGTGCTCACCCGGCCGGCCGAGTACGCGGCCTCCGCCCGGTTGACGACCAGGACGTCGACGGCGGTGAGGGTGGTCGGCTCGACCGGGCGGGCGGGGGACAGGTTCAGCACCACGGTGCACCCGGCCGCGGCAGCGAGTTCGACGGCGCGGTCGACAGCCGCCGGCGGGACCTCGAGCTGGACGAGCAGCACCGCGGCGCCCGTGATGACGTCCCGCCAGCCGTCGACGTCGGCCGGCGTGACGGCCTGGTTGGCGCCGGGCGCGACCGCGATCTGGTTCTCGCCGGTCGGCCCGACCAGCACGATCGCCAGGCCGCTCGCGCCGTCGGCCTTCGCGACGTGCGAGGTGTCGACCCTGTGCGCGGCGAGGTCGTCGAGCAGTGTCGTGCCCGCGTCGTCGGTGCCGACCCGCCCGAGGAAGGTCACCGCGGCGCCGGCGGCGGCTGCCGCGACCGCCTGGTTGCCGCCCTTCCCGCCCGGCTGCCAGCCCGGTTCGCCGCCGAGCACCGTCTCGCCCGGGGCCGGCAGGCTCTGCACCCGCAGCGTCAGGTCGAGGTTGGTCGACCCGAGCACCACGACCCGGCCACTGCGATCGGACATCGACGCACCCCTCGGTCGAGACCTCCTGGTCTCAACCGACGTTGAGACGCCGTCAGACTAGAGGATCCGGGCCGAGTTGCGACTGCTCGCGCCACAGGTCGACGGCCGGGTCGTCCTTGGCCAACGCGTCGATCGCCGCCAGCTCTTCGTCGGTGAAGTCGGTGCGGTGCACAGCCGACACGTTGCTCTCGAGCTGCTCGACCGAGCTCGCGCCGATCACGACCGACGTCACGCGAGGGTCGCGCAGAGTCCACGAGATCGCCATCTCGGCCAGCGACTGCCCGCGCCGCTCGGCGATGGCGTTCAGTTCGCGCAGCACCTGCACCCGCTCGTCGGTGATCACGTCACGCGAGAACGTGTCGTTGCGCGACGCCCGCGAACCCTCCGGCACGCCGTCGAGGTACTTGTCCGTGAGCAGCCCCTGGGCAAGCGCGGTGAAGCCGATGCAGCCTGCGCCGACGTCGGCGAGGGTGTCGAGCAGCCCGCCCTCGATCCAGCGGTTGAACATCGAGTACGACGGCTGGTGGATGAGCAGCCGGGTGCCGAGGCGTGCCAGCAGGTCGGCCGCCTGCCGGGTGCGCTCGGGGCCGTAGGACGAGATGCCGACGTAGAGCGCCTTGCCCTGCTGGACGGCGGTGTGCAGGGCACCGACCGTCTCGTCCAGCGGGGTGTCGGGGTCGGGGCGGTGCGAGTAGAAGATGTCGACGTGGTCGAGGCCGAGCCGCCGCAGCGACTGGTCGAGGCTGCCCAGCAGGTACTTGCGCGAGCCGAGGTCGCCGTAGGGGCCGGGCCACATGTCCCAGCCGGCCTTCGTGCTGATCACGAGCTCGTCGCGGTACGGACCGAAGTCCTCGCGCAGGATGCGCCCGACGTTGATCTCGGCCGAGCCGTAGGGCGGCCCGTAGTTGTTGGCGAGGTCGAAGTGGGTCACCCCGAGGTCGAAGGCCCGCTGCATGATCGCCCGCTGCGTCTCGAGCCGCCGGTCGTCGCCGAAGTTCTGCCAGAAGCCGAGCGACACCATCGGCAGCTGGATGCCGCTGCGCCCGCAACGGCGATAGCGCATCGTGTCGTAGCGCTTCGGGTCGGCCACGTAGGCGTCCAAGGTCAGTCCCTTCGTCCAGGTCTCGGCGGATGGTGTGCTCAGCGGATGACGAGGGTGGTGTCGGCGCGGGGCACGAACTCGCCGATCACCGGTGCACCGGGGATCTCGCCGGCCAGCAGCAGGCCACCGCTCGTCTGCGCGTCCGCGAGCAGGAGCAGTTCGTCCTCGTCCACGCCGGACGCGAGGTGCGGGCGCACCCAGTCGAGGTTGCGCCAGGTGCCGCCGCTGACGAAGCCGTCGCGCAGCGCCTCACGGGCGCCGTCGAGGTAGGGCACGGCGGCGGCGTCCACGACGGCGGTGACCCCAGAGGCCCGCGCCATCTTGTACAGGTGACCGAGCAGGCCGAACCCGGTGACGTCGGTGGCGGCCGCGATGCCGGCCTCGAGCGCCGCGGCGGCCGCCCGCTTGTTCAGCGCCGTCATGCTCGCGATCGCCTGCGGGAAGACCTCGCCGGTGGACTTGTGCCGGTTGTTCAGCACGCCGACGCCCAGATGCTTGCTGAGGCTGATCGGCTGCCCGGCGCGGGCGGCGTCGTTGCGCATGACGCGGGCCGGGTCGGCGACACCGGTCACGGCGAGGCCGTACTTCGGCTCGGGGTCGTCGATGCTGTGGCCGCCGCCGACGTGGCACCCGGCCTCGCGGCAGATGTCCAGGCCGCCGCGCAGCACCTCGCGCAGCAGCTCGCCGGGCAGCACGTCGCGCGGCCAGCCGACGAGGTTCACGGCCACGACCGGCCGCCCGCCCATGGCGTAGACGTCCGACAGCGCGTTCGCCGCGGCGATGCGGCCGAAGTCGTAGGCGTCGTCGACGACGGGGGTGAAGAAGTCGGCGGTGGCGACCACGGCGAGCCCGTCCTGCACACGCACGATTGCGGCGTCGTCGCCGTCGTCGAGGCCGACGACGAGGTCGGGACCGGTGTCGCCGGTGAGGTCGCGGACGATCTCTTCGAGCTCGCCCGGCGGGATCTTGCAGGCGCAGCCGCCGCCGTGCGCGAACTGCGTCAGGCGGGTGCTGGTCAGCTCGGCGCTCACCTCTCCGACAGTAGGCACTAGCGTGATCAGCGGAGGCGTCCGGGTGCCTGGTGGCCCCCCCGGTCTTCAAAACCGGTGAAGTCGAGCAACTCGGCTTGGCGGGTTCGATTCCCGTCCGTCTCCGCCACACGTTCCGCCGAAGGAGGTGCCGTGACCGACCCGCGCCGGCACCTCCCGCGCACCGACGCCGTGCTGGCCGAGCCGGTGCTCGCCGCGGCGGCGGCCCGTCTCGACCCGGCCGTGGTGAAGCGCGCCGTCGTCGAGCGGCTCGCGGCGTACCGGGCGGCGCCCCCGGCCACCGCGCCCGACGCGGCGCAGGTCGCCGCCGAGGTGGCCGCGGCCCTGCCCCGGGGCGGCACCACGCTGCGCCGGGTGATCAACGCCACCGGGGTCGTGCTGCACACGAACCTCGGACGCGCACCCCTGTCGTCCGACGCGCTGCGTGCAGTGGCGCAGGCCGCGGGCTACGTCGACGTCGAGTTCGACCTGGCCGACGGACGCCGCGCCGCGCGCGGGCGGGGCACGCTCGAAGCGCTGCGGCGCGCGCTGCCGGACGCGGGCGACGTGCACGTGGTGAACAACGGCGCGGCCGCCCTCGTGCTCGCGACCACCGCGCTGGCGGCAGGGCGCGAGGTGATCGTGAGCCGCGGCGAACTGGTCGAGATCGGCGACGGCTTCCGCCTACCCGACCTCATCGAGTCGACGGGTGCGCGGCTGCGCGAGGTCGGCACCACCAACCGGGTGACGCTCGACGACTATGCGGCGGCGATCGGGCCCGACACCGGGTGCGTGCTGAAGGTGCACCCGAGCAACTTCCGGATCGAGGGGTTCACCCGCGCCGTCGAGGTCGATCGCCTGACGACGCTGCCGGTGCCGGTGGTCGTTGATGTCGGTAGCGGCCTGCTCGCACCCGACCCGCTGCTGCCGGACGAGCCGGACGTGACCACCGCGCTGCGGGCCGGTGCGGCCGTGGTGACGTGCAGCGGCGACAAGCTGCTCGGCGGCCCGCAGGCCGGCCTGCTCGCGGGCCAGGCCGCCGTCGTGCAACGGCTGCGGCGGCACCCGCTCGCGCGGGCGCTGCGTGTCGACAAGCTCACGCTCGCGGCGCTCGAGGCGTCGCTGACCGCGCCGACGCCGGTGCATGCCTTCCTGCACGCTGACGCCGATGACCTCAACAGACGTTGTGTGCGGCTGGCCGAGTCGGTCGGGGGCGTCGTGGTCGCGTCCGACGGGGTCGTGGGCGGCGGGGGAGCGCCGGGACTGACCCTGCCGGGCTGGGCCGTCGCCCTGCCCGAGTTTTACGCGGCCGCGCTGCGTGCGGGCGAGCCGCCGGTGGTCGGGCGGGTCGAGCACGGGCGCTGCCTGCTCGACCTGCGCTGCGTCGACCCGGCCGACGACGACCTGCTCGTGGCGGCGGTCGGCCGGGTGCGGGACGCGTGACGGTGCGGGTCGTCGCCACCGCCGGGCACGTCGACCACGGCAAGTCGACGCTCGTCCGCGCGCTCACCGGGATGGAGCCAGACCGCTGGGCGGAAGAGCGTCGCCGGGGTATGACCATCGACCTCGGCTATGCCTGGACGACCCTGCCGTCGGGCGCCGGGATCGCCTTCGTCGACGTGCCCGGACACCAGCGCTTCATCGCCAACATGCTGGCCGGGCTCGGCCCGGTGCCGGCGGTGCTCTTCGTCGTCGCCGCCGACGAGGGCTGGTCGCGCCAGTCCGAGGAACACCTCGCCGCCGCCGACGCGCTGGCCGTGCGGCACGGCGTGCTGGCCGTGACGCGCAGCGACCTCGCCGATCCTGCGCCCGCGCTGGAGGAGGCGCGTGCGCGGCTGGCCCGTTCGTCGCTCGGGGAGGTCGACGCTGTGACCGTGTCCGGCGCGACGGGCGCAGGCCTCGACGAATTGCGCACCGCGCTCGACCGGCTCGTCGCGACGCTGCCGGTGCCGGACGCTCGCGACGGCGTCCGACTCTGGATCGACCGCAGTTTCACGGTCAGGGGTAGTGGCACCGTCGTCACCGGGACGCTCGCCGCCGGGCGCGTCGCCGCCGGCGACACCCTGCTGCTCGGCGACCGCCCCGTCGCGGTACGTGCCCTGCAGTCACTGGGCACGTCGCGCGAGACGGTCGAGGCGCCCGCTCGCGTCGCGCTGAACCTGCGCAACATCGCGCGGGACGAGATCGGACGCGGCGACGCGCTCGTGACGCCCTCCGCCTGGCCGACGCCCACCGAGGTCGACGTGCTGCTCGCCCGCGTGGACGAGGTGCCCACCGAGCTCATGCTGCATCTCGGCACGGCGGCGCTGCCGGTGCGGGTACGGCCCCTCGCCCGTGACGACCGCGGCCTGCTCGCGCGGCTGCGCCTGCCGCGCGCCGTGCCCGTGCGCGCAGGTGACCGGGCCGTGCTGCGCGACCCCGGGCAGCAGGCCGTGGCCGCAGGCGTGCTGGTGCTCGACGCCGATCCGCCGCCCCTCAACCGGCGTGGAGCCGCCGCGTCGCGCGCCGCCGCCCTCATGACCGCCGACGGTCGGGTCGACCCCGCCGTCGAGCTCGTGCGGCGCGGCGCGATGCCGCAACAATTGTTGCGCCGCCTGGCCGGTCGGGTCGAGGTGTCGCTGCCCGGCCTCGTCACGCACGGCGACTGGCTGATCGCGCCGTGGCAGTGGTCGACCTGGCGCGCCGCAGTGGGTGAGACGGTGCCGGCCTGGGCGAAGGAGCATCCGCTCGACCCGGCGATGCCGTTGCCGGCCCTCGCCCGCGCGCTCGGCCTGCCGGACGCCTCGCTCGCTGCACCGCTCGCCGAGGCGGCCGACCTGCAGGTCGGTGACGGCCGTGTGCGCGCGCCCGTCGAGGTGGCAACCCTCGGTGCGGCCGAGGAGTCGGTGCGCACGCTCGAGCACCGTCTCGCCACCGACCCGTTCGCCGCGCCCGAGGCCTACGAGCTCGCCGACCTGCGACTCGGGCACCGCGAACTGAGCGCCGCCGCCCGCGCCGGTCGGCTGCTGCGGCTCGGCGACATCGTGCTGCTGCCCACGGCGGTCGACGAGGCGGCGCGTCGACTCGCGGCCCTGCCGCAGCCGTTCACGACCAGCCAAGCCCGGCAGGCGCTCGGCACGAGCCGCCGCGTGGCCATCCCGCTGCTCGAGCAGCTCGACCGGCTCGGTCGTACCGAACGGGTCGACGCCGCCACGCGCCGCGTCCGGTGACCGGCGCGGGGGCGGCCTATCGGCGCGACCGCGCCACCTGGGTGGCCTTCGCGGCCCTGTTCGCGTTCGGCGTCCTCAACGCGCTGCTCGGTCCGGCGCTGCCCTACCTGCGCCGCACCGAGCATCTGACCTACGTCGCGGGCGCACTGCACCAGGCCGCATTCGCGTTGGGCGGGATGACCGCGGGGGCGCTGGCGGCGCGTTCGCACGCCGACCGCCGGCGCACCATCGTGCTTGGGCTGGCGGGTGCCGGCGCCGCAGCACTGCTGCTCGGCTACGGCGACCGGCTCGCGTTGACGCTCGCCGGTGCCCTGCTGTGCAGCGCGTTCGCCACGGCCGCGTTGATCCGGCTCTGGGCGTCGCTCGCCGACCGGCACGGCGCGCATCGGGCGGTCGCGATGACCGAGGGCGAGGTGGCGGTCAGCCTCGCCGGGATCGCGACCCCGAGCCTGATCGCCGTATGCGCCGCGTCCGTGCTCGGCTGGCGCGCCGCGTTCGTCGTCGCAGCGGTCGTCGTGGCCGCGGCCGTCACGGCGGTTGCGCTCGGTCCGCGCGAGCGGCTCGTCGCCGCCGAGCCGGACGGTGACGCCGTCGATGCGGCCACGGTCGCGCGCGGCGGCTCTCGGCGCGGGCTGGTCACGATCTTCGCGGTGGTCGGCGCCGAGTTCACGATCAGCTTCTGGGGCGCGTCCTGGTTGCACGACGATGTCGGGATCGCGCGCGACGCCGCGGCCGCGCTGGTGAGCGTGGGCTACGCGGCCAACCTGGTCGGGCGGGTGGTGGCAAGCCGGCTGGCACGACGGCGTCCGGCGGCGTCCGTGCTGTTCGCCGCGCTGGTGCTGGTACTCGCCGGCTCGCCGGTGCTGCTCGCCGCCGACACGGCGGCCGTTGCCGTGCTCGGGCTCCTCATCACGGGGATCGGCATCGGCGCGACGTTCCCGCTCGCGTCCGCCCTGCATGTCGCCTCGAGCCGGCGGACCGCCGACCAGGCCCTCGGCGAGATCCTCGTAGTCGCTGGTGTAGGCCAGATCGTCGCCCCGCTCGCGGCCGGCGTGATCGCGCAGCGGTCGTCGCTCACCGCCGGCCTGCTGGTGCTGCCGGTGCTGGCGCTGCTCGCTGCCGGCACGGTGCGCACGCCGCGGTCCCTATGATCGGCGCCACGATGGACGTCCTCGAGCTCTGGCGGTTCCCGGTCAAGTCGATGGTCGGCGAGCGGCTCACGCACGCCCACCTCGACACCCGTGGCGTGCGCGGCGACCGCCTCTGGGCGGTGCACGACGTCGAGCGCGACGTCACCGTCTCGGCCCGCCGCCTGCCCGCGCTGTTGCGCCTGCGCGCGCGGTACGCCGTCGAGCCGGACGCGTCGTCCGGCCCTGGTCGCGTGCCGCCGGTGGTCGTCACGCTGCCCGACGGCGGCGAGGTGCGCAGCGACGACCCGGGCGTCCACGACGCGCTGTCTGCCGCGCTCGACCGCGACGTCCGCCTGCAACCGCTCGGCGCCGCCGTCCCGATGCCGTGGCGCGAGCGGCTCACGTCCGGGCTGCCATCGGCCATCGCGCGCGACTTCGGCCTCGACCGTGACGAGCGGTTGCCCGACTTCAGCCGCATGGCGCTGCGGCCCCTGCTGCAGTACGCCACCTACGGCACACCGCCGGGAACCTTCGTCGATCTCAGCCCGGTACATCTGCTCACGGACGCGAGCCTGCGCGCCGTGCGCGACCAGCTCGGCGACGCCGATGCGCCGGACGCCCGGCGGTTCCGGCCGAACGTGTTCGTGCATGCTCCTGGTGACGCCCTCGTCGAGAGCGGCTGGGCCGGGGGAGCCGTGCGGCTCGGCGGCACCGCGCAGGTGCGCGTCGACATGCCGACGGTGCGCTGCGTGATCCCGAGTCGCGCGCAGGACGACCTGCCGACCGACCGTCGGCTCACCCGCGCCGTCGCCGAGACCGGCGACCGGTTCCTCGGCGTCTACGCGACCGTCGACCGCGCCGGCGTCGTCGCGGTCGGCGATCAGGTGCGGTTCGAGCCGCCCGTCCCGCCGGGGCCGATCGCGCGCGCCGCCCGCCGCGGACGCGACACCGCGCTCACCGGCGTGCTGCGACTCGCCGAACTCGCCCGCCGCCTGCCCGCGGGCGGCTGACGCGACCCTCGTCGTGCCGCCCGCGCTGTGGTAGGACCGAGGGAGGTCGGCCGCCGGGCGGACCGCGGAGGGAAGGACATCGCCATGCCGGGCTTGGACGACCTGAAGAAGTTCGCCGAGGACCACGACCAGCAGCTCGACCAGGCGCTCGAGAAGGCCGGGGACGCGGCCGGCAAGAAGTTCGGCCATGTCGACCAGATCGACAAGGCCGTCGACTGGGCGCAGGAGCACACGGGCGACGGCGACAGCTCGGGCGAGCAGCGCTGACGACCTGATCGTCGCGCCGGCCCGTTCAGGCCTCGGTCGGGCCCTGGGCTACGACCGCTCATGATCAACGCGGTCTGGTGTACCGCGGGCGGTACACCGGACCGCAGGTGACGTGCCAGAGGCGCAGCAAGACGCGCGGGCTGCCGAGGTCCGTCGTCGGCTGCGGCTGTCCCGCATCGTGAGTGGATTGACACCTGTGTCGGTGATGGTGTTGCCCGCGCCGCCTGAGGACGCAGCACCCGATGTGAGCGTCGTGCTCTCGCCACCGGACCACGACGTTGCAGCTCGAATCCGGGCACTGTTCGCGGACGACCGAGTCGCCGTCCGATCTCGCCAGTGGAGACGCTCGCCCAATCGACGGCTGCCGCCGCGGCAATCTTCGGCTCTTCCTCCCTGCTGGCTGAGGGCGATTCCAACCCGAACCGAGCCCTGTTCGCTGTCTTGCCTTGACGTCCACGTAGATCTAGAAGTCAAGGCACGGGGGCGGCCACCCGTCGCCGTACCCCTCATCTACCTTGCTGTCCGGGTAGCGGTCCAGGAAAGCCCTGGGGAGCCGCTTCCCAGAGCAGAGCGTCGCCGCCGGGTTCGCTCACGCGAAAGTCGGCGTCCGCCGCTGCGAACACTGGCTCGCAGGCGGCGCGCACAGCGTCGATCCACCGACGACTCAGACCGTCCACGTGAGCAACCTACGCGCGCGGATCAACGCCGGATCCGACTACTGACGAGCTGTGAGTCAGTCGCCGCTTCGTGGATTTCAGTTCGGGTGCCCGTACACGAGCAACGGCGTTCTGCGCGGGCGAAGCTCGTCGATGCGCAAGACAGGTCCGCGTAACAACCGCCAGGGGTAGACACCCCCTCGGCCCGAGAAGTTGTGAATGACCATCGGCGTCCCGCTGTCGAGGAACACGTAGCCCTCGAGCACGGTTCCGTCGATCGCTTTCGTCGGGTCGCCGACGATGATGCGCAGCCGGACGTCGCGGCCGAATTAGGGCATGAGCGCCGTCCTGGCGTCGGCTTGCCAAAGATCCGGCCAGTCAATCGTCTCCACATGACGAGCCTCGTGTATGTCCTGGTCACTCGCGAATCGGCACGACCGCGCACAACGCGGCATGGTCGCTCACGCCGTCGTTGCCTCGTCCATTTCAGCGAAAGCCCACCGAACGTGCGCTTCCATCCACGTTTGGGCCAGGTGTCTTTCGCGTTGACTTCGAGACGCACCACCATCGTGATAATCGCTTCGTCTGGCCGCAGCAGTGGTCGGGCCGACCTAGTCGTCGAATCGTGTGTCGGCTAGCCGGCTTCTTCTGGCATTCTGACTGCCATGGGAGCTTGGGGGTCAGGCCCGTTTGACAACGATGACGCGGCGGACTTCGCCGGTGATCTGGGCGAGCTCGATGATTGGTCGGCCGTCTCGGTCGAGTTGCAGCGTGCCATGTCGGCGGTGGGTGCCGGCGGATACATCGAGGTTTCGCAGATGAGCGAGGCGGTCGCTGCGGCGGCCTTGGTCGCCATCCTGGATGGTTACGAGGGCGGCGCCAGCGCCTACCGTCCGTCGTCGGAATGGCTCGCTGCGATGCGAGGTGGCGTCACCGCGGCGCAGCGCCGGATGGCTGCGGATGTCCTTAAGCGCGCGTTCGTGCCTGCGGACAACGAGTGGTTTGAGCTCTGGGACGAAGCCGACGCGGTCGATGACGTTCGCGGGTCGCTTGAGCCCTACTCAAGCCACCTCTCTCCCTAGCATTACCGCGAACGCGTTGAGGGTTAGCGACATCCGGACCTGCGCATGGTCGCGTTGTGCCGTGACACCGGCATGGTCGTGCTGGTAGTCGCGCACTCTGCAACGGATGATGACTCGGTGCAACACGCGTCTGTCGACTCCTCCGGGCGCATCACCTTCACCACGCTCGACGGGGAGGTTCGGAGATGGGAATCGCTCCGCATGTTGGCGAGGGAGTACTGGCGCCATGAACGCCTGCGCGCTGCCCAAGTGACCGACGACGCTGCCAACACCGACGAAGACGATTGCATCCTGGACCTGACCACCAAGCCGGTCTGGGCCGGCTGCATCTCGCTGATCCACGCCCTTATTGATGAGGCCGCTGACGATGACGAGATCGGTCGGGTGGCTGCCGGACCGATAGAGGACGTCGTCGCTATCTGGGGCGAGGGCGAACGCTTCATCGACGACATCGAGCGGCGCGCGACGACCGACCCCCGTTGGCGGACAGCTGTTGCCGGAGTGTGGCTAGATCGCCAGGGACAGCCGGACGTCAACCGGAGGCTCGCACAGTTCGGTGCGCGGTTCTCCGACGGAACTACACCCGAGTAGATGCAGACCACGCGACGGTCGCCGATGCGCCGAGTCAGCGGCATGGTCGCGCTCGGGCAAGAGGTGAGCAAGGGAGGCGATCTGAGTTCAGCGGATCGTGAAACCGCTGATGCTCGCGCCAGGCGGCAGATCTTCGATCTGTTCGTGGATCTGACCAGCAATGTTGACCGTGACGACGAAGTCCGTAACCGTCAGGTTGTCGACCGCGACATCGCCGCCCAGAGCCGGCAGCACGGTGAACGCGAGAATCTGTGATGGTCCAGGATTCAGCCCGGCGTTGAACGCATCTTGGACCAGACCGACGAGCAGGAACTCATCCTGAGCCGCGGGCGTGTTGATCGCCGCCTGGAACGCCGCCGCGTCAGGCCACACACGGTCAAGAGTCCCGTCGAGAGTGCTCAGGAAGCAGAACGAACCGTCTGGAGCTTGCAGGAACACATCACCGAAAGCGTTTGACAGGGCAGGGGACATCCCGGCAAGCCCGTCGAGCCAACTCCATGATTCGAGGGCATCGGCGTACATCTGGGGATCGAACCTTCGGATCGGCTCCACGGCGCGCAGCCTACCGACGTGGACCACGGTTCGGTCTGACGCTCGCCCAAGATCGACAAACGCGATCGGAACTGGGCATGACAGCGTCGCGCTCTTGATCGTCCGATCCGCTTAAAACTCGGCGTGGTCGAGCGCAGAGGGGTGCCTTGACTGACGCGACGCCTGATCGTCTCGACGGTTCAGTCGAGTTCGGGGTCGGTGTCGGCGTGGAGGTCGGTGAGGTCGCGTGCTGGGTCGAAGGCGCGGCGGAGTCGGTTGAACCGTGGTGTTCGTTCGGGGTCGAGCCAGGCGGGTGGTCGCCAGCCGACTCTGCCGTTGATCATGACGGGTTGCCAGCCTTGGCTGCGGGCGATGCGGTGGTGGAAGACGCAGACGAGGTGGCCGTCGTCGACGCAGGTCCGCTGGCTGATGATCCAGGGGGTGATGTGGTCGGCTTCGAGGTAGGCGATGGGGGCGTCGCAGTCGGGGAAGGTGCAGCCGCCGTCGCGGGCGAGCATGGCGAGGCGTT
>NZ_JBQCEE010000159.1:0-5241 GCF_051960575.1 Jatrophihabitans sp.
CACACCAAGCCGGCGACGCTCGACGCGATGGCGTTGTCGGAGAGGGACGTCAGCCTAATCGGCAGCTGGTGCTACCTGATCACCGACTGGCCCCGCGTCATCCGACTCATTGCCTCCGGGAAGTACCCGGTGAGCAAGGCCGTCACCCGTCGCATCGGGCTCGAGGACGTCGTCGTCGACGGGTTCGACGTGCTCGTCGACCCCCGTGGCGACCAGCTCAAGGTGCTGGTCACGCCGGGTGCGGTGACCACGTCATGAGCATCGAGCTGCAGGCCGTCCACCACGTCGGACTCGTGGTGCGTGACCTCGACCGGTCGATCTGGTTCTACCACGACGTGCTCGGGCTGCCCTTCGCCAACGAGCCGACGCCGTGGTTCGACGGGCCGGACCTCGCGCGGGGCGTCGGTGTCCCGGACGCCCGCCTGCGCCAGGTGAGTCTGTGGGTCGGCGAGCACTCGACGATGGAGCTGATCGAGTACGCCAACCGTCCGCCGACCAGCACCGCACCGGTGCCGAACCATCATCTCGGGGCTGCCCACGTCTGCTTCAAGGTGGCGGACGTGCGGGCGACCAAGGCGGCGCTCGAGGCGAAGGGTGTGCAGTTCTACTCCGACGTCAATGTCGTCGACAGCGGCCCGCTGAGCGGGTGGCGCTGGGTCTACTTCAGCGATCCCGACGGGCTGGCCCTCGAGCTCGTCGAGATCGCGTACTACCGGCGCGAGGAGCGCGAGGCCAATGCGGCCGCGTACCTGCGCTCCCGTCCATCACTCGACGACCTCACCGCTGCGCTCGTCTGAGCCCGCGAAGGAGACACATCATGGTTTCGGCGACGTTCGGTACCTCCCACGTCGACTGGGAGGACCGCCTCGACATCGACCGCCTGCGTCGCGAGCGGCTGCAGAAGCTGAAGGCCGAACTCGACCGCTCGGAGCTCGGCGCACTGCTGACCTTCGACTTCCACAACATCCGGTACATGACCGCCACCCACATCGGCACGTGGGCGATGGACAAGATGATCCGGTTCGCGCTGCTGCCGCGCGGCGGTGACCCCGTGCTGTGGGACTTCGGGTCGGCGGCGCGGCATCACCAGTTGCAGTCGCCGTGGCTCGACGCCCCGCACGACGCGGCCGGACGCGGGCCGCACTACGGCGCCCGCGCCGGCATCTCGACGCTGCGCGGTGCGATCCCGGCCGGTGCGGGGCGCGCCGCCGACGTCGCCGCCAAGATCGCGCAGGTGATGGCCGACTTCGGCCTCGAGGGGCAACCGATCGGCGTGGACGTCGTCGAGCCCCCGGTGCTGTTCGCCCTGCAGGCGTTGGGTTTCCCGGTCGTCGACGGGCAACCGGTCTTCCTCGAGGCACGCCGGATCAAGACCCCGGACGAGATCGGCCTGCTCACCCAGGCGGCGTCCATGGTCGACGCGGCCTACGAGGATCTCTACGACTTCCTGCGCCCCGGCGTCCGCGAGAACGAGTGCGTCGGCCTGGTCAGCAAGAAGCTGTTCGACCTCGGCTCCGAGTACGTCGAGGGCGTCAACGCGATCTCGGGCGAGCGCTGCTCACCGCACCCGCACGTCTTCTCCGACCGGCTCATCCGCCCGGGCGACCCCGCGTTCTTCGACATCCTGCACAGCTACCAGGGCTACCGCACCTGCTACTACCGCACCTTCGCCGTCGGCAGCGCGTCGGCGGCCCAGCGGGGCGCGTACAAGATCTGCCGCGAGCTGATGGACAACGCCATCGACCTGGTGAAGCCTGGGGCGACCACCGCCGAGATCGTGCAGGTCTGGCCGACGGCGCAGGAGTTCGGCTTCGCCGACGAGGAGGCGGCCTTCGCCCTGCAGTACGGCCACGGCGTCGGGCTGAGCATCTGGGAGCGGCCGATCTTCAGCCGGCTGACCTCGCTCGACAACCCCGAGACGCTCGAGGTGGGTCAGGTGTTCGCGCTCGAGACCTACTGGCCGGCCGACGACGGGTGGGGAGCGGCGCGGATCGAGGAGGAGATCGTCGTGACCGAGACCGGCTGCGAGGTCATCACCAAGTTCCCGGCCGAGGAGCTGCTCGTGGCCGGCAAGCGCTACTACACGACCGGTGGCTTCCTGTCGGTCGAGCGCGACAGCCAGTCGCACATCAACACCCGTCCGTACCGAGGAGGTCTCGCGTGAGGCTGCCCCTGTCCGACCACGAGTACGGCGCGCACGGCGTCGTGCTGCCGCCGGACGACCAGACCCGGCACGACGACGCGCCGGTGCCACTGGAGACGAGGCTGGCGATCTACCGCAAGTTGCAGGAGATGCGGCAGTTCGAGAAGCGCGCCTACGACCTGTTCATGCGCCAGCTGGTGAAGGGCACCAGCCACCTCTCGCTCGGCATGGAGGCCATCTCGGCCGGGTTCGGGGCGGCGATGCGCAGCGACGACCTCACCTTCGCGACCTACCGCGGTCACGCGCACACGCTGGCCCGCGGCGTGCCGATGACGCCGGTGCTGGCCGAGCTGCTCGGCCGCGCGAACGGGTTGATGGGCGGCAAGGGCGGCTCGATGCACCTCACCAGCGTCGAGCACGGCATGCTGGGTTCGTACGCGATCATCGGCGCGCACATGACGATCGCGAACGGCGCGGCCTGGTCGGCGCAGTACCGCGGTTCTGGACAGGTGACGACCTGCTTCTTCGGCGACGGCACCACCAACATCGGCGCCTTCCACGAGGCGCTCAACTACGCGGCGGTCTACAAGCTGCCGATCGTGTTCGTCTGCGAGAACAACCTGTACATGGAGTACACGTCGATCGCCGACATCACCGCGGTCGCGCATCCGGCGGCCGACCGGGCCTCGGCGTACGGGCTCGACCCGGTGGTGGTCGATGGCAACGACGCTGACGAGGTCTACCTGGCGGCCACCGCCGCCTTCGAGCGCGCCCGCAGCGGCGAGGGGCCCTCCCTCGTCGAGGCCCTGACCTACCGGCACGGCGGCCACTCGCGGGCCGATCCCGGCAAGTACCGCCCGGCCGACGAGGTCGAGGCCTGGAAGGCGTACGACCCGATCACGCTGTACCGCGGTCGCCTCGTGCGGCTCGGCGTCGCGGCGGACGACCTGGACGTGATCGACAAGGAGGTCGCGGTCGCCGTCGACCAGGCCACTGAGGAGGCGATCGCCGGCGAGCTGCCCGAGCCGGCGAGCGCGTTCACCGACCTCTGGGCGGACGGAGGCTCGTCGTGGCGGAACTGACCTACCGGGACGCGGTCGCGCGGGGCATCGCGCAGGAGATGCGGCGCGACGACCGGGTCGTGCTCGTCGGCGAGGACGTCGCCGGTGCCGGCGGCGTCTTCAAGACGACAGTCGGGCTGCTCGCCGAGTTCGGGCCGCAGCGTGTCATCGACACGCCGATCGCCGAGCAGGCGATCCTCGGCGCGGCGATGGGCGCTGCGATGACCGGGCTGCGGCCCGTCGCCGAGGTCATGTTCTCGGACTTCTTCGCCGTGTGCTGGGACATCGTCGTCAACGAGATCGCCAAGACGCGCTACATGACGGCGGGCCAGGTGACGCTGCCGCTCGTCATCAAGACCGGCAACGGCGGGAGTCTGCGCTTCGGGGCGCAGCACTCGCAGGCGATCGAGAACTGGGCGATGGCGGTGCCGGGGCTGAAGGTCGTCACGCCGTCGACGCCGCGCGACGTCGTCGGCCTCATGGCCGCCGCGATCCGCAGCGACGACCCGGTGCTGTTCTTCGAGCACAAGGGGCTCTACGCGTCCAAGGGCGAGGTCCCCGACGGTGACATCGTCGACGAGCTCGGCACAGCGGTTGTGCGCCGGCCGGGCAGCGATGCCACCATCCTGTCGCTCGGCCTCACCGTGCGCCGGGCTCTGGATGCCGCCGACCAGCTCGCCGCACACGGCATCGAGGCCGAGGTCATCGACGTCCGGTCGCTCGTCCCGCTCGACACCCGCACCATCCTCGGCTCGATTGCGAAGACCGGGCGGTTGTTCACGGTGGAGGAGAACCCGCGGCTGCTCGGCTGGGGCGCCGAGATCGCCTCGATCGTCGCCGAGGAGTCGTTCTGGGACCTCGACGGCCCGATCCAGCGGATCACGACGCCGCACATCCCGCTACCGGCGGCGGATTCGCTCGAGGACCTGGTCATCCCGTCGGCCGACGTGGTCGCAACGACGGTGGAGAAGGCCCTGCAGTCGTGAACATCGAGGTCACCATGCCGCAGCTGGGGGAGACGGTCGCCGAGGGCACCGTCACCCGCTGGCTCAAGCAGGTCGGCGAGCAGGTCGCCGAGCACGAACCGCTGCTCGAGATCGCGACGGACAAGGTCGACACCGAGGTCCCCTCGCCCGGCGCGGGAACGTTGCTCGAGATCGTCGTCGGCGAGGACGCGACGGTGTCGGTCGGCACGCTGCTCGGCGTGATCAGTGCAATCCCTGTCGCCGCATCGGCGCCGCCTGCACCGCCGGTGGTCCAACCGACGGCCGCACCCGCACCGCCGCCGGACGCGTCGATCGGCCACGCTTCGGCCGGGCCTGTCAGCACCGCCCGCTCGGGACCGCGGCACCGACATTCGCCCCGCGTCCGCCGACTGGCCGGCGCGCACGGGATCGCGCTCGAGTTGCTGCACGGCACCGGCCCTCGCGGGCGGGTCACGCCGCGCGACGTGCTCGCGGCTGCCGAGTCGGAGGTGGCGTCCGGCGGCGGCGTGGCCGTCCGGACGCCGCCCGCGGAGGCGATCCCGCAGCGGCATGCGGTCGCGCCGCGCGACGCCGCCCCGCCGGCCGGCATGCCGTCAGCGGTGCAGGACCGGGCGACGGCCGTCGTCGAGGTCGACGTCACCGACCTCGTCGCGCTGATCCGGGCGCGCTTCGGCGACATCGAGCGCCGACTCGGAGTCCCCCTCGGCCCGGTCGCCTTCGTCGCCCGCGCCGTCGTCGAGGCCCTCCGTGTGGTGCCGGCCCTCGATGCCTCCGCCGACGGGCGAACGCAACCGCTCGGCGTGATGGTCGAGCATGCCGACCGCGCCGCGCACCTCGTGCGCATCGATGACGCCGGCGACCTGGCCCTGCTCGGGCTCGGCCGTCGCCTGGCCGACACCGGGGGGTCGGCAGCCACGCGCACCACGACGGTCGACGACGCGTTCGTCATCGTCGACACCGGTGGGCGCGGCACGCTGTTCGAGACGCCGGTGCCCGTGTTCGGTCGGTACGGCGCGCTGGGTCTTGGCGCGATCGTCGAGCGGCCGGCGGT
>NZ_JBQCEE010000160.1:0-14938 GCF_051960575.1 Jatrophihabitans sp.
GCCCCGTTGGCCTGCAGCAGCCGCAGCAGCTGCAGGAACCCGTCGTGCCGGCGCTGGGTGGCGGTGCGGGTGTCCCGGACCGGCCCGGATGCCGGCGGCGGGGTGATCGAATCGTTCACGTCCCCGAACGACAACCCCTCGGTGGCGTCGGCCTCGCCTGGCTCATCGACTGCGCTGCGATCGCCGCTGTCGGGGTCGCCGCTGTCGGGGTCGAGGTTGCGGGGGTGGGTGATCGCGTCGAGCAGGGTGCGGAGCCGTTCGGTGGCCTCCGGGGTCAGGTCACCGCGCAGCACCGACGACCCGTCCGGACGCACCCGCAGATCCAGCCCACGCGACTGCTGGGCCAGCCGGTCATCAGCGAGCTTGCCGTCGGGGTCGAGGTGGGTGTGGACCTGCTGGCCGAGTTGCCGGACCACGCCGGGGTCGGACTCGGCGGCCTCGCGCAGCAGCAGCGCCTCGACATGATCATGCGCCTGCTCGCGGACACCGGCCGGCAGTTCGCTGATGCACGCGGCGATGACCCGGGCGTGCTCGGCGTTGATCACACCCTCGGCCAACGCGGACGCCGTCTGCGGGAACGCCGCGTCCAGCGGCTCGCCGGTCG
The DNA here is from genome assembly GCF_051960575.1 of Jatrophihabitans sp. Classification (GTDB taxonomy): domain Bacteria; phylum Actinomycetota; class Actinomycetes; order Mycobacteriales; family Jatrophihabitantaceae; genus JBQCEE01. Next base: position 605 of record NZ_JBQCEE010000160.1, read on the forward strand.
CGAACGCCTGCCGCGGCCCGACCATCGCCGCCGCCTTCACCCGCGCCGCGGCCTCGGCGGAGTTGATCCGCAACGTCGCATGCAGCAACGCCTTCGTCGACCGCTGCGAATGCCTCGAGGCCACATCACGCCGGTCGAGCTCGGCGATCACCGCCGCATCCACCGCCGCCAACCGGCACCGCAACGCCTCCACCGACCGCACCGCGCCCAGCAACTCGGCCTCGGACAACAACGCCGTCGACGACCCCAGCAGCCCGTCCACCTCGGCATGCCCGGCCGGAAGCGTCCACGCCTCCACCGCCGGTGCCACCATGCGGTCAGTCTACCCGAAGAAGCGTTCGAAAAGCAAGTGTTTCCACTACGAAAACCATTACGGCGCAACGGTTTCCGTTGTGTTGGCAGCGCGCCAATCGAGTCGCTGCCGTCTCACCTCGTCGGTGACGCCGCGGGCGACGGCGACTGCGATCGCGACCTCGAAGGCGACGGCGACTGCGACGTCGATGGCAACCGCGACGGGGACTTCGACGGCGACGACGACCGCGACGGCGAGCCGCTCGTCGAGGGCGCACCGGCACTCGACGGCAGCGCCGGGTCGTGGCGCTGCGAATGGGTGAGCTCGGCCCGTCGGTTCCGCCCGTAGCCGTACCCGTTCAGCTGCTGCTCCTGCGGCGGACCGGCGATCGGGTTGAGCACCCGCAGGTCGGGCGGGGCGAGCTGCGTCCACATCCAGGCGAGCACGCGGGGGAGCGACGCCCGCCAGGCGTAGAAGTTGTGCGCGGCACCCGGCTGCTCGTTCAGGGCAACCTGCTCGACGCCGTGCAGCGCCCGGACGAAGGCCTTCGCGGCGGCGAGGTCGGCGGCGTCGCCGCTGCCGGCCGAGAGCCAGAACGAGGGCAGGGGAGCGGCGTCGCGGCCGAGCCGGCCGGCGGCGAGCAGCGGGTTGTTCGCGGCCTCGGCGGCCGGGTTGTCGTGCAACGCCGCGGCAGCCGGGCCGTCGGTCGGGCGGAAGTACCCGTCGAGCACCCCGGACGCACCGAAGTCGGCGGGATGCCGCAGGGCGAGGTTCGCCGCGCAGTAGCCGCCGGACGAGTAGCCGGCGATGCCCCACTCGGCGGGGTCGGCGGTGACGCGGAAGTGCGCGAGGACGTCGGTGCGCACGTCGGTCGTGATGTAGGTGTCGTCGAGGGCGCCGGGCACGTCGACGCACTCCTGGTAGTCGGTGCGCGGGCTCATCGTCGGCATCACGATCACCATCGGCCCGATGGCATGGGTCGTCATCAGATGGTCGAGCAGCCCGATCAGCCCGAGGTGCACGATGAAGTCGGACGGGGCGCCGGGCGTGCCGTGCAGGAGCTCGAGCACGGGGAACCGCGTTGACGCGTACCGCGGCTGGTCGTACTGCGGCGGCAGCCACACCAGGCCCGAGCGGTCGATGCCGCTGACCTTCCCGGGCATGGAGAGCTGGACGAGACGCCCGGACGCGACGCCGGTGACGTGGCGGTCGACCACCGGTGTCGTCGTGAAGCTCGCGTAGCTGCCCGAGAAGTCGGCGGCCAGCTGCGACCACGAGTCGTAGTAGCCATAATAGTCGTTGACGACCGCCATGCCGCCGACCGCGGCGAAGAGTGCGGCGAGCAGCCCGCTCACCAGTTTCGTCCAGAGATGCGTAAGGCGGGCGACGCCGACCAGGGCGGCGGTCGCCGCCAGGAAGAGCAGCACCAGCAGGACGGTGGAGTCGGGTCCCATCCGAGATCAGCTTCCTTCGATCCGTTGCCACGACCAGGGCAGCGCGCTGGTCAACGCCTCGTCCCACACCGTCCACGTGTGCCGGCCGGACACGGTGCTCGCGCGGACGGCCGCACCGGCCCCACGGGCTGCGACCGCGAGCAACCGCTGGGCGGCCACGATCTGCCGGTCGGACGCGCCGCACTCGAGCCACACGCCCGTGGACGGGAAGCGGGCATGGGCCAGCAACCACGGCGGGTCGTGCTCGTCGTAGGCGGTCGACGAGCCGGCGAACAGGTCGGCCGTCGTCCGCGCGCGGTCGTCGGTGTTGCCGAGGGTGAGGTGGGCCAGGCCGCTGAGGTCGATCATCGTGCCGAAGACGTCCGGGTGGCGCAGGCCCAGCATGAGCGCGCACGTGCCGCCCTCGGACATGCCGCCGACCGCCCAGTGCGCGGCGCCCGTCTCGGCCGGGAGGTGCGCCGTGATCCACGCCGGCACGGTGTGCGCGAGGTAGCGCTCGACGTCGCCACCCGAGGTCGTGCGGATGCACTCGGTGTCGGCCCGCCGCGCGCCGTTGATGTCCGGCAGCACGATGATCGGCGCCGCGCCGTGGTGGGCGCGCGCGAAGGCGCCCGCGATCACGCCGAGGTCGCCCTTGTCCAGCCAGTCGCTCGGCGATCCCGGCGTGCCGTGCAGCAGCTCGAGCACGGGCAGCCGGCGGTGTGCGGCGGCCGGCGGCAGGTAGATCAGGGCGGGACGCGGCTGGTAGCCGTCCGCCGTGCCCGCGATCGTGCGCTCGACGATGCTGCCCGTACCGGGCTTCGGCAGCGCCGCGATCGTGGCGGTCGGCGACGACGACGGCGACGCCGGCCGGGACGGACGCGCGGAGGATGAGGTCGACGACGCGACGGGCCTCGTGGGCGGCACGTCGGTGGAGGGCGCCGGCACGCGTGACCCGGTGCTGGTCGTGCTGTGCGCCCCCGCCGCGCTGCACGCGGTCAGCGCGCAGGCGATCACCAACACGGATGCGGCCGCGCGCCATGCTGCTGCGAACACGCGTCCACCCCGGTTCCCGGCCGGTGCGTCCGACCCTGGCCTCAGGCTGCTGCCCGCCGACTGTGTGGTCGCTGGACGACTCAGCGGGCTCACCGGCGCGTTGTCAGCCGGTTGCTAGGCGGTTCGGAGGCCGATGTCACGGTCGTCGAGCACGGTGGGCGCATGACCGGACAGAGACCCTCCGTCGATGCCCCCTCCGCCGTCCGGACGCGGGCCGACCGGCGCGTACGCACCGCCACCGCCTCGGTGGTCGCGGCCTCGGTGCTCGGCGCGGCCGTCCTCGCCGCCGTCACGAGCCGGGACGACGCGTCGACCGCCGCCTCGCCGGCGACGGTGCCGACCGGCACCACGGTGTCACCGACGACGAGCGCCGCGTCGAGTGCTGCGAGCACACCGACCGCGTCGGTGCCCACCGTCGTCCCGACCACGCAACCGGCCCAGGGGACGACCGGCGGGTCGTGATCCGCGGCGTCGGGCCGTCGGCGGGGTAGGAGCCTCGTATGACGGTGCGAGAGCTGCTGCTGGTGCGGCACGGGGAGAGCACGGCCAACGTCGCGCGCGAGGCCGCGGAACAGGCGCGGGCCGAGGTGATCGCGGTCGAGGCGCGCGATGCCGACGTGCCCCTGTCCGGTCTCGGCCGGCAGCAGGCGGCCGCCCTCGGCCGCTGGTTCGCGGCGCAGCCGCCCGAGCGCAGACCCACCCGTGCCTACACCTCGCCCTACCTGCGCGCGCGGCAGACCGCCGAGGGCGTGCTCGCGGCAGCGGGGTCGTCCGTGCGACTGCAGGTCGACGAACGGCTGCGCGACAAGGAACTCGGCGTCCTCGACACGCTCACGTCGCTCGGGGTACGTACCCGCTACCCGCAGGAGCGGCAGCGGCGCGAATGGCTCGGCAAGTTCTACTACCGTGCACCGGGCGGCGAGTCGTGGGCCGACATCGCCCTACGACTTCGCGCATTCCTGCTCGAATGCGATGTGCGCACCGACGGCGAACGGTTGCTGGTCGTGGCGCACGACTCGGTGATCGCCCTGTTCCGCTACATCTGCCTCGAGCAGGACGAGGCCACCGTGCTCGAACAGTCGCGGGTCGACCCGGTCGCCAACGCCTCGCTCACCTGGCTGGTGCGTGCCGACGAGGCGACCTGGCAGCTGCGGGCGTCGAACCAGCAGGACCATCTGCTCGCCGACGGCGACGATCTGCGCACGACCCACGGCGCGGCGCCGAGCCCCGTGCACCCGCGCCCCGAGGCGACGGCGGCGACCTCGTGACGACGACACCGCAACCGGTCACGGCCGGGCTGCTGCGGTCGTGGGCGTTGGACGAGCAGTCGGGCTCGAAGCGCGGACGCGGGCAGGTCGTCGTCATCGGCGGCGACGAGACGACGCCCGGGGCCTGCCTGCTCGCCGGCCTCGCCGCGCTACGCGCCGGCGCCGGGGTGCTGTCGATGGTCGTGCCCGCCGCGGTGGCACCGGCGCTCGCCGTCGCGGTGCCCGAGAGCAGCGTGCTCGGCTGGCACGAGGACTCCGGCGGCGCGATGACCGACGAGAGCCGTGACCGGCTCGCGGGCTACCTGGGTCGCGCGACGGCGGTGCTCGTCGGTCCGGGTCTCACCACACCCGAGCGCACGCGCATGGTGCTGCAGGCGGTCGCCGGAGCCGACGACGCTTCCGACACCGTCGCGTATGACGCGTTCGCCCTGGGCGTGCTCGCGCAGGACCGCTCGCTCATGGCCGCGAGCCGCCGTGTGCTCACCCCGAACGACGCCGAGGCCGCGCACCTGCTCGACCGCGAGATCGTCGACGACGAGGACGACGAGGACGTCGCCCGCGAGATCGCGCGCACCTACGACGCGACGGTGAGCTACTCGGGCGTCGTCGTCGGCCCACGCGATCGGCTCTTCACCGTCGAGGCAGGCCACTCGGGGCTCGGCACCTCGGGCAGCGGCGACGTGCTCACCGGCGTGCTCGTCGGCCTGCTCGCCCGCGGCGCCGACCTCGACCAGGCCGCCTGCTGGGCGACGTACCTGCACAAGGCAGCCGGTGACCGGCTGGCCGCGCGCATCGGCCGGCTCGGCTTCCTGGCCCGTGAGCTGCTGGACGAGGTGCCGCTCGTCATGAGCGAACTGCGGGCCTGACCGGTTCGGCCCGGCCGTCGCGCGGGTAGGAGTGCGCCGGAGGCCGAGGGGGTCGCGGTGGCAGCGAGGGGACGCGTGGACGAGGTCGTCCGAGCGGTGCCGGTGCCGGCGCACGGATCGAGTGGCGGGCACGGCACCACCTGGGCCTGGGTCGCCGGCCCGGTGTTCATCGTCGTCGGACTGCTCTTCGTCGCGCGTCCGCAACTGCAGTGGCAGTGGAACCGCTGGCAGTACAAGCATCCGGACGCGATGGAGCCGAGCGCCGCCGGACTCCGGCTCGTGCGCGGCATCGCCGTGGTGTTCGTGATCGTCGGCGTCGTCCTCCTCGTCGTCGCGGCGACGCACTGACCGGCGGACGGTCAGGGCTGTGGGCGCAGCCGCACCTCGACGTCCAGCCCGCCGGCGGGCCGTGCCTGGGCGGTGATCGTGCCGCGGTGCGCGGCGGTGATCGAGCGGGCGATGGTGAGCCCGAGCCCGACCCCGCCGCCGTGGTCGAGTCGCTCGCCGGCCAGGCGCCGGAACGGCTCGAACAACCCGGCGACCGCCTCCGGCGGCACGACCGGCCCGGTGTTGCCCACGCACAACCGACCGTCGGCGGTGACGCGCACCTCGACGCGTCCACCACGTTCGTTGTACTTCAGCGCGTTGCCGACGAGGTTCGCCGCGAGCCGTTCGAGCAGCGCCTGCTCGCCGTGCACGGTGATGGGCTCGAGCATCACGTCGAGCTCGATGCCGCGCTCGGCGGCCGACGGGCGCAGCGTCTCGACGACGTCCGCGACCACGGCGTCGAGGCGCAGTGGCACGTCGGTGAGCAGGCCGCGGTCGGTCTCGGCGAGGGTGAGCAGGCCGTCGACCAGCCGTTCGTTGCGCTCGTTCGTCGACAGCAGCTGGCGCGACAGCAGCCCGAGCTGTTCGTCGGTCAGTGGCGCGGCGAGGCTGATCTCGATCAGGGCCCGCTGCGTCGCGAGCGGCGTGCGCAGTTCGTGCGACGCGCTGGCGGCGAAGCGGCGCTGCGCCTCGTAGCCCTCGGCCAGTCGGTCGAGCAGGGCGTCGATCTCGTCGCCGAGCCGCCGCAGCTCGTCGCGCGGGCCGTCGGGACGCAGCCGCAGACCGAGGCTGTTCGGCCCGAACCGGCCGACCGTCGCGGCGACGTCGCGCACCGGCAGCAGCACCCAGCGGGCCAGCAGGTACGCGACCGCGAGCACGAGCGCCGTGCCGCCGAGCAGCTCGGCCCACGCGGCGAGGTAGCTGTAGTGCTGCGGGTCGCAGGCGTTCGAGACGGCCTCGACACGGTTGTTGCACTGCACGTACCCGGCACGCCAGACGCGCACCACGTTCTCGAGCACAATCGTGCCCCAGTCGACGTAGTAGTACGCCAGCGGCCAGGTGACGATGATCGCGAGCAACGCGCGGCGCCGCGCGGTGAGCCGCATCAGGCGCCGAACCGGTAGCCGACCCGCGGCACGGTGTGCACCACCGGCGGGTCGCCGAGCTTGCGGCGCAACGTCATGATCGCCACGCGCACCGCGTTCGTGAACGGGTCGGCGTGCTCGTCCCACGCCTTCTCGAGCAGCTCCTCGGCGCTGACGACATCGCCGTCGGCGCGCATCAGCACCGACAGCACCGCGAACTCCTTCGGCGTGAGGTCGAGCGGCAGCCCGTCGCGGAAGGCGCGGTGCTTCGGCACGTCGAGCACGACACCCTCACGGTCGAGCACCGGCGCCGCGCCGGCCGGCGGGCGACGGCCGAGCGCCTGCACGCGGGCCACCAGTTCGGCGAAGGCGAACGGCTTGACGAGGTAGTCGTCGGCGCCGAGCCCGAGCCCCTCGACCCGGTCGCGGACGCTGCTCGCGGCGGTCAGGATGAGCACCCGGGTGCCGACGCCCTCGCGGACGAGCCAGCGGCAGACGTCGTCACCGGTCGCGCCGGGCATGTCGCGGTCGAGCACCGCCACGTCGTAGCGGTTCACCCCGAGCCGCTCGATGGCGCCGAGCCCGTCGTAACAGACGTCGACGGCCATGGCCAGCTTCCGCAGCCCCGAGGCCACGGTGTCGGCCAGCAGCCGCTCGTCGTCGGCGAGCAGCACCCGCACGCGTCCTCCAGGATCCTCGTCGGTCGGCGCCAGCCTTGCCGCGCCGGCATAAGCGCGGCATAAGCAGCGGTCGAAGGCCGACGATAACGCCGCGCGGCCACGCTGCCCGGCATGATCACGCTCACCGCTCCAGATGACACGCCGTCCGTGCTGCGCCGCCGCCGCGGACCGATCCTGCTCACGCTGCTGCTCGTCGTCGCCGTCCTCGCCGGCACCGGGGCGGTGCTGCTGCACCAGGCCTGGGACGACGCCGGCCGGCACTACCTGTCCACCGACGGCTGGCCACAGCGGGGCCAGGGCGCCTACCGCATCGGGGACGAGACCCCGCACGCCAGCGCCGGCGAACGCCCGGTGCCCATCGCCAGCCTCGCCAAGATGATGACCGCGCTGCTCGTCGTCGACGCCTGGCCGCTCGATCCGACCGCCGACGGACGCACCATCACGATCACCGCCGCCGACGTCGCCGACACCGCGGCCCGGCACCTGCGCGACGAGTCGGTCGTGCCAGTCGCGGCCGGTGAGCGGCTCACCGAACGGCAGGCGCTCATGGCCCTGCTGCTGCCCTCGGCCAACAACATCGCCATCGTGCTCGCCGACCGCGTCGCCGGGTCGGTGCCCGCCTTCGTCGACCGCATGAACCGCCGGGCCCACGAGCTCGGCATGCCCGACACGACCTACACCGACCCGAGCGGATTCGACGCGCACACCGTCTCGACGGCGCGTGACCAGTTGCTGGTGGCCGAGGCGTTCGCCGACGACCCGACGCTGCGCGCGATGGTGCGCGTGGCCGACTACCGGCTGCCGGTCGCGGGCGTCGTCCACAACACCGATCACCTCGTCGGTACGGCGGGGTTCGCCGGCCTCAAGACGGGGTCGGACGACGCCGCGGGCGGCTGCTTCGCGTTCCTCGTCTACCGCTCGATCGGGGGCGTCAACGTGTCGGTCATCGGCGTGGTGCTCGGGCAGCAGGGGCACCGGCTCGTCGACGCGGCGCTGTACGCGGCGAAGCAGCTCGTCGACCGGCTCGCGCCCGACCCCGTGCACCCGTGACGGTCGGTACGGCAGGGCTTGATCATGGCGGTCCGGTGGACCGCGGGCGGTGCACCGGACCGCCATGATCAAGCGTCTGGCGGGTCAGCCCACCTTGGTCAGGGTGTGGATCACGGGCGCCCCGGCGAACGCGTCGCCGGCCGCCGCCATCGCCTGCTGCATGTGCGCGCTGTGCATGTGCGCCTGCAGGTCGGCCTGGTCGCGCCAGTCCTCGACGGTGACGAACACCGTTGCGTCCGTGGTCGACTGCAGCACCTCGTAGGCCAGGCAGCCCTCCTCGTCGCGGCTGGCCGCCGCGAGGGCGACGAGCGCGTCGCGCAGCACGGTCTCGGTGCCGGGCTTGGCGGTGATGACGGCGACGACGGGCAGTGACATGGTTCAGCCTTCCGTTGGGTGCGACGTGATCGCGGCGGCGGTCTGCCGGGCGATGGCGAGTTCCTCGTTGGTGGGCACGACGAGCACGGCGACGGGTGCGCCGTCGGGCGAGATCACCCGGGCACCGTGCTCGCGTGCCGCGTCGCGGTCGGGGTCGACGCGGTAGCCGAGCGGCTCGAGCCCCGCGCACACGGCGGCGCGCACGGCGGGGGCGTTCTCGCCGACGCCCGCCGTGAAGGTCAGCGCGTCGACCGTACCGAGCACGGCGGTGTACGCGCCGATGTACTTGCGCAGGCGGTGCACGTAGACGTCGAAGGCGAGGGTCGCCGCCTCGTCGCCGGCGTCGCGCCGTTCGGTGAGCTCGCGGAAGTCGGTGACGCCCGACAGCCCCTTGATGCCCGAGTCGCGGTTGAGCAGCGTGTCGACGTCGTCGCCGCTCACGCCCTGCCTCAACAGATGCAGCAGCACGCCCGGATCGACATCACCCGGACGCGTGCCCATCACCAGTCCCTCGAGCGGGGTCAGCCCCATGGACGTCTCGACGGCCACACCACCGCGCACCGCCGACGCACTCGCGCCGTTGCCGAGGTGCAGCACGATCTGGTGCAGCTGCTCGAGCGGCCGGCCGAGCACACGCGCCACCTGCTGCGAGACGTACTGGTGGCTCGTGCCGTGGAACCCGTAGCGGTGGATGCCGTACCGCTCGGCGACGTCCCGGTCGATCGCGTAGGTCGACGCCGCCGGCGGCAGCGTGCGGAAGAAGGCGGTGTCGAAGACGGCGACGTGCGGCACGTCGGGCAGCAGCCGGCGCGCGACGCGGATGCCGGTGGCGTTGGCCGGGTTGTGCAGTGGCGCGAGCGGTGCGAGCGCGTCGATGCGGTCGACAACGTCGTCGTCGATCACGGTCGGCCCGCTGAAGACGTCCCCGCCGTGCACGGCCCGGTGCCCGACCGCGCCGATGTCGGTGTCCGCCAGGCGCGGGCCGAACTCGTCGAAGGCGTGCAACACCTGTTGCAACGCGGCGGCGTGGTCGGCGACCCGGTCGTCCCGCTGTTCGGTGCGGCCGCCGTGCGTGTGCCGCAGGGTCGACGACGACTCGCCGATCCGCTCGACCAGACCGCTCGCGGAGACCCTGCCGTCGGTCGGGTCGACGAGTTGGTACTTCAGCGACGACGAACCCGAATTGATCACCAGCACGTTCACGCGGTGACCGCCTGGGCCTGCAGCGCCGTGATGACGACGGTGTTGATGATGTCCTCGACCGTCGCGCCGCGGGACAGGTCGTTCACGGGGCGCCGCAACCCCTGCAGCACCGGGCCGATGGCCACCGCGCCGGCTGAGCGCTGCACCGCCTTGTACGTGTTGTTGCCGGTGTTGAGGTCGGGGAAGATGAAGACCGAGGCGCGTCCGGCGACCGCCGACTCGGGCAGCTTGGTGCGCGCCACCGACGCGTCGACGGCGGCGTCGTACTGGATCGGCCCCTCGACCGAGAGGTCCGGACGCCGCTGCCGCACCAGGTCGGTGGCGGTACGCACTTTGTCGACGTCGGCGCCGTGGCCCGACGAGCCCGTCGAGTACGACAGCATCGCGATGCGCGGCTCGATGCCGAACTGCGCCGCCGTCGCCGCGGACGAGATCGCGATGTCGGCGAGCTGTTCGGCGGTCGGGTCGGGGTTCACGGCGCAGTCGCCGTAGACGAGCACCTTGTCCTCGAGGCACATCAGGAACACGCTCGACACGATCGAGGTGTCGGGCTGCACGCGGATGATCTCGAACGCCGGCCGGATGGTGTCGGCCGTGGTGTGCCGGGCGCCCGACACCATGCCGTCGGCGAGACCCTGCTCGACCATCAGCGTGCCGAAGTACGACACCGAGGTGACGACGTCGCGGGCGAGTTCGAGGGTCATGCCCTTGTGCTCGCGCAGTGCGGCGTACGCCTGCGCGAACCGCTCGCGCAGCGGGCTGGTGTGCGGGTCGACGACGGTGGCGGCCGAGAGGTCGAGCCCGAGCTCGGCCGCGCGGGCCCGCACGCCGGTCTCGTCGCCGAGGATGGTGAGGTCGACGACCTGCCGCTGCAGCAGCGTGCCCGCGGCCCGCAGCACGCGGTCGTCGTCGCCCTCGGGCAGCACGACGTGCTTCCGCTCGACCCGCGCACGGTCGAAGAGGTCGTACTCGAACATCAACGGCGTGACGACGTCGCTGCGCTCGACGTCGAGGATGCCGGTCAGCTCGCTCGGGTCGACGTGCGCGTCGAAGAGCGCGAGCGCCGTGTCGATCTTGCGTTGGGACGACCGGGTGAGCCGCCCGCGCACCGAGTTCACCGCCGACGCCGCCTCGACGGTGCGCAGCTCGGTGGTGATGATCGGCAGGGCGGGGTCGAGCGCCTGGACGAGGCGGCCGACGGTCGGCGTGAGCCGGTACCCGCCGTTGAGGATGATCCCGGCCAACGAGGGGAAGTCGCGGGCCGCATGGGCGGCGAGCAGCCCGAGCACCACGTCGGTGCGGTCGCCGGGCGTGATCACGACCTGCCCGTCGACCAGCCGGTCGAGCAGGTGCTCGATCGTCATCGCGCCGACCGTCACGTCGCGCACCTCGCGCGCCAGCAACTGCTCGTCGCCGACCGCGAGCTGCCCCTGCACCGCCTGCAGCAGCGCGCCCATGGTCGGTGCGCTGAGCAGCGGCTCCTCCGGCAGCGCCCAGACGCGGTAGCCGTCGGCGAGCGCCGACCGCACCGCGTCCAGGTCGCCGTCGCACCGGTTCACGGCGAGGCCGAGCAGGTGCGCGTGCGCCGCCTCGAGCGCCGTCCGCGCGACGTCGGCGATCTGCCGGATCACCTCGGGTGTGCGGCCGAGCCCGCTGACCACGAGCAGCACCGGGGCGCCGAGGTTCACCGCGACGCGTCCGTTGAAGGCGAGCTCGACCGGGCTCGCGACGTCGCTGTAGTCGCTGCCGACGATGAGCACCGCGTCCGCGCGCTTCTCGACCTCGTGGTAACGGCCGATGATCTGTCCGAGCGCGGCGTCGGGGTCGCCGAGCACCTCGTGGTAGGTGCTGCCGACGCACTCGTCGTAGGTGAGCGGGATGACGCCGGGTTGGTGCAGCAGCAGGTCGAGCACGTAGTCGGGCTCGTCGACCGAGCGGGCCACGGGGCGGAAGACGGCGACGCGCGGCAGGAAGCGGATGAGCAGTTGCAGGACGCCGAGGGCGATCGTCGACTTGCCCGTGTCGCCCTCGCTCGCGGCCACGTAGAGGCTGCGCGCACGGGTCACGGCGTCACTGTCTCATGGCGGGCGCGGACGCCCGAGGTATCCCGTCCCCCCACGTGCGGTCGCGTGACCGCGTCCTGGAGGACCGCACGTGGGGGGCGGGGGACGGCCTACTTGCCGCGGCCGTCCTCGGTCGCGACGTAGGCGAGGTCCTTGTCGAACTTGACGGTGACCTCGCTGCCGTCGGACTTCCTGAGGTGCACCTCGTAGGCGGCGTCGCCACTGTCGGTGCTGACCTGCTCGACCGTCGCACCCGGCACCTTGGCGAGTGCCGCCTTGGTCAGCGTCGTCGCCTTGGCGCCGGTCACCGGCGTCTCGCCGTTGCCGCCGCCGGGTCCGCCGGGACCGCCGTGCCCGCCCGGTCCGCTGCGGGCACCCGGCCCGCCGGTCTCGGTCGAGACGTAGGCGAGGTCCTTGTCGAACAGCACCGTCACGTGGGTGCCGTCGGCCTTGGTCACGTGCACCTCGTAGGCGGCGGCGGCGTCGTCGGTCTCGGTGGTGACGCTGTCGACGGTGCCGCCCGGCACCTGCTTCAGCGCGGCGGCCTTGAGCTGGTCGGCCTTGGTACCGGTGACCGCCACCTCGCCGTTGCCGCCGCGCCAGTGGTCGCCCGGCGCGGTCGGGGCACCCGAGGTGCCGCTCACCGGCGCGGTGCCCGTCGCGCTGCCGCTGCCGGAGGTCGTGCCCTGCGCACTGGCGCCGAGGGCAGTCGCCCCGACCACACCGGCGGCCAGCCCGGCCCCGAGCAGGGCCGCAACCCGGATGCGCCGCGTCGTCGCGGACTTGTCGGTCATCGGTCTCACCTTTCGTCAGGTCCCGCGCCGTTGCGGCGCGGGGGAGCGGGTTCGTCGTCCCGCTGCCCCCATTTCTCGCAACCTCACCTCTGACCCGGCTGCCACGAACCTGCCGGGAACCTGAACGTGCGCACCCGGCGGCGACGGCGCGCGTCCGATGCGGGCAGAGACTGGAGTCCTAGGCTGACCGCGGGCCGATCGGGACGACGTCCTCGGGTCGGCGCGAGACGTGACGATGCGGACGGAGCGGGCGTGACGCAGGTGCTGGAACGGCCGTCGGCCGCCCCGTCGCCGCCGGCGCCGACGTGGCGGCGACTCGGCCTCCCGCTGCTCGTCACCGCGCTGCATGCGGTGCTCTTCGTCGTGATCCAGCCCGAGGTGCCGGATCTCGAGGCCGCGCTGGCCCGCGGCGAGGCGGCCGCGCACGGGGTGGGCCTCACCTACTGGTTCCAGTGGTTCGGCGGTGGCTCGCCGCCGGCGCAGTACTCGGTGCTGAGCCCGTGGCTCTCGGCCTGGCTGACCGCGCCGGTGGTGGGCGCCCTCGCGACGCTGGCCTGCACGCCCCTGGCCGACCGGCTGTTGGTGCGGACGGCGCACCGGTCGCTCGGCGTCTGGGTCACCGTGGCGACCGCCGGGTGCAGCCTCTGGAGCGGGCGCATCGCCTTCGCGCTCGGCGCCGCCTTCGCGCTGGTGGCGCTCGTCGGCATGCGCGAACGCCGACCGGTCGTGGCCGTCGTCGGGGTGCTCGGCGCGGCCGCCTCGTCGCCGGTGGCGGCGGCGTTCCTGGCCGTCGGACTGGGCGCGGCGGGCCTGACCGACCCGAAGCGGCGCCGCCTGGCGTGGACGCTCGGCGCGGTCGCCCTCGCCACCCTCGGCACGGTCGCCGTGCTGTTCGGCTCGCCCGGGCCGGCGACGTTCCGGCTGCCGTCGGTGCTCGGCATCGTCGGGTGCGGGGTGTTGCTGCTGCTCGCCCGCCCGCACCGGGCCGTGCGCATGGTGGTCGTCGCCACCGTCGTCGCGGCGCCGGTGGTGATGCTCGTGCCGAACGGGCTCGGGTCGAGCCTCGGACGGCTGGCGTACATCGCGCTGCCCGTCGCGGTCGCGGCGACCGCGTCGGTCTCGCGCCGGTTCGCCGTGCTGCTCGTCGCGCCGGCGGTGGTCGCGGGCGGGCTCATGACCGTGCACGACGTGCGGGTCGCCACGCGTCCCGCCGCCGAGCCGTCGTACTACGACGGCCTGCGCGCCGAACTGCTGCACGTGCGCGACCTGCCGCAGTACCGGCTCGAGGTCGTCCAGAGCCGGAGCTTCCACACCGCCAGCTACGCCCTGCTCGATCGCGCGGCGCTCGCCACCGGGTGGGAGACGCAGACGCTGAACCGGTACGACGCCGTGCTGACCTCGGCCCGGCTGGACGCGTCCAGGTACCGCAGCTGGCTCGATGACAACGCCGTCGGCTACCTCGCCTTCGACCGGCGCTCACCCGACCGGATCGACCGCGAGTACCTGTTGGTCGCCCACGGGCTCGGCTACCTGCGTCCGGTCTGGCGGGACGCGACATGGACGCTCTACCGCGTCAGCCGGCCCACGCCGATCGTCGCCGCGCCCGCGCGGCTGCTCACGGCGACCCAGTCGACGTTGACGTTCCGCTCGCCGTGCGCCTGCACGGTGCATGTGCGGGTGCGGTACTCCGAGTACCTGGACGTCGACCGCGGCGGCACGATCGCCCCTGCGCCCGATGGCTGGACGGTGCTGAGCGTCCCCGCGCCCGGGACGTACGAACTCGCCGGCGAGTAGCGCCTACCGCAGCAACCGTCGGAGCACGACCAGCAGGGCCGCACCGAG
>NZ_JBQCEE010000161.1:0-25913 GCF_051960575.1 Jatrophihabitans sp.
ACCAGCACCGTCACCGCGCAGGGCCTCTCACCCTGGGCAGGACACGCGAGGAGTGGGGACTTCTAACTGGCCACCAGTGGGGACCGCGATCCGGCCACCAGTGGGGACTTTTTCATGGCCACGGACAGCCAGCGCTGCCGAACCGCTGAACAACACAGCTCTCGGAGTTCGCAGCACATCCCGGTAACCGACCAGCCACGACATCACCACGACTGCATCCTGCGCCACCTACCAGCACAAAGTGCGACCGCGAACCGCCCTACCCGCCCACGCTCCCGCCGCGTCACGCTGATGGTCGCGCTCCGCGACAACAGCGGCATGGTCGCGCTCCGCGACGACAGCGGCATGGGTCGGGCGGGTGCGCTCAGCCAGCGGAATTCCAGCACTGATCACGTAGCTTCCAGACGTCTTGGTCGCTCCTCGGCAGGCCAGAGGCGAGCACTCGGCAGAGGAGCAGCGCGACAGACCGGAATGCGAGCACTGATGAGCCGACAACGCCGTAGGCGGACCTGCTGATCGTGACCGGCTGAGGTTGGTCGCTCAGCAGGGCCAGAACGGCTTCCCTGTACTCGCTTGGTAACCCCCAGCGAACATCATCGGCTGTTGCTGCTAGCGCTTCCCTGAAATGCGCTCCCGAGTCTTGAAGGCTAATTCGGGGCACGTCCGACAGCGCACCTCCGAGAAGGCCGTAGGACGACGGATGCCCAACCTGACCGGCCCACTCGACGATTGCATAGCCTGGTCGGCGCGTTCCGCCTCGGAGTTCTCGGCCCACCTGAATCCGCAGTCTCATCGTGCCCCCGCTTCGGACAAGCACACGTTCCTCAGGCCCGGGGGTAACTGGACGCCGCACGTGCGAAGCCTATGTGGCGACCTCACTCACCGGCTTGATTTCGCCAGCGGTCAATCGCTCGACCTTCGGCATGGTCGTGCACTCGGGTCGGCGTGGTCGTGCACTCGGGTCGGCATGGTCGAGCACTCGCGGCACCACGGTCGAGCGCTTCTGATGAGTGAGTGACGGCACGGACGCCGAGGCGCTCCGCAGCTCTGCTGCCCCGCCGGAGCGACGGGAGCAGGTTGGCATTGCGGCCATCCGCCCGTGGCGTGAGCCTGCGCCCGAACTCTGCCCTTCGGCGCCGCCGTCCGCCTTGCTTCCCGCACCCGTGAACCCCGCAGGCTCCAAGCCGCAGGCCGACACGCACGCCGTGCGCACCGGAGATTCGTCACTACATCAATCAACGATTACTGAGCGACCAAATTCTCGGCACGTATGCTACCGATTGGTAGCCAGAAACACCGGCGCAATGCAGTCGAGTGCTTTCGTTGAATGCCGTGGGACAACATTCGATTCTTTCGACGGCCAACAAATTCTGTCCGCCGGTCGTGACGGCGTGGCGTCAGCAAGTCAAAAGGCGCCAGTGCGCGGGACGGCGCGGTAGCCAGCGTCAGCGAGCCATTCGCGGGCCCGGCCGGCGCGGCGGTCTTCGGAGAAGTCGTACCACTCCTCGCGGTCCTCAGGCCGGTCGAACAGCGCGTCCTTGAAGCGGCCGAACGCTCCGCGGCCATCAAGCGCGAACTCGAGGCGACGCCGGAGCCGCTCGTCGCTTCGCGTCGCAGCGAAGTCGACCATGTCGCGGTAGGCGTACCTCGAACCGTACGACTCGACGTACAGCCACCGTCCGTCATCCTTCGGCGCGTCTTCGTCCTCATCCTCTTCGTCTTCGTCGAGCAGACCGAGGCCGGGGTCGAAGGTGTACTCCGGCCAGCTCTCCCCCGTCGTCAGGTCCAGTCGCCCGCCCTCACTATCCGGGCCACCGTCGAGCAGCTCCGCCAGCATGTCGAGATCCGCCGCCAGCGGCGTCAGCGCGGGAACGCCGTCCGAGACACCCAGGGCGGCGTCGATCGAGTCGGCCAACTCCTGGTCGCCCGGCACACCGCGCCGGCGCAGCGCCGCCACGCAACGCCGCGCGAACGGCCCGGCAGCGACCGCGTCGCCGGCCAGCGCGACCAACACCAACTCACCGACCCGCTGCAGCAGCCCCTCAAGACCCAGCTCCCGCGCGAGCCGCAGCGCCGCCACGCCGTCGCCACTCACAAGCGCGGACCGCACCGCCTGCGCCCGCTCCGTCTCCACATCGCCATCCTGCCTCGCCCATCGGCTCGAGGCGACAGCGTCACGAGCCCGGCCCGGGTCGAACGCCGACCGGGCGATCGCGAAGCGTCCCTTGATGCCGAGTCCGGCAACGCGGCATCCCGGCGGGCCCGCGCGGCGGCCGGCTCCCGTGCCCACCGCCTCGCACCACCTCCTGACACCTCGTTCAGCCGACCTACCTACCCGCCCGGCGACCACACGGCCCGAGCGCACCGTCAGACCGTTCGACAGGCCGAAGGAACAAGATCACGAACCGACACACCCGCTGCATCGCCGGTGATGCAGCTGTGAGGTCGCGGTTCGAGTGAGGTCGCGGGCAACCGGAAAGCCCACCGCTGTCACGGGGCAATGGCCGGAAGAGTTGATCTCGCGTGGTGTTCGCGCCTCTGCCCTCGCAGGCGTCGACGTCGGCGGGTCGGACCGATCGGATCAGCACCAACGGCCGACCGATGTGGCTAGGTAGATGCGCCTCGGGAGCAACTCACGCCCATATCACGGGCGATGCAAGAGGTGTGTCCATCTTGTTGTGACAAGTTCCAGGGTGTGTGCTGTCGAGGTGGCTCGCAGGCAGGCTCGGCAGCGCGATGCGCTGGTGCATGAGCGCGTGCGGCGTCAGGAGGCGGAGCGGGTTCGTGGGAACGGCGCGAGGAGGCAGCCGCGACGAGCCGGGAGGGGTCGCTGGCCGCAACGGCGGCCGCCGACCGACCAACTCGCACACGGCCGGCGTCTCCCCGGCCAGAACGTCGCGTGTGGCTGGTGCGGCGGACCTGTCTCGGTTCGCGCTCGGGGGCCGATCCCGAAGTGGTGCTCCGCCACGTGCCGGCACCGCGCATGGGAGCAGCAACGCGCCGCCCGTTCCGGCTAGGCCGCCGTGCAGGTGGTCGATCGGCTGGTCGCCGCCGTGCCGGCCGACGGTCCAGGCTGGATCGACCAACTCGAGCTGCTCAGACACCAGGTAGCGGGGCCTGCTCCCATCGCGAACGAGCACCTCGACCCGCTCGCCGCCTCGCTCCGTGCCGCGCTGGCGGCGGTCGCCGAACGCGGCCGGCGGCTCGACACCGCGCACGCCTTGTGGGAGCGCCACTGAGCACCCGCCCGCGGCGCCGCAACTATCTGCCCGACCACGCACCTACCTACCGCCCGACCGGCGTTCCTACCTACCGGACGTCGTTGGAAGCGCACGGCTGTTTGCACCGCCGCCTCCCCCGTTCAGCCGCAGCCGAAAGCCCTCGACAGCACCGATGTCCGGGAAACGGCCTCAATCCACCTCTGGAGGTGACCAACACCAACCGGAGGACTGCATGACCGACGAACTGCTCGACATCACCACCGCCGCCCACGCCCTCGGCGTCCCGATCGCCACCCTGCGCTGGTGGCGACATACCGGAATCGGCCCGCACAGCTTCAAGATCGGCCGGCACGCGAAGTACCGCCGCATCGACATCGACGCCTGGCTGGAGCAGCAGCTTCGCAACAGCCGCGACGGCGACGGGACCGCAGGGACTGGGAACGGCGCGACATGACTTCGGACCGCGAACAGTCCGCCGCGAGGCCGGCGAATTTGGACTTGCCCGAACTCGGTGAGCAGGCCGGGGAAGCAATACGCGCACTGAACCTGCGCACCAGGCAACTCGACGCCTTCGAAACTCCCAGCGAGCTGTGTCAGGTGGTGGCCGACCTCGAACGGGCCGCTCAAGGTCTCCCCCAACTCGTTCTGCAACTCAGTCGCTGGCTGGCCACACGGAACGCCGACGGGTCCCTCTCGGCGGACGACGGACGCGACCCGGGCCTTCTGGCTGGACACGTTGTCGGCGCCCTTCACGCGGCGTCAAGCCACGCCGACCGGCTCACTCGTGCCTTGGACGACGCGCACCAGTTCGCCGCACATCTCGCCCTGTCTGACCCGCAGGACCTGACGCTTGAGCAGAAGCAGCGACGGTCGATACGTCCAACTCGAGGAAGGGGCGTGCAAAGGTAGCGATGCGTAACCCGCGAGATCGGCGGCCGTCAATTGCCGTCAAGCTGGGTCAGGCCGCGAATGCCCGCCGCTTGCCGTCATGGACCTTGCAACGTGCCCTCGCATCGAAGTACCTCCGCGTGTTCCACTCGAGCTGAACAAGCTCGCCGAGCCACTCCGCAGCGAAGACTTGTTCCAGTACGTCAACGCTCGGCCGCATGTAGGAATCGCTCACCTCGGTTTTGGAGGGAGGCGCCGGCCGCCAGAATCGAAAAATCTGCAAAGGAATGAAATGGCCAGCATTGCCAAGCGCCCGAATGGCTCATGGCGAGCACGCTATCGCGATCCGGACGGCCAGGAGGTCACACGACACTTCGCTCGTCGCGTCGATGCGCAGCACTGGCTCGACGACATCACCAGTGCTCTGCAGACGGGAACCTACGTCGACCCGAAGGCCGGTCGAATCACCGTCGGCGAATGGGCGCAGCTCTGGCTGGACAGCAAGGTCGACCTCAAGCCATCGACGCGGCGCGATTACGAGAGCCTGCTACAGGCGCACATTCTTCCGACGTGGGGCGCGACGCCGCTCAACAGGCTCAAGCATGAAGACGTCACGATCTGGATGGCGTCGATGACAGCGCGAGGGCTCTCGGCTTCGAGGGCTCGAGCCGCCCATGGGGCGCTCTCGCAGATCATGAAGCTCGCGGTGCGTTCTGGACGAGTCGCGCGGAATCCGGCCGAGCACGTCCCGCTGCCTCGTGTCGGTCGAAGTCAGAAGCGGTACTTGACCATGGCCGAGGTCGAGCGGCTGGCCGCTGCCGCAGGAGCACACCGGACGGTCGTCCTCTTCCTCGCGTATACCGGCGTGCGGTACGGCGAGATGGCGGCGCTTCGGGTCGGGCGGCTGGATCTGCTCCGCCGCAGGGCGACGATCAGTGAGTCGATGACCGAGGTCGCCGGCCGGCTGGTGTTAACCGAGCCGAAGACGCACCGGACGCGCGACGTCCCCATCCCGCGCTTCCTCGTCGACGACCTCGCGGTGATGGTTCAGGACAAGCAACTGGACGATCTGGTCTTCACCGGGGTCACCGGCGCTCCCCTACGGCTGAGCCACTTCCGTCGAAGGATCTTCCAGCCTGCGGTCGCCGCAGCGGGCCTCGACGGGCTGACTCCCCACGGCCTGAGGCACACGGCGGCGTCACTTGCGATCGCGTCCGGCGCGGACGTCAAGGTCGTACAGACGATGCTCGGTCACGCCAGCGCCACCATGACCTTGGACCTGTACGGCCACCTCTACGCCGACCGTCTGGACGAGGTCGCGGATCGGATGGACGCGGCACGGGCCGCGCTCGACCCAGCCGCGATCGCGCTGCCGGCGTCGGTGATCCGGCCGCTCCGGTCGTCATCGGCGACCTGATCGGGACCTTCCCGCGTAGGTCGCAGACGTCGGGTCCGAGCGCTCGTCCGGCTATTCGAACAGCCCCTGCTTGGTCCTCCAGGTTGACGTCTGGTGACGATGCGCGTCCAAGATCATGCGGACTTTTTGCGGACTCAGCCATGATCAACGATCATGCATGATCATCAGAAGTGGCTACAGCCCAGGAAATCCGGGGCTTTCAGCCGGAGCGGGCGACGGGAATCGAACCCGCACCATCAGTTTGGAAGACTGAGACTCTGCCATTGAGCTACGCCCGCGGGTGCACCGTCCGAAATCGGTGCTTGTCGAGGATAGCGGGTGGAGGAGACTGATCATCGTGCGTCGCCGCCCATCCCCCGGGTCGGTGCCCGACGGCTACCCCGCCGAGTACCGGCAGACCATGCTGCTGCCCGACGGACGTCGCCTCCTGGTGCGTCCGGTGCTGCCGACCGACACGACGCTGCTGACCGAGACGCTGCTGTCGACCGATCCGCAGGCGCTGCCCGAGCCCAGCGAGCGGTCGGTGGCCGAGCGGGTGCGCGAGGTCGTCGAGGCCGACTACGTGCACCGGTTCACGCTGCTGGCCTTCGACGCGGGCCGGGCGGTCGGCATGGCCCGGTACGCCCGGGTCGATGAGGGCGACACCGCGATCCTGCGGCTGGTCGTGGCGCCGGGGTGGCGACGCGCCGGGGTGGGCCGCGAACTGCTGTGGGCCCTGGCCACCCGCGCCCAGGAGTGCGGGATCACCGGCTTCACCGGGCTCGCCCGCGCCGACAACGAGGCCTACCGGGCACTGCTCGCGGCGAGCGGCGGTGCGATGCACGGCGACGACGACGTCGCGACGGTGTCGATGGTGATCGACTGGTCGCGGGCACCGTTGTGACCGTCCCGGCCCGTGCCGCCGGGGATGACAGGATGGCCCCGTGCACACGTCGCGGTTGACCGGTCCCCCGATGCGGCTGCAACTCGGCGGCCGGTTGCTGCCCATGGTCGGCCGGGTGCGCATGTACGTCTGCGGCATCACGCCGTACGCCGTGACGCAACTCGGCCACGCCGCGACCTACGTGTGGGCCGACGCGCTCGACCGCGTGCTCAGCTGGCACGGGCACACGGTGAGCATCGCCCGCAACATCACCGACGTCGACGACGTGCTCTTCGCCGAGGCCCGGCGCCGGGGCGAGTCGCCGACCATGCTGGCCACCCTGCAGCGCGCGGCGTTCGAGGCGACCATGACGACGCTGCGGGTGCGCACGCCCGACCTGCAGCCCAGCGCGGCCAACCACATCGGCCACGTCATCGCCCTGGCCAGCGCCCTGCTCGACCAGGAGCGCGCGTACGTGCGCGGCGGCACCGTCTACGCGCGCACGGGCAGCGCGTACCTGCGCGCCGGCATCGATCGCGCCGAGGCGCTCGCCCGGGCCGAGGAGTACCACGACCACCCGGACGACCCGGACAAGGACGACCCGCTCGACGTCGTGCTGTGGCAGGAGACGGCCGACGACGAGGTGAGCTGGCCGAGCCCGTGGGGCAAGGGACGCCCGGGCTGGCACGCCGAGTGCGCGGCGATGGTGCTCGCGCTCTACGGCCCGTCGGTCGACATCCACTGCGGCGGCGCCGACCTCGCCTTCCCGCACCACGCGGCCGAGGCCGAACTCGCCGAGGCCGCGACCGGGGTCATGCCGTTCGCCCGCGCCTGGCTGCGCGCGGGCACGGTCATGGTCGGCGGCGAGAAGATGGCGAAGTCGACCGGCAACCTCGTCCTGGTCGAGGACCTGCTCGCCGACTACCCGGCCGCCGCGCTGCGCCTGCTCATCCTCGACCGGCCGTGGGCCGAGCCGTGGAACTGGTCGCGCGACGCCCTGGACGCCGCCGCGGCCGAGCTCGACGACCTCTACGCCGCCGCGGCGCGTCCCGACGCCGCGCTCAGCGGCTCGGCCGCCATCCCCGCCCGGCTGCTCGAGGACCTGGACGTGCCGACGGCGCTCGCCATGGCGATCGAGGACGGCGGGCAGGCCGCCCGCACGCTCATCGAGATGCTCGCGCTGAGCTGAGGCGACGGTGTCCGAAGCGGGTTCGGCGCCGGAGGAACGCGGCGCGGCCAGACGGCGGCGCCGCCGGCCTCCGGCCGCGACGGCACCCCCCACCCCACCCGCGACGACACCGGTCGCGGGCCCACCGGGCGGATCGGCCGACCCCGCCCCGAACACGGCGAGACGGGGCCGCCGACGGTCGAACGACCCCGACCACGCGCTGCGCGACCTCGTCGGCGCCGGCACGTCGCAGCTCGGCGTCGACGGTGCCCTGCGCGGACGCGACGTCAACCGCCCGACCGACGACGACCTCGCCTGGGCCGAGGCGAACGTGCAGCTCGTCCGCCGCAATTGGACGCCGCCGGCCTCGCACTGACGAGCGGCCCGGCGGGCGGCGTGGCGTGCGCGGCTACCGCGCCCGGTGCCGCGGGAACTGCACGACCTGCTGGAAGGTCGGGCGGTTCTGCCACTCGATCGCCGGCTGGCCGATGAGCCCGAGCGCCTGGAAGTGGATGGCGTCGAACTGCGGCATCGGCAGCCCGGCCGCCTTCGAGGCGGTCGAGGCCGTCCACGTCGCGACGTCGGACGACCCGTTGGCGGTGACCAGCGCGTCGTAGGTGCGCTGCAGTGCCGCGTCGATCGAGCCGGCGCACGTCGACTGTCCCCCACCGCACTCGTGCGCCGTGATGGCCCCGCCGAACCCGTCGACCGGGTGCTGCCCCACCAGCTGTTGCAGCGTGCTGACGAGGTAGCCGTCCCAGCCACCGTCGTACGAGCTGCCCTTGTGGTCGCTGGGCCGGTCGACGAAGGCCATCGGCAGCACCGGGTAGCCGTTGTCGGACACCCCGCCGTCCGCGAGCACGCCGTCGAACAGCGCCCGGATCAGGTTGGGGATCAGCTCGTCGCTGATCGCCACCGCCGCCGCCGACGCGTACTGCGCGTCACCCTCGGTCGCGGTGATGCGATGGGCGCCGGACGCGACCCAGCCCGACAGCTGCTGCAGCATCGCGGTCACACCGGCCGGCTCCTCACGTCCGTGGAGGTACTGCAGCAGCAGCGGCAGCACGGTGACGGCGTCGAGGTCCTGCGAGGCCGCCGCCTCCATCGCCTGCACGACCTGGGCGCGCGTCACCGGGCCGGCGGCGAGGCGGGCCTCGAGCTGGTCGACGAGCAGCGTCGAGCGGTACACCTGGCCGTAGCCGTACTGGTCGTCGGCCGCCGCGAAGCCCGGCGCCGGCTTGTTGTTCCAGCTGACGAAGAAGCCGCCCGGCGCGTCGATCTCGTGCACGTGCTGCGACGCCGGCAGGTAGCCCGTCCACTCGGCGTTCCCGGTGCCCCAGACGGGCAGGTCCGGGTCGACGCCCGGGGGCCGCACCGGGTCGAGGCCGCTGACGTAGTAGCCGGTGTCGCGGTCGTCGACGTAGAACCAGTTGAAGGTGAAGTCGATCTGCGCCGCGTTCGCCATCCACGACGTGACGTCGTGCGTCCGCGCCGGCTGGCCGAAGCCGAGGAAGCCGACCACCGAGTCGACGTCGTGGCCGTAGGTCGAGCGCTGCCGCACGACCGCGACCGGCTTGCCGCCCGAGGTCGTCCACCCCTGCACGACGCCGTGCCGGGTCAGGTGGATGACGTGGTCGAGCGTGGCCGGCGCCGCGAGCGCGGTCGGCTTCGGCAGGGCGAGCTCGGTGAAGTGCTCGGTGGTCATCGGCACGCACTGCCCGTCGTACAGGTACGAGGTGCCCTGCGCGGCGGGCGCGCCACCGGACGGGTTGCAGATCTGCTCGAGCCGGGTGTCGATGAGGTCGCTGCCCGCCGAGGTCGCCGACCACGCGTAGTCGGCGCCGCGGCCGAGCTCGACCAGACCGGTGCCCGGGAACGACGCCCCGTAGGCCGAGTAGTCGGGCGAGTGCAGGTCGAGCAGCGACAGGATCTGCGGCGCGAAGTACGAGACCTGCGGCCCGAAGACCGCGATCGGGTGGCCGCCGACGGCACGGTCGCCGTTGACGACGAGCGCATTGGACATGTGCTTCGGCAGCTGCGCGAGCGAGCCGACGATGGCGGCGGGGATCGGCGAGGTCGACGACGAGCCGGCACAACCCGCCACCGTCGCGACCGGCCCACCCGTCACCGGGGCCTGGTAGTCGGGCATCGCCGTGGTCGACGGGTCGATCGTGCCCGGCTGCTCGTAGGGGAAGGTCGTGTCGGCCGTCGTCGGCGCGAGCGGGTCGTTCGCCGTGCGGAACTGCCGGAACGCGGCGAGCCCGGCGGCCGTGCCGAACTTCTGCTGCAGGTACTCGAGCAGCTGGGCGTTGGCGAGTTCGGCGCCGCCGCCCTTGCCGAAGATGCCGCCGATGAGCCCGGCGACCGACACGACGTCGGCCACCGTCCACGGGGTCGGCAGCAGGCCGGGCAGCGCCGCGGCGTAGTCGGCGGGCAGCTTGGTCGGGTCGAGCAGCGTGTTCGCGATGTAGGCGTTCACGCCGGCCACGTAGTTCTCGATCATCGACTTCGCCAGCGTGCCCTGCGCGCCGTACTCGGCGGGCAGCGCGTCCACCTGCGCGGTCGCCTGGGCCGCGGTGTACGGCGCGAGCAGCAGCTGGTCGTGGTCCATCTGCTCGTAGCTGCACGACGGGCCGAGGAAGGACGCGAGCGTGCCCGAGCCGTAGTGGCGCAGCACGTCCATGAGGAACAGGCGGTCCTCGGCCTGCACGTAGCCGGCGCCGAACGCGAGGGTCTGGTCGGTGTTCGCGTAGACGTGCGGCACGTCCTGCTTGTCGCGGTAGACGGTGACGCCGGCCTCGGGCTGCTCGGTGCGCACGACATCGGCGTCGCGCACGCCGAACGACTCGTCGTCGAAGTACGACGACAGCCCGGCGTCGGTGAGCGACGGCGCCCCGTGCAGCAGGGTGTCGTACTTGCCGAGCTGGTCCTGGCTGTTCGCGGGGCGCGTCCCCGTCGTCTCGAACAGCAGGGCGTCGACGGCGTTGACCAGGCCGTTCTCGCCGGGCGGCAGGATGCTCATCGCCTGCCCGTCGGCGTAGTCGCCGACGCGATAGCCCGGACCGGTCGCTGCACCGGCGCCGCCACCGCCCGAGAGGGTGGCCGCCAGCACGAGCGACGGGGCGAGGGCGGCGACAGCCAGGGCGCGCAGGCGCATGAGGGGTCTCCCGGACACGACGAGAACAGGTTCCACTTTCAGAGCCGTCGATCACTCTGACCGACATGTCCGATCGGCGCCACTCGAGAACTGGGACCATGGCGTCATGACCGCCGCGCTGCCCGCACCGAGCTGGGGTGGTCTGCTATCGCACTGGACGGTGCAGCCGGTCGCCGTCGTGGTCGCGGTGCTCGTCGCCGGCCTGTACACGACGGGTGCGCGTCGCGCCCGGCGGTGGCCCCTGCGCCGGTCGGTCGCCTTCGGCCTCGGTCTGGCGCTGTTCGTCTGGCTGACCTGCGGCTGGTTCGAGGTCTACCGGCACGGCCTGTTCTGGGTCTGGACGGCGCAGCAGCTGCTGCTGTGGCTGGTCGTGCCGGTGCTGCTGCTCGGCGGCGGGCTGCTGCACCTCGCCCCGCCCGGCTCACCGGTGGCACGGGCGCTGCAGTCGCGGCCGCTGCGGGTGCTCGCGAACCCGCTCGTGGGACCGGCGCTCGTCCCGGTGCTCTCGGCCGTGCTCTTCTTCGGCCCCCTGCCGGCGTGGGCGGTGGCGCACACCGCGGTGGCCTGGCTCCTGCAGCTCGCCCTGGTGGTCGTCGGCGCGCTGATGGTGCTGCCGCTGGTCGGCCCCGAGGACGAAGCGGGTTCGCTCGCCGTCGGCCTCTCGCTGGCGATCGGCGCCTTCGAGCTGGTGCTCGACGCCGTGCCCGGCATCGCCCTGCGGCTGCACACGACGCTGGTGACGAGCTTCTTCGACCACCGCGCGACCTACGGCTGGAGCCCGCGTCCGATCAAGGATCAGCAGCTCGCCGGCAACATCGTCTGGTGCATGGCCGAGATCATCGACCTGCCGTTCCTGCTGCTCGTGTTCCGCCGCTGGTTGCGGGCGGACGCGCGGGAGGCTGCGTCCGTCGACGCGGTGCTCGAGGCCGAACGGATCGCCCGCGGCGACAGGCGCCGCGCCGACGACGACCGGCCGGACCGCGACCAGCCGTGGTGGCTCAGCGATCCCTCGATGCGCGACCGGTTCGGTCCGGGGCGCTGAAGACCCACGCGCCGCCCGCGTCGCGGGCGAGCGGGTGCACGGCCACGGCGAGCGACGGGTCGAGCGGCGCGTACACGTGCGGGAACGCCGTGCCCGAGCCGTAGCTGTCCTCGGCCCGCAGGTCGGCGGCGACCGACGCGTCGTCGAACTCGACGGCCACCAGGCGCGCGGCCGCCGGGTAGTGCGTGTTCGCCGAGCCGGCCACCTGCTCGGCGAACGACAGGTGCACGAACCCCTCGGCGGCCAGCGACGGCGGGGCGTAGTGCCCCGCCGTCACCGCGGCCGCCCACTCGCGCGGGTCGACGAGGTGGAACAGACGCACGTCAGTCGGTGAAGCGCGGCGACTCGGTGCGGGTGCGCTTGAGCTCGAAGAAGTACGGGTTGGACGCGAGCAGCTTCGCGCCGTCCCACATCTGCAGCGCTTCCTCGCCGCGCGGGATGCGGGTGATGACCGGTCCGAAGAAGGACACGTCGCCGATGCGGATGACCGGGGTGCCGACGTCCATGCCGACGGGGTCCATGCCCTCGTGGTGGCTCTTCCGCAGCGGCTCGTCCAGGCTCGCGTCGTCGGCGGCGTCGGCCAGCGAGGCCGGCAGCCCGACCTCGGTGAGCGCCTCCTTGATCACGCCGCGGTCGAGCTCGCGCCCCTCGTTGTGCCGCTTGGTGCCGAGCGCGGTGTAGAGGTCACGCAGCACCGCGTTGCCGTGCTGCTGCTCGGCGGCGATGCAGACGCGCACGGGGCCCCATGCCGCGTCCATCATCTTGCGATAGTCCTCGGGCAGGTCGCGGCCCTCGTTGAGCACGGCGAGCGACATGACGTGGAAGCTCAGGTCGAGCGGGCGGTGCTGCTCGACCTCGAGGATCCAGCGCGACGTGACCCAGGCGAACGGGCACAGCGGGTCGAACCAGAAGCCGACGGTCTCTCGGGTTTCGGTGGAGGTCATGTCAACCACCGTACCCATGTCAGACCTTCGCGGTCAGTGCCTTCAACGCCTCGTCGGCGTGGGTGTTCATGTTGACCTCGCTGTGGATCGCGGCGACCACCTTGCGGTCGGTGCCGATGGCGAAGGTCCACCGCTTCACCGGCGCGCCGAGCTTCTTGCCGATGCTGCCGCGGGCGACGCCGAAGATCTTCGCGACCGTGCCCTCGCTGTCGGACAGCAGCGGGTAGTCGAACGAGTGCGTGTCGGCGAACTGCTTCTGCTTCTCGACCGAGTCGGCGCTGATCCCCACCCGCTGCACGTGCGCGTTCGCGAACTCCTTGGCCAGGTCGCGGAAGTGGCAGGCCTCCTTGGTGCACCCGGCGGTCATCGCGGCCGGGTAGAAGAACAGCACGACCGGGCCGCCGAGCAGCAGCTGCGAGAGCCGACGCGGGGTGCCGGTCTGGTCGGGCAGCTCGAAATCTGGCACCTCGTCGCCAACGCGCAATGTCGCCACGGTCGATTCCTCTCGTCTGTAAGACTCGTCAGCAGACCCGTTCGCACCGCGCCGGGCAACGGTTCCAGCCAGCAAGCATCGTCCCACCAGGAGTGATCAGCCCGTGGCCGTCCCCAACCTGACCCGCCAGGACGCGACCGAGCGCGCCGCGCTGCTGCGCGTCGAGTCCTACGACGTCGTGCTCGACCTGACCGACGGCGGCGGCAAGCCGTCGGAGCGCACGTTCCGGTCGACGACGACGGTGCGGTTCACGGCCACGACGCCAGGAGCGGACACCTTCATCGACGTCATCGCCGACCGTTTCCACGCCGTCACCCTGAACGGCGAGCCGGTCGACGTCAGCGGCTACAAGCCGGAGGACGGCATCGCGCTGCACGGCCTCGCCGCCGACAACACCCTGGTCGTCGACGCCGACCTGCTCTACACGAACACCGGCGAGGGCCTGCACCGCTTCGTCGACCCGCTCGACGGCGAGGTGTACCTGTACTCGCAGTTCGAGACGGCCGACGCCAAGCGCATGTACGCCTGCTTCGACCAGCCGGACCTCAAGGCCGAGTTCACCTTCCACGTCACCGCCCCCGACCACTGGCAGGTCGCGTCGAACGGCCGCGTCGAGTCGACCGACGACCTCGCCGCGGGCCGCACACTGCACTTCGCCACGACCGCGCGCATGTCGCCCTACATCACCGCGCTCGTCGCCGGGCCGTACCACGTCGTCACCGACCGGCACGACGGCATCGACCTCGGCCTGTGGTGCCGCAAGACCCTCGCCGAGCACCTCGACGCCGAGGAGCTGTTCACCATCACCAAGCAGGGCTTCGACTGGTTCCACGCCAACTTCGGTGTGCGCTACGCCTTCGACAAGTACGATCAGCTCTTCGTGCCCGAGTTCAACGCCGGCGCGATGGAGAACGCCGGGTGCGTGACCTTCCGCGAGGACTACGTCTTCCGCAGCAAGGTCACCGACGCGCGCTACGAGCGCCGCGCCGAGACGATCCTGCACGAGATGGCGCACATGTGGTTCGGCGACCTCGTCACCATGCGCTGGTGGGACGACCTGTGGCTCAACGAGTCGTTCGCGACCTACGCGTCCGTGCTCTGCCAGACGAGCGCCACCCGCTGGAAGGACGCCTGGGCGACGTTCGCCAACGTCGAGAAGACGTGGGCGTACCGGCAGGACCAGCTGCCCTCGACGCACCCGATCGCCACCGACGCCCCGGACGTGCAGACCGCCGAGGTGAACTTCGACGGCATCACCTACGCCAAGGGCGCCTCGGTGCTCAAGCAGCTCGGCGCGTACGTCGGCGTCGACGCGTTCCTCGCCGGCCTGCGCACGTACTTCACCGAGCACGCGTACGGCAACACCACCCTCGCCGACCTGCTGCGGCACCTCGAGCAGTCGTCGGGGCGCAACCTCGGCGACTGGTCGAAGGCGTGGCTCGAGACGACGGGCATCAACACGATCCGTCCCGAGTTCGAGGTCGGCCCCGACGGCGCGTACACGTCCTTCGAGCTCGTCCAGTCGGCGCCGGACGAGGTCGCGACGACGAACACGATCCGCCCGCACCGCCTCGCCGTCGGCCTCTACGACGAGCAGGACGGCGCGTTGGTGCGCACGAAGCGAATCGAGCTGGACGTGACCGCCGAGCGCACCCCGATCGCCGAACTGGTCGGCGTGCGGCAGCCGGCGCTGCTGCTCGTGAACGACGACGACCTCACCTACTGCAAGCTGCGCCTGGACGAGCACAGCCTGCGCACGCTGCGCGAGGGCGGCATCGCCAAGCTCGCCGACGCGCTGCCGCGGGCGCTGCTCTGGTCGTCGGCGTGGGACATGACCCGCGACGGCGAGCTGCCGACGCGCGACTACGTCGCCCTCGTCGTGGCCGGCGCCCCGGCCGAGACCGACATCGGCGTGCTGCAGTCGCTCACCCGCCAGGCGCTGCGCGCGCTCGAGATCTACGCCGACCCCGAGTGGTCGCCGCAGGGCTACGCGGCACTGGCCGACGCCGCGCGGACGGCGCTCGACGCCGCCGAGCCGGGCTCCGACCACCAGCTCGCGTGGGCGCACACCCTGCTCGGCGCGGCCCGCAGCGACGAGCACCTCGACCTCGTCGCAGGTTGGCTCGACGGCTCGACGACGCCCGTCGGGCTGGCGGTCGACCACGACCTGCGCTGGGCCGTCGTCCAGACGCTGTCGGCGCACGGCCGGCTCGGGCTTGAGCAGATCGAGGCCGAGCTCGAGCGCGACCCGTCGGCGGCCGGACGCCGCAACGCCGCCACCGCGCGGGCGCTGCAGCCGACGCCGGAGGCCAAGGCCGAGGCGTGGCGGCTCGCCGTCGACGACGACACCCTGCCGAACGCGATGCAGGCGGCGGTGATCGGCGGCTTCACGCACCCGACGCAGGGCGACCTGGTGGCGCCGTACCGCGAGCGGTACTTCGCCGAGGTGGCCGACGTGTGGCAGCGCCGCACGAGCGAGCTCGCCCAGAACGTCGTGGTCGGGCTGTTCCCGACGTGGTCGTCGACGATCTCGCAGGACACCGTGGCCGCGGCCGACGCCTTCCTGGCCGGCGACCACCCGTCGGCGCTGCGCCGGCTGGTGTCCGAGGGCCGGGCCGACGTGCTGCGCGCCCTCGCCGCCCGTGCGGTCGACCGGGACGCATCCACCCGCTGACCCGTGCGCCGGGTGACGGATCTCGGATCCGGTGACGGATCCCGCGTCCGGTGACGGATCGGACGCGCGGGTGATGGCGTGTCGCGCCGTCACGCGACGGGGCGATCCGTCACCCGATCGGGGGATTCGTCACCCTCCGCGCCCGATCGGCTGACCCGGCGGTGACACGCGGTGCAGAATCGGGCAAAGTGGACGGTAACTCACACGTAACCAACGGGTTGCCGATTCGTTGGACGTCATGCCGGTCACCCCAGCCGAAGGGTTGCTCCTCATGCGTTTGCGCCGTGCGTCCCGCACTGTGCTGCAAGCCCCCCGCCCGCGTCCGGGAGTCCTGCCGGACCCCCTGGCGATCCTCGAGCAGCCGCCACTGATCCTGGGCGAGACGGTGTTGCTCGACCCCGCGTCGCTGCGGCTGCCGGACCCCGCGCTCGCGCCCGTCGCGGACGAGCCGCTCGCCGCGCCGGGCATCGCGGCCTGGCTGAAGCGGCACCCGCGCGCCGTCCGTGGCACCGCGGCCGGGTCGATCGCGGCCGGCGTCGTGCTCTTCAGCGTCGCCGCGGTCGCGTCGTCGCCCGCCGCGAAGCACCACCCCGCCGCCGCCCGGGTCGCGGCGACGACGGCCTACACGCCGGCACCGGTCGCCCAACTGCCGCCGCCGCTCGACCCGGTGACCGCAGCGCCGCACGGCAGCGCGAAGGGCAGCACCGCACCGCGGCGCTCGGCCCCCGCGCCGGCCGACCCCGCCGCCATCAGCGGCCTCGCGGCCAACGGCATCCCGAGCGTCGCGCTCAACGCGTACCGCGTCGCGGCGGCCCGCATGGCCAACGTCGAGCCGAGTTGCGGCATCGACTGGTCGCTCATCGCCGCCATCGGCCGCGTCGAGTCGAATCACGGCACATTCAACGGCGCCGTGCTGCACAACGACGGCGTCTCGACCCCGAAGATCATCGGCCCGGCGCTCGACGGCAAGCACTGGGACTACATCCCGGCCCCCGGCAACGGGCTGGAGCTCGACGGGGACGCGGTCTACGCCCACGCCCTCGGCCCGATGCAGTTCATCCCGTCGACCTGGTCGATCTACGGCGCGGACGCGAACGGCGACGGCAAGGCCGACATCTTCAACATCAACGACGCGGCCCTCGGCACCGCCCGGTACCTGTGCGCGGCCGGCGGCGACCTGCGCGGCACGGCGGGCCAGACCCGGGCGGTGCTCGCCTACAACCACAACTCGACCTACCTGGCGCAGGTGCTCGCGCTCGCGGACGCCTACCACCGCGGTCTGCGGGTGACCGGCATCCCGATCGTCGGCATCACCAAGGGCCAGCTGCCCACCGTGGTCGACACCGGCTACGTGCCTCCGGCCAACCCCGGCGACCCGACCGCGGTCGACGGCTCGGGCGGCAAGAAGGGCACCAAGCAGGGCGGCACGAGCAAGGGCGGCACGACCGGGTCGAAGTCGGGCAGCTCCAGCGCGCCGCGCCCGGGCGGGTCGTCCACCGGCGGTTCGACGGCGCCGGCGCCCACCTCCACCCGCACCCCGGCCCCGACCGGCACCACGCCCGCGCCCACCTCGTCGGGCACGACGTCGACGCCTCCGTCCGGCGGCGGCTCGACGACCACCCCACCGCCGAGCGGCGGATCGTCCAGCCCCACCTGCAACAACCTGCAGCACCTGCTCGGCATGTGCTGACGACGCGGGCCTCAGCCGGATCGTGATGCCGCAGGCAACCCCTGACCCGACCAGGGCATGAAGATCCGGCGGGACGCGCGGGGCCTCACGACGACGAAGCCCCGGTCCGTCGGGACCGGGGCTTCGTACTGAACGACGTCAGTGCGCCTTGGTGTTGCCCGCGTAGTCGGCCAGCGAGCGGAGGCCGGCGACGAGGCCGCCGGTGAGGTCGCCGTTGGCGAACGACGCCCGCATGGCGAGCGCGGCGAGGGCGCAGGCCCGGTTCGGCAGGCGCTGCGACGACTCGGGGCCGGTGACGATGTGCAGGGCCCGCTGGCCCGGCGACACGGCGAGCAGCACCGAGTTGTCGTTGAGCCGCTCGAACAGCGCCTCGGCGTGACCCCGGGTCGGCGCCTGCAGCTCACCGACGTAGATCGAGAAGACCAGACCGGTCTCGCGGCTGGACAGCGTGAGCGCCTCATCGAGGCGGGTCAGCTGCGTCGCCGTGAACGGCTCGTTCGGGTCGTGCGTGCCCTTGGGGCCGAACTGGAGCTCCGGACCGCGGAGCGCGACCTCACCACTCACCGCTGGCACCTCCCACGGCGGTCGTCGAGGACGCGACGACGCCCTCGAGCTGGCGGTTGGTCGGCACCGTCTGGACGACGGCGTCGGGGTGCGGCACGAACCACGCCGGCGCGAAGTTCCACGGCTTGCCCGGGCGGTAGCGGTTGGGCGACCGGGTCAGGTCCTTGGCGTACACCGCCAAGGTGATGAGCGCGATGATGCCCAGGGGGATGCCCCCGAACACACCGATGGTCTGCCAGACAGTCATGCCCGTCCTCGCTTCGCAGGGATTGACCCCAGATTAGCGAACCGGCGCCGCCGCTCAGACGGCAGGCGCGACCACCTCAGCACCCTCTCCGCCGAGACCGCCCAGGCCGCCGAGCCCGAGGTACTGGCTCCACGTCGGATTGCGCGCCGACCACCCGTGCAGCAGGGCCAGGCTCGCCGGCGGCTGGCGCGGCGGCGTCGCGAGGTGCCAGCCGAGCTCGGACAGCAGCCGGTCGCCCTTGCGGTGGTTGCACCGGGCACAGGCGGCGACCACGTTCGTCCAGATGTGGGCACCGCCCCGCGACCGCGGCCGCACATGGTCGATCGTGTCGGCCTTCACGCCGCAGTAGACGCAGATGTGCGCGTCACGCTCGAGCACGGCGCGCCGCGTGAGCGGCACCTCACGCCGGTACGGCACGCGGACGTAGCGGGCGAGCCGCACGACCGTCGGCACCGGCACGATCAACGACGCCGAGTGCATCACGTCGTCGGTCGTCTCGACGACCACCGCCTTGCCGGCCAGGACGAGCACGACGGCGCGCCGCAGCGGCACGACGCACAAGGGTTCGTACGTCGCGTTGAGCACCAGTGCTGCGCCCATGCGATGAACCTCCGAACCACCCCAGTGAACCCGACGGGGCGACGGAACGCACACTCTTTCGCGTCGTTGCACGCCTCGGCGTGCCGCGGATGGCAGGGTGGACGCCCGTGATCAAGCCCGACCGCCCCACCACGACCTCGTTGCCGCAGTACCTCGAACAGCACAGCCGGTGGATCATCGAGATCCCCGCGCGCATCCTGATCGTGCTCGTCGTCGCGTTCGTGGTGCGGGCGCTGCTGCACCGGATGATCAACCGGATGGTGCGGCCGGTCGAGCAGGGCGGCGTGCCGCCCGTGCTGCGCCGGTTGCGGCACCAGTCGTTCGCGACGAATCTGTTCGCCGAGTCCGGACGCCTGCACGAACGCCGCGCGCAACGGGCGGCGGCGGTCGCGTCCATCCTGCGCTCGGGCGTCTCGTTCGTGATCTTCATGATCGCGTTCGTGACCGTGCTGAGCGAGGTCGGCATCGATGTCGCGCCGTTCCTCGCCGGCTCGTCCATCATCGGCGTCGCGGTCGCGTTCGGCGCGCAGAACATCATCAAGGACCTGCTCGCCGGCATCTTCATGATCATGGAGGACCAGTACGGCGTCGGCGACGTGATCGACTTCGAGAAGGCCACCGGCACCGTCGAGGCGGTCGGGCTGCGCACCACCCGCCTGCGCGACGTGAACGGCACCGTCTGGTACGTCCGCAACGGCGAGGTCGTGCGGGTCGGCAACAAGAGCCAGGGCTTCGCCCAGGTCGTCCTCGACGTCCCGATCGCTGCAGCCGCGGACGTCGCCCGCGCGTCGGCGGCGATGCGCGACGTCGCGCACACCATGTCGGCCGAGGAGGGCTGGAGCGAGCTGTTCCTCGCCGAGCCCGAGGTGCAGGGCGTCGAGGCGCTCACGCTGGACTCGACGACGATCCGCGTCGTGGCCCGGGTGCGGCCGCTCGAGCAGTGGCGGGTCGCCCGCGAGCTGCGGCAGCGCATCCGCGCCCGGCTCGACCGCCTCGACATCCCCGCCGAGCCGGAGTCCGTCCCCGCCTGACGACCGCTTGTCCCCCGCCCCAGGCATCCAGCAGGCCCGCAGACGACTGCTGCGGGGGACAAGACGACCTAGGCCAGGGCGCGCACCGCGTCGCCGACCGCCCGGTGCAGGGTCGGGAATGCGTAGTGCATCGTCCGCAGCGTGCGGGTCGGCACCTCCGCGTGCACGGCGAGGGTCAGCAGGCCGAGGATCTCGCCGCCGTACGGCGCGACCACCGTGGCGCCGACGAGCACGCCGCGGTCGGCGTCCTCGACGAGCTTGACGAAGCCGTCGTTGCCGGGCCCGTGGATCCACCCGCGCGAGCTCGCCGAGATCTGCTCGCCACCCGTGCGCACCGTCAGCCCCGCGTCGCGCGCCTGCTGCTCGGTCATGCCCACCCGACCGACCTCCGGGTCGGTGAACGTCGCCCACGCGAGCCCGTGGTAGCCGCCGTAGCCCGACTCGCGGCCGAGCCACTCGTCGATCAGGGCGCGGGCCTGCCACACGGCGACGTGGGTGAAGGCGCCGCGTCCGGTGATGTCGCCGACGGCGTAGAGGCCGTCGACGGCGCCGTCGGCACCCTGCACCTGCATGTGCTCGTCGATCGCGAGCGACTTCGCGCCCGCGTCGAGCCCGACCGTGTCGAGACCGACGTCGGGCAGGTTCGGCGCCCGTCCGGCCGCGACGAGCACCCGCTCGGCCTCGATCGCCGTGCCGTCGGCCAGCCGCACGACCGCACCGACGCCACCCGCCTCGACCGAGGCGACACCGACGCCCTCGCGCACGGTGATCCCCTCGCGCCGGAACACCTCGGCGATCGCCGCCGACGCCTCGGGCTCCTCGGGCATGAGGATGCGCGGCGCGGCCTCGACCACGGTGACCGCGGTGCCGAACCGGGCGAACACCTGCGCCTGCTCGCAGCCGATCGCGCCGCCGCCGATGATCACGAGGGACGCGGGCGGCTGCTCGGCCTGCACGATCTCGCGGTTCGTCCAGACCACCTTGCCGGTGCCGGTGCCCTGCTCACGCAGCTCGCGCAGCCCGGCGATCGGCGGGATCGCCGGCGCGGTGCCGGTCGCGACGACGACGCGGGCCGCGGTGTGCACGGTCTCCCCCACCCGCACCTGCAGCCGGCCGTCGGCGTCACGTCCGGCGAGTCGGCCCGCCGCGCGCTCGAAGTCCGCACCCGCGCCGCGCAGCCGGTCGACGGCGACCTTGTCGTCCCAGTCATCGGTGGCCTCGTCGCGGATGCGCTTCGCGACCGGCGCGTAGTCGGGCGTCACCTCGGCGTGCCCGGCCATGCCGTCGACGCGCCGCGCCTCGGCGAGCAGCCCGGCGGCGCGCAGCATCATCTTCGACGGGATGCAGCCGTAGTACGGGCACTCGCCGCCGACCAGGTGCGGGTCGACGCCCAGCACGCGCTGCCCCGCCTCGGCCAGCCGCTCGGCCACCTCTTCGCCGCCCGGGCCCAGGCCGAGCACGATCACGTCGTAGTCCATCGTCCGAACCTAGAGGTGCCGCTGGAACAATGGCGGCGTGGGCGGGTTACGGGACGAGGAACAGTCGTTCTACGAGGCGATCGGCGGCGAGCCGACGTTCCGCCGCTTGGTCGGCGCGTTCTACGCCGGTGTCGCGTCCGACCCGTACCTGCGCAGCCTCTACCCCGAGGACGACCTCGGCCCGGCCGCCGACCGGCTCACGCTCTTCCTGATCCAGTACTGGGGTGGTCCGACGACCTACTCGCAGACCCGGGGACATCCGCGGCTGCGCATGCGGCACGCCCCGTTCGCGATCAACGAGGCCGCCCGGGACGCGTGGCTGGGCCACATGCGCGCCGCGCTCGACACCCTCGAGCTGCCGGCCGACCAGCGCGACACGCTCTGGCAGTACCTGGTCAACGCGGCGGACGCGCTGCGCAACACGCCCGGCTGACGCGACCCCCGCCTGCCACGGGGCGGCGCCGACCGGGTAGGCAGATGCCGTGACCGCGCCAGCAGCGAACGCATGAGCATCGACCCGGTCGGCCGCGCCGACGACCTCGAGCACCCGGCCACCGCCCCGGCGGAGCCGTCCGACCAGCCGTTGTCGGCGAGGCCGTGGTGGGCCACCGCCGTCTTCTACCAGATCTATCCGCGCAGCTTCGCCGACGCGAACGGCGACGGCGTCGGCGACCTGCCGGGCGCGCGCACCCGCCTGCCGTATCTGCGCGACCTCGGCGTCGACGCCGTCTGGCTCTCGCCGTTCTATCGCTCGCCGATGGTCGACGCGGGCTACGACGTCGCCGACCCGTGCGACGTCGACCCGGTGTTCGGCACGCTCGACGACTTCGACGCTCTCCTCGCCGACGCGCACGCTCTCGGCATCCGCGTCACCGTCGACGTCGTGCCGAACCACGTGTCCGACCAGCACCCGTGGTTCCAGGAGGCGCTGCGCGACCCCGCGAGGCGCGACCGCTTCATCTTCCGGCCCGGCCGCGGGCCGGACGGTGACCAGCCGCCGAACAACTGGCCGTCGGCGTTCGGCGGCCCCGCCTGGACGCGGGTGGCGGACGGGTCGTGGTATCTGCACCTGTTCGCGCCCGAGCAGCCGGACCTGAACTGGGAGCACCCGGACGTGCCGGCCGAGTACGAGCGCATCCTGCGCTTCTGGCTCGACCGCGGCGTCGACGGCTTCCGCGTCGACGTCGCCAACAGCCTGGCCAAGGAGCCGGGCCTGCCCGACCTCGCGCCGGAGGTGGTCTCGCACCTGACCTCGGGTGCCGACCTCGCCCACGCGGGCGACGTGCGGTGGGACCGCGACGGCGTGCACCAGTACCACCGGCTCATGCGGCGCGTGCTCGACTCGTACCCCGGCGACCGCATGGCCGTCGGCGAGGCCTGGGTCGCGCCCGAGCGGCTCGCCCGCTACGTGCGTCCGGACGAGTTCAACCTGGCCTTCAACTTCGAGTTCCTGCAACGGCCGTGGAGCGCCGAGCAGTTCCGCGCGGCGATCGAGCACTCGTTCGCCGCCCTCGCCCCCGTGGGCGCGACGTCGACGTGGGTGCTGTCGAACCACGACGTCGACCGCGTCGCCACGCGGTACGGGTCGCTCGCCCGCGCGCGGGCCGGTGCGCTCGTGATTCTGTCGCTGCCTGGCACCGCGTTCGTGTTCGAGGGCGAGGAGCTCGGGCTGACGAACGTCGAGCTGCCCGACGACGCGCTGCAGGACCCGACCTGGGAGCGCAGCCACCACACCGACCGCGGCCGCGACGGCGAGCGCGTGCCGATCCCCTGGTCGGGCGACGAGCCGCCCTACGGCTTCTCGAGCACCGCCGACACCTGGCTGCCGATGCCGGCCGGCTGGGGTCCGTGCACCGTCGAGGCGCAGGACGGGCGGGCCGGGTCGACGCTCGAGCTGTACCGCGCGGCGCTGCGGCTGCGGCGCTCGTTCGCAACGGCGGACTTCGCCTGGGCCGACGCGCCGGCCGACTGCCTGGCCTACCGCCGAGGTGACGTCACGGTGCTCGTCAACGCCGGCACGCAGGCGGTCGCGCTGCCGGCCGGCGAGGTGCTGCTCGCGTCCGGGCCGGTCGACGGCGGCTCGCTGCCGCCGGACACCGCGGTGTGGGTGCGTACGGCACGCTGAGCCGATCCGCTCGACCCGCCGGCGTGGTCACGCGGCAGGCTTCGGCGCGGCATGCCCGGCGGGTCGACGCGCTCGACCCGCCGGCGTGGTCAGAGCAGGCCGAGGCCGCCGGCACGCTCGGCGTAGACCGAGCCGTACTCGGCGGCCAGGCGCGTCCACCGGCCGCTGACGTCGATGTG
Source organism: Jatrophihabitans sp. (assembly GCF_051960575.1). Classification (GTDB taxonomy): domain Bacteria; phylum Actinomycetota; class Actinomycetes; order Mycobacteriales; family Jatrophihabitantaceae; genus JBQCEE01. Next base: position 23,781 of record NZ_JBQCEE010000161.1, read on the forward strand.
CGCGTGGCCGCCGCGGGGCAGGAAGCCCATGCGCAGCAGCGCACTCACGGTCCGCAGGGTGACCTCGGCGGTGGCGTCGTCGGACGTCGCGCTGAGCACGACGGCGTCGAGCAGCGCGTCTGCGACCTCGGCGCGCGGCTGCGCCCCCGGCACGCCCTCACGCGCTGCCGCGTCCTTCAGCGCGAGGGCGCCCGAGCGGACGAGCGGGCGCAGCACGTCGTCCGGCACCGTCTCGACGTGCCGCCACCCCCGCTGCGGCGGCAGGCCGGCGCGCCAGTCGACGTCGCGCGGCTCGGGCGGCTCGGCGCGGGTGCCGTCGAGCCAGTCGAGCAGCTCGGCGGCCCGCACGGTGCTGTCGAGGGCGGGAAGTTCGGCCCGCAGGGTGCGCGCAACGAGCACGTCGAACGGCAGCCGCAGCAGCGCCGTCACGGTGTGGCCGTCGCACCGCACGCGCACCAGCGCCGCGGCGTCCAGGGTCGCCGCGCGGCGCAGCGCCGGTGCCAGCTCGTCGAGCAGGTCGCGCGGGACGGCGAGCACGCCGGCGCGGTTCACGGCGACCCGTCGTCGCCGAAGCTGCGCAGCACGTCGCGTTCCTCGTCGGTGAGGCGGCGCGGCCGGTCGTTGGCGAAGTCGTAGGTGACACAGAGGGTGAGCGCGCGGGCGGCGATCACACCGCCGTCCTTCACCTCGTACCGCACCGTGAAGCCGGCGCCGCGGATCCGCTCGATCCACGCCTCGACCCGCAGCGGCTCGGGGTGGTAGACGACCGGACGCAGGTAGTCGATCTCGTGGCGGGCGATGATCGTGCCGCCCTCGAAGCCGGTGTGCCGGTCGAAGAACATCGCGACGCGGGCCTGCTCGAGGTAGGCGAGGTAGGCGCTGTTGTTGACGTGCCGGTAGGCGTCCATGTCGGACCACCGCATGGGCACCTCGTGCACGAACCGGCTCACGCGGGTGATCGTCCCACCTCCGCCGGCCGTCGACGGAGGCCGACCGGCCCGGTGTGGGCTGTGTGGCGCCGCCCGGAGCCCAGTCGGACCAGCCGGTGTCAGTAGGTCGACGCCGGGGTCAGCCCCGGAAGCGGCGCATCGCGGCGGCGATGGCCTCATGCATCCCCGGTCCGGTCGCGTGGCCGGCGCCGTCGATTACCTGCAGCTCCGCGTCCGGCCAGGCCTGCGCGAGCGCCCAGGCAGTGGCCAGTGGTGCGGTGAGGTCGAGGCGGCCGTGGACGAGCACGGCAGGGATGCCGGTGAGCCGGCCGGCACCGGCGAGCAGCGAGCCGTCGGGCAGGAAGCCGTGCCGCGAGAAGTAGTGGGCGCAGAGCCGGGCGAAGGCCAGCGCTGCGCGTGGCTCGCGCGGTCGCGGGCGCCGGTCGGCGTCGAGCGCGACGACGGCGTCCTCCCAGGTGCACCAGGCGTGCGCGGCGGCCTGCCGCACGGCCGGGTCGGCGTCATCAAGCAGCCGGTCGTAGGCGCGGGCCAGGTCGGTGCCGGACGCGTCCGGCCCGGCGCCGACGTGCGCGCGGAACGCCGCCCACTCGGCGGGGAAGAAGCGGCCGAGCCCGCCGTAGAGCCAGTCGATCTCGGCCGGCGTGGTGTTGGTGATCGCGACGAGCACCATCGCGGTGACCCGCTCGGGGAACCGTTCGGCGTAGGCGAGCGCGAGGGTCACGCCCCACGAGCCACCCCAGACCAGCCACCGCTCGATGCCGAGGTGCTCGCGCAGCGCCTCGATGTCGGCGACGAGGTGGTCGGTGGTGTTGGCGTCGAGCGCGGTGTCGTGGTCGGCGACGTGCGGTCGACTGCGCCCGCACCCGCGCTGGTCGAACAGCACGCCGCGGTACCCGTCCGGCGTGAACAGCCGCCGCTGGTTCACCGAGCAGCCGCTGCCTGGGCCGCCGTGCAGGAACACCGCCGGCGGCCCCGCGGGGTCGCCGACCGTCTCCCAGTAGACCTGGTGCCCGTCGCCGACGTCGAGCAGCCCGGACGCGTCCGGCTCGCCGACCGGCAGCGGCCCGGCCACGTCAGTCGCGGGTCAGCTTGCGGTGCGTGACCGCGTGCGGCCGCGGGGGGGCGGCGCCGCGCCCCGCCCTATTTTTTTTATCGGTTGTATGCAAGATTGACCCCAAACAAA
>NZ_JBQCEE010000162.1:0-4418 GCF_051960575.1 Jatrophihabitans sp.
GCTGCTGCCCCACGTCCAGGACACCGCCTGGTTCTTCGACACCGAGTTGCTCGTGCTCGCCGAGCGGGCCGGGCTGCGCATCGCCGAGGTGCCGGTCGACTGGATCGACGACCTCGACAGCCGGGTCGACATCGTGCAGACGGCCAAGGACGATCTGCGAGGCGTCGCGCGGCTGGCCCGCTCGCTGATGACCGGACGCATCCCGCTGGCCGACCTGCGCGCCGAACTCGGCCGCGGTGCGGTCGGCATGCCCGGCGTCGCGCCCGGACTCGCCCGGCAGGCGCTGCGGTTTGCTGTCATCGGCGGGTTGAGCACGCTCGCCTACCTGCTGCTGTTCCTGCTCGGCCGGCCGGCGATGGGCGCGCAGGGGGCGAACCTGTTCGCCCTGCTCGCCACCGCCGTCGCCAACACGGCCGCGCACCGCCGGTTCACCTTCGGTGTCCGCGGCGGCCCCGCTGCCCGCCACCACCTGCAGGGCCTCATCGTCTTCCTGCTCGGCCTCGCGCTCACCAGTGGCGCGCTCGCCGGGCTGACCGCGATCACGTCGCACCCGCCGCGCGTGGTCGAGGTCGCGGTGCTGGTCGTCGCCAACCTCGCCGCGACCGTCCTGCGCTTCGTCCTGTTCCGCCGCTGGGTCTTCGCCCGCCGCACCGACCGCCCGTCCGAGGAGTCCGTCGCATGACCACCACCGCCACCCCGATCCCCGGCGTCGCCGCGGCGCCGCCCCTCGTCGCGCCCGCCGAACGGGCCGGCGCCACGCACCGACGACGCGAGCGCGGTTCGCTGCTCGCCCTGCTCGTCGGCACCGCCGTGCTCTACCTGTCGGGCCTCGGCGCCTCGGGCTACGCCAACGAGTTCTACGCCGCCGCCGTGCAGGCGGGCACGCAGAGCTGGAAGGCGTTCTTCTTCGGCTCGTTCGACTCGGGCAACGCGATCACCGTCGACAAGCCGCCGCTGTCGCTCTGGCCGATGGAGCTGTCTGGCCGCCTGTTCGGCTTCAACTCCTGGTCGATGCTGGTGCCGCAGGCGCTCGAGGGCGTCGCGACCGTGGCGTTGCTGTACGCGACCGTGAAGCGGTGGTCGGGGCACTGGGCCGGCCTCGTCGCCGGCGCGGTGCTCGCGCTCACGCCGGTGGCGGTGCTGATGTTCCGGTTCAACAACCCGGACGCCGCGATGACCCTGCTGATCGTCGCTGCCGCCTACTGCGTCACGCGGGCGATCGAGGTGGCGTCGCTGCGCTGGCTCGTCGGCGCGGGCGCGGTCATGGGTCTGTCGTTCCTCGCCAAGGGCCTCCAGCCGTTCACCGTGCTGCCTGCGCTCGGGCTCGCCTACCTCGTCGCCGCACCGACCACGCTCGGCCGCCGTGTCGCGCACCTGCTCGCGGCAGGCGTCGCGGTCGTCGTCGGCGCCGGGTGGTGGGTGCTCGCCGTCGACCTGACGCCGGCGTCGGATCGTCCGTACATCGGCGGCTCGGGCGACAACACCGCGCTCGGTCTGGCCTTCGGCTACAACGGGCTGAGCCGCATCACCGGCGGGTCGTCCGGTGGCGCGGGTGGCGGCCCCGGTGGCAGCTTCAGCGGCAGCACCGGCCTCACCCGACTGTTCGACGCCCAGATGGGCGGCCAGATCGCCTGGCTGCTGCCGACCGCGCTCGTCGCGATCGCCGCGCTCGCATACGTCGGACGCCGCGCGCCGCGCACCGACCGGCTGCGCGCCGCCGTGCTGCTCTGGGGCGGCTGGCTGCTCGTCACCGGCGCGGTGCTGAGCTACGCGAGCGGCATCATCCACCCGTACTACACGGTCGAGCTGGCCCCCGCGATCGCTGCGCTGGTCGGCATCGGCGCGGTGACGCTGTGGCGGTCGCGCGCCGACGCCGTCGCACGGGGCGGGCTCGCACTCGGCGTCGCCGCGGCCGGCATCACCGCCGCCGTGCTGCTGCACCGCACACCGTCGTGGCACGGCTGGCTCGTGTGGCTCGTGCTCGTCGCCGCGGCCGTCGCGGTGCTCGCACTGCTCGCGCCGGCGTTCCGGCGCGCGGCCCTGGTCGTAGCGATCGCGGGCACCGTGGCCGTCGCCGGCGGCTCGAGCGCCTACGCCCTCAACACGGCCTCGACCGCCCACACCGGCAGCACGCCGTCGGCGGGCCCGACCGTGGCCGGTGGGTTCGGCCCGGGCGGTGCCGGTGGCTTCGGCCCGAGCGGGTCGGGCGGCGCCCGACGCCTCGGCGGCAGCGGCCTACCGACCGGCGAGCTGCCGAGCGGCGGACTCCCGGACGGGTTCCCCGGCGGGATGTCCGGCTCGCTGCCGACCGGCGGCCTTCCCGGCAGCGGCTCGCGGCCGACCGGCTCGCTGCCGAGCGGGGCGCAGTCCGCCCGAGGCGGTGGCGGCGGCACGAGCACCAGCAGCGCCCTCGTCGCCCTGCTGAAGAAGACCACGACCACCTGGGCAGCAGCCGCGGTCGGTTCGCAGTCGGCCGGGGCGCTCGAGCTCGCGTCCGGGAAGGCCGTGATCAGCATCGGCGGCTTCAACGGTGGCGACGACGCCCCGACGCTCGCGCAGTTCGAGGCCTGGGTGAAGGCGGGCAAGGTCGCCTACTTCATCGGCAGCGGCACCGGCGGCTTCGGTGGCGGTCCGGGCGGCGGTTCGGCCGGCAGCGCGATCGCGACGTGGGTGGCGTCGCACTACAAGGCCACCACCGTCGGCGGGCAGACCGTGTACGACCTGTCGCAGGCGACGTCATGACAGCCGTCATGAGCTCCACACATGTTGTGACGGCGACCCCGGCGGCGACGCCGGGGCGCCGGCGCACGGCGGCTCAGGGACACCGGCTCGGCTGTTGGACGTTGCTGCTCGGCACCGCCGCCCTCTACCTCGTCGGCCTCTCGGCATCGGGGTGGGCGAACCAGTTCTACGCCGCGGCGGCGCAGGCGGGCAGCCGCAGCTGGACCGCCTTCCTGTTCGGCTCACTGGACGCGTCCGACTTCATCACCGTCGACAAGCCGCCGGCCGCCCTCTGGGTCATGGACGTGTCGGTGAAGCTCTTCGGCGTCAACTCGTGGGCCGTGCTGGTGCCGCAGGCGCTCGAGGGCGTCGCCGCGGTGGCCGTGCTGTACGCCGCGGTCAGGCGGATCAGCGGTCCGACGGCGGGGCTGCTCGCAGGCGCGGCCCTGGCCACCACGCCGGTCGCCGCGCTCATGTTCCGCTACGACAACCCCGACGCGCTGCTCGTGCTGCTGATGACGGCCGCGGCGTACGCGACGGTGCGGGCGGTCGAGGCCGGTCGCCTGCGGTGGCTGGCGACGGCGGGCGCGCTGCTCGGTCTCGCCTTCCTGACCAAGATGCTGCAGGGCCTGCTGGTCGTCCCCGGCTTCGCCGCCGCATACCTCGTCGCCGCGCCGGTGGCGCTGCGCACGCGGGTGCGCGACCTGCTCGTCGCCGGGGCGGCGATGGTCGCTGCCGCGGGGTGGTGGGTCGCGCTGGTCGAGCTGTGGCCGGCCGGGTCGCGTCCGTACATCGGCGGCACGAACCACGACTCGATCCTCGAACTGGTCCTCGGCTACAACGGCCTCGGGCGGCTCACCGGAGGCGACAACAACGGCGCCGTCGGCGGCGGCACGGGCGGCTTCTCGTCCGGGCGGACCGGGCTCACCCGCCTGTTCGGCAGCGAGATGGGCGGCCAGATCGCCTGGCTGCTGCCCGCCGCCCTGCTCGCCGCCGTCCCACTCGGATGGCTGACGTGGCACCGGCCGCGCACCGACCGGCTGCGGGCGAGCCTGCTCGTCTGGGGCGGCTGGCTGCTCGTCACCGGCCTCGTCCTCAGCTTCGCGAGCGGGATCATCCACGCGTACTACACGGTCGCGCTGGCCCCGGCGATCGCCGCGCTCGTCGGTCTCGGCGTCACCGAGCTCTGGCGGAACCGGGCGCACGACGGCGCCCGGTGGCTGCTCGCCGCGCTCGTCGCGGTGACCGCGCTCTGGACGGTCGACCTGCTCGGCCGCGCCTCGTGGCACCCCGAGCTGCGCTGGCTCGTGCTCGGCGCGGGCGTCCTCGCGACCGGCCTGGTCCTCTCCGCCCGTGCGCGCGGATGGCTGGTGGCAGTGGCCGTCGTCGTCACGCTGCTCGCCGGCCCCACGGCCTACGCCGTCCAGACCGCCTCGACCGCGCACTCGGGTGCCCTGCCGACCGCGGGGCCGGCCACGTCGGCCGGGTTCGGCGGGTTCGGCGGCGGGCGTCCGGGCGGCTTCGCCGGCGGCGCGCCCGGCGGTGGCACCCGGCCGACGGGTACCGCGGGCGGTCTCCCGGGCGGCTTCGGCGGCACCACCGGCACCACCGGCACCGCGGGCACGGCCGGCGGCCAGGGCCGGGGCGGGGCAGGCGGTGCCGGCGGGCCAGGCGGCCTCGGTGGGGCGAGCACCGTC
>NZ_JBQCEE010000163.1:0-12769 GCF_051960575.1 Jatrophihabitans sp.
ATATACACCCCACTAAATCAAACCACACACTATTTTCCACGTTTCCGGGGGGCCCCTTATATATTTCTTTTTCCTCGTGGGCGGGGCGGGTTTCCCCCCCCCCCCCGGACTCGTCGCGTCCGGCCTCCGCGAGGCCCTGACCGAGGCCTACGACGGCTGGCTGCAGCAGGTGGTCGAGCTGCCACCGGGCGTCGCGCTGGTCGCCGTCGGCGGTCTCGGACGCAAGGAGCCGGCGCCGTTCGGCGACCTCGACCTGGTGCTGCTGCACGACGGCGACGTCGACGGCCTGGGGGAGCTCGCCGACCGCATCTGGTACCCGATCTGGGACGCACGGATCGGGCTCGACCACTCGGTGCGCACGCCCGAGCAGGCGGTCGCGGTGGCCAAGGACGACCTCAAGGCGCTGCTCGGCCTGCTCGACATCCGCCACATCAGCGGCGATGCGGGCCTGACCGGACGCGTGCGGTCGGGCGTGCTCGAACTCTGGCGCGCCACCGCAGCGAGGCGACTGCCCGAGATGCGCGAGCTGTCGCAGGCGCGCTGGGCGATCGCGGGGGAGGCCGCGTTCCTGCTCGAGCCCAACATCAAGGAGTCGCGTGGTGGCCTGCGCGACGCGCAGGCGGTGCACGCGCTGGCCGCGGCGCAGCTCGTCGACTTCCCGGTCCGCGTGCGCGAGCAGTACCCCGTGCTGCTCGACGTGCGCGGCGAACTGCAGCGCGTGACCGGTCGGGCCGAGGACGTGCTGCGCAAGCAGGAGCACGACGCCGTCGCCGCCGCACTCGGCATCGAGCACGACGAGACCGGCGATGCCCGCGACGTGCTGCTGCGCCGCATCAACGAGGCGGCCCGCGTGGTCGCGCACGCGCTCGACCTGTCGTGGCGGCGGGTCGAGGCGCAGAGCGCGGCCGCGCGGCCGCGGTTCCGGCTGCTGCGCGGGCGGCCGACCGGCCCCGAACGCGTGGGCCTGGCCAGGAACGTCGTCGCGCAGGACGGCGAGGTGGTGCTCGCCCGTGACGCGGACCCGTGGGCGGACACCGGGCTGGTGCTCCGCGTCGCGCGCGCGTCGGCCGAGCACGACCTGCCGATCGCGCCGTTCACCCTCGAACGGCTCGCCGCCGAGTCGGGCCCGCTGCCGACGCCGTGGCCGAGGGCGGTGCTCGACGACCTCGTGTCGACCCTCGCCACCGGCCGCGCCGGCGTCACCGTGCTCGAGGCGCTCGACGACGCCGGCCTGCTCGTCCGGCTGATCCCCGAATGGGAGTCCGTGCGCTTCCGCGCGCAGCACGACCCCATCCACCGCTACACCGTCGACCGGCACCTGCTCGAGACGGCGGCCATGGCGGCCGCGCTCGACGAGACGCCGGCCCGGCCCGACGTGCTGCTGGTGGGCTGCCTGCTGCACGACATCGGCAAGGGCTACCCGGGCGGCGACCACTCGGTCACCGGCGCCGACCGGGCGCGTCCGATCGCCGAGCGGATGGGCTTCACCGGGCGCGACCTCGAGCTGGTCGTCGGGCTCGTGCGCCACCACCTGCTGCTGCCGAACACCGCCACCCGCCGCGACATCGACGACCCGCGCACGATCGAGATCGTCGCGACCTCGGTCGACGGCTCGGCCGAGCTGCTGGCGCTGCTGCACGCCCTCGCCCGGGCCGACGCGGCCGCGACGAGCCCGGCGGCATGGAGCGACTGGAAGGCCGGGCTCATCGCCCAGCTCGTCGCTCGCACCCGTGCCGTGCTGCAGGGCGAGCAGCCGCCACCGCCGGTGCCGCCCCTCGACGACGAACGTCGGGCCCTCGCCGAGCAGCGCGAGCTGGCCATCCGCCTCGCCGAGCACGATGCCGTGAGCGAGGTGCTCGTGGCCGCGCCCGACTCTGTCGGCGTGCTGTACCGCACGGCCGGCGTGCTGGCGCTGCACTCGCTCGACGTGCGCGAGGCGTCCATCCGCACGCACGACGGCATGGCGGTGAACCGGTTCGTGGTCGAGCCGCGGTTCGGCCGGCTGCCCGACCCGACGCTGATGCGCAACGATCTCGCGCGCGCGCTCGAGGGCCGCCTCGGGCTGGCCGACAAGCTCCGCGAGAAGGAACGCACCTACTCACGACGCCCGGACGACGCGCCGAAGCGACGTCCCTCCGTGCTGTGGTTCGACGACGCCACCGACGCCACCGTGCTCGAGTACCGCGGTGAGGACGAGATCGGCCTGCTGTTCCGCATCACCGCGGCCCTCGAGCGGTGCGGCGTCGACATCCGCTCGGCCCGGCTGTCGTCGGTCGCCGGCTCGGTGGTCGACGCGTTCTACGTCACCGGACGCGACGGCGGCCCCATCGAGCCGCCCCTGCGCCGGGACATCGAGCAGGCGCTCGCCGCGCTCTAACGCTCGAGCGCGCCGTTGATGGGGGGCACGAGTGCCTCGATGTCCAAGCGCACGTCGAACGGCGCGGTCAGGTGAGCGGTCTCGCCCCTTCGCCACGTGCCGAGGTCGACATAGGCGCCGTCCTGCAGCGCCGACGCGGTGAGTGCGATGTCCGGCTCGAGCTCGACCCGCCAGTAGTTCGCGATGCCGACCGACGCGTATTCGGCGCGCTTGGTGATGCGATCCGTCGTGCGTGAACTCGGGGACACGATCTCGACCGCGAGGAACACCGTGGTGGGGTCGAGATTGCCGTGGTCGGCCGCCATCGCACGGCTGTCAGCGACGACCAGATCCGGCTCTCGGTACGTCCGTTGGTACGCCGTCCCCGGCCCGGGCGCCGACACGAGCCCGGGCGGGGTCGCAGCAGCCAGCGCGACGAGGAGCCGACTGAGGACGTATTGGTGCAGTGGCACCGGCGACGGGCTCACGACGAGCGCGCCGTCGACGATCTCGAGCCGTCGCGACTGCCACTCGGGCGGCAGGTCGTCGAAGTCGGCCGGCGTCCAGATGTGCGTCGGATCGTGCAGCGCGGCCATGAACGCTCCCATGTCGACAGTGTGGACCTCACCGCCGGAGCGTGCGGTGTGCCACCGTCACGGCGCCGCGACAGCGGACGAGGCTGTGGACAACCGGGCGATGTGGACACGCGCGCGAAACAGTCGGTCCGATGTGCGTCGCGGCGACTTGTAGACTGGCACCGTTCGTACGGGCCGATGCCGTCCCGGTCGGCTGGTCGAGGCGAGATGCCGCAGAGTCGCGGCCCGCGCGCCAGCTTGTCGAGAGGGGCCGACCGGCCCGTCCCCAGGGAGTATGTGTGATCCCCTTCTCTGCCGTGCCCGAGGCACAGGGTCTCTACGACCCGAGTTTCGAGGCCGACTCGTGCGGTGTCGCGTTCGTGGCCGACCTGCACGGACGCCAGAGCCACACGATCGTGCAGCAGGCGCTCACCGCCCTGCACAACCTCGACCACCGCGGCGCCGCGGGTGCCGAGCCGACCACCGGCGACGGTGCCGGCATCACCGTGCAGCTGCCGGATGCGTTCCTGCGCGCCGTCGTCGACTTCGACCTGCCGCCGGTCGGGCAGTACGCCGCCGGCACCGCGATGATCTCGCTGACCGATGCCGAGGCGGCGGCCGCGGCCGTGCGCATCGTCGAGACGATCGCTGCAGACGAGGGCCTCACCGTGCTCGGCTGGCGCGACGTCCCGGTCGTCGCCGACGGCCTCGGCCACACCGCGAAGAGCGTGATGCCGGCGTTCCGGCAGGTCTTCCTGTCGAGCAGCACGGGCGCCGAGGGCATGGCCCTCGAGCGGCTGGCCTTCGCCACCCGCAAGATCGCCGAGCGGCGCGCCCGCGACGAGGGCGTCGAGCTGTACTTCCCGTCGCTGAGCACCCGCACGATGGTCTACAAGGGCATGCTCACGACCGACCAGCTCGGCGAGGTCTTCCCGGACCTGACCGACGAGCGTTTCGTCAGCGCGATCGGCCTGGTGCACAGCCGGTTCTCGACGAACACGTTCCCGTCGTGGCCGCTCGCGCACCCGTACCGCTACATCGCGCACAACGGCGAGATCAACACGATCCGCGGCAACCGCAACTGGATGCGCACCCGCGAGGCGCTGCTCGAGTCGGATCTCATTCCGGGCGACCTGTCGCGGCTGTTCCCGATCAACGCGCCGGAGATGAGCGACTCGGCGTCGTTCGACGAGGTGCTCGAGCTGCTGCACCTGGGCGGACGCAGCCTGCCGCACGCGGTGCTGATGATGATCCCCGAGGCCTGGGAGAACAACCCGGCCATGGATCAGCAGCGGCGCGACTTCTACCGCTTCCACGCCTGCCTGATGGAGGCGTGGGACGGGCCGGCCTGCGTCAACTTCACCGACGGCACGATCATCGGCGCGGTGCTCGACCGCAACGGCCTGCGCCCGGGTCGCTGGTGGCAGACGTCCGACGGCCTGGTCGTGCTGGGCAGCGAGTCGGGCGTGCTCGACATCGACCCCGCCAAGGTGGTCGCGAAGGGCCGCCTGCAGCCCGGCAAGATGTTCCTGGTCGACACGTCGCGCGGCGAGATCCGCAGCGACAAGGAGGTCAAGGACGAGCTGGCCTCGGCGCACCCGTACGGCGAGTGGCTGCACGCCGGCCTGGTCGACCTGGCCGACCTGCCCGACCGCGAGCACGTCGTGTTCTCGCACGAGTCGGTGACCCGGCGCCAGCAGATGTTCGGTTACTCGGAGGAGGAGCTGCGCCTGCTCATCGGCCCGATCGCCACGGCCGGCGCCGAGCCGATCGGCTCGATGGGCACCGACACCCCGGTGGCCGTGCTGTCGAAGCGCCCGCGGCTGCTGTTCGACTACTTCAGCGAGTTGTTCGCGCAGGTGACCAACCCGCCGCTCGACGCGATCCGCGAGGAGATGGTGACTTCGCTGGCCTCGACCCTGGGGCCCGAGCAGAACCTCTTCGCGCCTGGCCCGGCCTCGTGCCGGCAGATCATCATGCCGCGTCCGGTGATCGACAACGACGAGCTCGCGAAGATCTGGCACATCAACGCCGACGGCGACATGCCCGGCTTCCAGTGCAAGATCATCGACGGTCGCTACCGGGTGCACGGCGGCGGCGAGGCGCTCACCGCGGCGATCGTGCGGGTGCGGCGCGAGTGCACCGCGGCGGTCGACGCCGGGGCGCGCATCCTCATCCTGAGCGACCGTGACTGCGACGCCGACAACGCGCCGATCCCGTCGCTCCTGCTGACCTCAGCGGTGCACCAGCACCTGATCCGCAACGGCCGGCGCACCAAGGCGTCGCTCATCGTCGAGACCGGCGAGGCCCGCGAGGTGCACCACATCTCGCTGCTCATCGGCTACGGCGCGACGGCGGTCAACCCGTACCTGGCGTTCGAGACGATCGACGACATGATCGCGTCCGGTGCGATCACCGGCGTCACGTCGCAGAAGGCGATCGCCAACTACGTCAAGGGCCTCAGCAAGGGCGTGCTCAAGGTGATGTCCAAGATGGGCATCAGCACGATCGCGTCCTACACCGGCGCGCAGGTGTTCGAGGCGATCGGCCTGTCGCAGCACGTCGTCGACGAGTACTTCGGCTCGACGTCCTCACGGCTCGGCGGCGTCGAGCTCGACGTCATCGCCGAGGAGGTCGCGCGTCGGCACGCGACGGCGTTCCCGCCGGTCGAGACCGCGCGGGCGCACCGCCGGCTCGAGGTGGGCGGCGAGTACCAGTGGCGTCGCGAGGGCGAGCTGCACCTGTTCAACCCCGAGACGGTCTTCCTGCTGCAGCACTCGACCCGCTCGCGGAAGTACGAGATCTTCCAGCAGTACACCGACAAGGTGCAGGAGCTGAACCGTGCCGGCGGCACGATCCGCGGCCTCATCGACTTCGACTTCGGGGCTCGCACGCCGATCCCGATCGACGAGGTCGAGCCGATCGAGGACATCGTCAAGCGCTTCGCGACCGGTGCGATGTCCTACGGGTCGATCTCGAAGGAGGCGCACGAGACGCTCGCCATCGCGATGAACCGGCTCGGCGGCCGGTCGAACAGCGGTGAGGGCGGCGAGGACGCCGACCGGTACACGCCCGACGCCAACGGTGACTCGCGGCGCTCGAAGATCAAGCAGGTCGCGTCCGGACGCTTCGGTGTCACCTCGCACTACCTGGTGAACGCCGACGACATCCAGATCAAGATCGCGCAGGGGGCGAAGCCGGGCGAGGGCGGCCAGCTGCCGGGCTACAAGGTGTACCCCTGGGTGGCGCGCACGCGGCACTCGACGCCGGGCGTCGGGCTGATCTCGCCGCCGCCGCACCACGACATCTACTCGATCGAGGACATCGCCCAGCTCATCCACGACCTCAAGAATGCGAATCCGCAGGCGCGGGTGCACGTGAAGCTCGTGGCCGAGTCGGGCGTCGGCACCATCGCCGCCGGTGTGTCGAAGGCGCACTCGGACGTCGTGCTCATCTCCGGCCACGACGGCGGCACGGGCGCCGCGCCGCTGACGTCGCTCAAGCACGCCGGCCTGCCGTGGGAGCTGGGGCTGGCCGAGACGCAGCAGACCCTGCTGCTGAACGGCCTGCGCGACCGCATCACCGTGCAGGTCGACGGTGCGATGCGCACCGGACGCGACGTGCTGATCGCCGCCCTGCTCGGCGCCGAGGAGTTCGGCTTCGCGACGTCCCCCCTGATCGTCAGCGGCTGCATCATGATGCGCGTCTGCCACCTCGACACCTGCCCGGTGGGCGTGGCGACGCAGAACCCGGTGCTGCGCGAGCGGTTCACCGGCAAGCCGGAGTTCGTGGTGACGTTCTTCGAGTTCGTCGCCCAGCAGGTGCGTGAACTGCTCGCGCAGCTCGGCTTCCGCACGCTGGACGAGGCGATCGGCCACGTCGAGCTGCTCGACACGCGGGCGGCCGTCGACCACTGGAAGGCGCACGGGCTCGACCTGACGCCGCTGCTGTCGCCGCCGGCGAACCCGTACGACCAGGCGTTCGTCCGCACCCGCGAGCAGGACCACGGCCTCGAGGCGGCGCTGGACAACACGCTGATCCAGCTGTCCGAGGGCGCGCTGCTCGACGGCTCGCCGGTGACGCTCGAGCTGCCGGTACGGAACGTGAACCGCACCGTCGGCACGATGCTCGGCTCACTGGTCACCCGGCGCTTCGGGCCGCAGGGGCTGCCGGAGGGCACGATCGACATCACCTTCCGCGGTTCGGCGGGGCAGTCGTTCGGCGCGTTCCTGCCGCCGGGCCTCACGCTGCGCCTGTTCGGCGACGCCAACGACTACGTCGGCAAGGGGCTGTCCGGCGGCGTCATCGCGGTGCGGCCGGACGAGCGGGCCGGGTTCGCCGCCGAGCAGCACGTCATCGCCGGCAACGTCATCGCCTACGGCGCGACGAGCGGCGAGGTGTACCTGCGCGGCGTCGTGGGGGAGCGGTTCTGCGTCCGCAACTCCGGCGCGACCCTCGTCGCCGAGGGCGTGGGCGACCACGCGCTCGAGTACATGACCGGCGGCATCGCGGTCATCCTCGGGCCGACCGGCCGGAACATCGCAGCCGGCATGTCCGGTGGCTACGGCTTCGTGCTCGACCTCGACCGCGCGGTCGTCAACCCCGAGATGGTGGACGTCGAGCCGCTCGCCGCGGGCCAGGCCGAGCTGATCCGCGGGATCGTCGAGAAGCACGTCCGGCTCACCGACTCGGCCGTCGGTGCCGCGCTGCTGGCCGACTGGCCGGCCGCGGCGCGCCGCTTCAGCGTGCTGGTGCCGCGCGACTACCGGCGGGTGCTCGAGGCGACCGAGCGGGCCAAGGCCAACGGTGAGGACGTCGACGCGGCGGTCATGGCGGCCGCCGCCGGCTGAGCCGGACTTCGTCCCCTTCGCCCCGCCGCGCCGCGCCCGGACCACCTGGTCGCGTGGCGCTGCGGGGCGAAGTCGCTGTGAGGTCCGGCGACACGCGCACTGTCCGCAGGTGCTGGTTCACATCAGTCACACATGTCACACTGGTCACATGATCGCCCGTTTCCTCGCCTCGTCGGCCGCTGCCGCGGCCGTCGTCGGCTGCTCGGTGCTCGCCGTCCATCTTCACGACGCCCGGGAGAGCGGGCAGATCGTCAGCCCGGCGCAGCAGCAGGTGTCGTCCTCGGGCATCGCGGCGCGGGCGGGGGCCGCGACCGCGGCGGTCACCGGCACGCGCCTGCCCGTGCACCGGCGCACGTTCGACGCCACGCAGGTGATCACCGTCGTCGCGCGCTCGTCGAGCAGCACGACGGCCACGCTGCAGGCCTGGCGCAAGGCGCCCGGCGGCGGCTGGATCAAGCGCGGGCCGGCGATCCTCGCGCATGTCGGCGCGGCCGGCATCGGCGTCCCGAGCGAGTTCCGGTCGAACACGCCGGCCGGCACGTTCACGATCACCCAGACCTTCGGGTACCGCCCGAACCCGGGCATCAGGCTGCGCTGGTTCCGCAGCACGCCGGCCGACTGGTGGATCAGCCAGGCCGGCCCGCTCTACAACACCCACCAGCGTTGCTCGTCCGGCTGCCACTTCAACCTCGGGTCGCCGAACGAGCACCTGTACTACGAGCGCCCGTACTACGCCTACGCCGCGGTGATCAACACGCCGTCGGGGGCGGGCGCGTACCCGCGCGGCTCGGCCTTCTTCCTGCACGTCACCGACGGCACGCCGACCGCCGGCTGCGTCGCCATCCCGCAGGCGCCGCTGGTCGACCTGCTGAAGTGGCTGAACCCGGCGGCACACCCGCGCATCCTGCTGGGCGTCGCCTGATCGGTCGCATGACACCCTGAACAGGTGCGTGCCCGTCTCGTCCGAACCGTCGCGCTCGCCGCGCTGACCGTGTCGGGCGCCGCGGCGTGCACGACGAGCAGCAGCACCGCGGTGGGCCCGGCCCCTACGTCGTCGCAGGTCGCCGGGACGACGGCGTCCGCGTCGGCGAGCGTCCCGGCCCTGTCGGCGTCCGTGTCGGCGTCCGTGTCGGCGTCCCCGGCGGACCCACCTGTCCGGCACACCGCGAGCCGGCTGCCGCGCGCGCCGCGGACCGGCTCCACCTCGCCCGTGCGGACGCCGTCGCCGACGGCCAGCCCGACACCGTCAGCGCCGCCGAGGCGGCCGACACCGGCAGCGGCACACGGATCGGCCCTGCCGCTGCGGTACCCGACCGGCGACGCCGGTCAGGTGATCACGGTCGTCGCAGCGGGGGAGCGGAGCACGACCGCGCTGCTGCAGCGCTGGACGCGAGTGGCCGGCGGCTGGCGCGCCGTCGGGCCACAGGTGCCGGCGGAGGTCGGCAGCGCCGGGCTCAGCGCGCACCCGAGCGAGTCGGTGTCGGCGACACCCGAAGGCAGCTTCACGCTCACGCAGGCGTTCGGCCGCGACCCCGACCCGGGCACCGCACTGCCCTACACGCAGACGACGCCGGACGACTGGTGGATCAGCGAATCGGGCCCGCTCTACAACACGTTCCAGCGGTGCGCGTCCGGCTGCCCGTTCACGCAGGGCGACCCCAACGAGCACCTCTACTTCACGACGCCGTTCTACGACGAGGCGGTCGTGATCGACTACAACACCCGCAACAGCCCGACCGGCGTCCGGCAGGGTGCGGGCAGCGCGTTCTTCCTGCACGTGAGCGTCGGCGAGCCGACCGCCGGGTGCGTCGCGATCGCGCAGCCGGCGCTGCTCGAGGTCCTGCGGTGGCTGCGGCCGGCCGACCACCCCCGGATACTGATCGGTACCGGTCGGTGAGGGTCGCCGGGCGGGACGAGAGGAGCCGGATGCCGAGGGCGCAGCTGAACGGTCGGGGTCTGTACTACGAGCGCCGCGGCGACGGGCCGCCGTTGCTGTTGATCCAGGGCATGGCCGGCCACCACCGCACCTGGGGCGAACCGTTCCTCACCGCACTGGCGCGCGACTTCGACGTCGTCGCCTACGACCACCGCGGCATCGGCGAGAGCGACGACGTGGCCGGCGACTTCACCATCGGCGACCTGGCCGACGACGCCGCGGCGCTGCTCGACGACCTCGGCTGGACGTCGGCCCACGTGCTGGGTGTCTCGCTCGGCGGCATGGTGGCGCAGGAACTGGCGCTGCAGCACGCGTCCAGGGTGCGGACGCTCGTGCTCGGCTGCACCTATCCCGGTGGCGAGGGCGCGAGCCTGCGGGCGGCCGGGCCGATCCGCATGATGACCGCGATGAACACCCGTGACGTCGAGCAGGCGGTGCGGGCGGCCTACGTGTCGAACCTGTCCGCCGGCCACATCGCCGACGAACGGCATTACGCCGCGTTCCACGAGATGGCGCTGTCGGTCGCCGCGCCGGTGCCGGTGATCCTGCGGCAGGCCAAGGCCGCCTTCGCCCACGACGCCGGCGACCGGCTGGCCGGCATCGCCGTGCCCACGCTCGTCCTGCACGGCGACGAGGACGACATGATGGAGCACCTCAACGCCGAGGTCATCGCCGCCGCGGTGCCCGGCGCGCGGCTGGTCACCTTCGAGCACACCGGGCACATGTTCTGGTGGGAGCACCCCGAACGGGCGGCCGCGTTGATTCGCGAGCATTGCTGCGGAACGCCGGAGTCGTCCGGTCGGTTCGTGCGGGGTTAGGACCTTCGCCTCCGTCATCCGGCACGCGCGCGTCCCTACCATCGAGTAGGCACGTCAAACAGTCGGCGTGTCGCGCGTCCCCTCGCGCGTGACGAGAAGATGGTGGCCCCATGTGGTGGCAGGTCGGCGCGATCGCCAACGCGATCATCGCCACGGCGTACTTCGGGATCGTGTGGGCCATCGTGCGCCCGCTGATCCAGAGTGGTCAGTTGCGCAGCAACCCACTCGGCGCCGCGACCGCAGCCATCTTCTTCAGCTGCGCCGTCCACCACGGTGGCCACGTCGTGCACATGCTGCTGCCCGTCTTCGCCGACGGCCAGACCACGGGCCTCGCCTGGCGGCAGGCCTACGACTGGCCGACCGCGCTCTGGGACGTCGTCGGCGCCGCCGTCGGCGTCTACTACTGGACGCTGCGCCGCACCTACGGCTCGCTCATGCACGGGGCCCAGCTGTTCGAGGACATGCGCCAGCGCGAGCGGCAGGCCCTCGAACTGCACGACGCCGTGCTGCAGGGCATGGTCGTCGCGAAGATGGCCATGGACCTCGACGAGCCGGCGCAGGCCCGTGCTGCGCTGGAGACGTCCATCGAGAGCGCGAGCCGCATGATCAGCGAACTGCTCGGGCCGGCGAATCTCACCGAGGAGCAGCGCCTGCTGCGCAGCAAGGCCGCCACCCTGGGCGCGCCGTTGACCGCGACCGGGTCGGACGCAGGCAGCCGACTCGACGCCTCGTGACCGTCGTGGTCGACCGGGACGCTCGGGTGGTCATCATCGACGACACACCCGACATGCGGATGGTGCTGTCGCTCATGCTCGGGCGCTACGAGGGTGTCGAGGTCGTGGGGGAGGCGGGCGACGGCCTGGCCGGGATCGATCTCGTCACCCGCACGAAGCCCGACGTCGTGCTGCTCGACCTCGCCATGCCGACGATGAGCGGCCTCGAGGCGCTGCCGCGCATCAAGGCGGCCGTGCCGACGTGCGAGGTCATCGTGCTGTCGGGGTTCGAGTCGCAGCGGATGGGGCTGCGCGCCCTGGACGCCGGTGCGGCGGCGTACGTGCAGAAGGGCGCGCCGGCCGACGAGGTCGTCGCCGCCGTCTCCGGCGTGCTCGGCCGCGACCTCGTGCGTCGTCCGCGGCCCGCGAAGAAGCCGCGCTCGGGCCCGCGCCCGGTGCAACTGCCGCCCGGCCTGGTCGAGACGACGGGGACGCGCGTCGACGCCCTCGCGGCGACCACGGTGGCGGGGGAGAACAGCGATCAGGCGCGCGCCGTCGCGCGGGTGGCGCACGAGCTGCGCAACCCGGCCCTCGCGCTGAACTTCCTGGCCGAGGAGTTGAGCGGCCTGCTGCGGGGCGACGAGCCGGGCCCGGCGGACGCCGTCGTGGAGGCCATCGCCCGCCAGGCGGCCATGATCGACCAGCTCACCAACGACCTGCTCACCTCGGCGCACGCGCGGCGCGGGTCGTTGCACGTGCGTCCGCGCCCGATCGACCTCGCCGCGAGCATCCAGGACGCCGTCCGCTCGGTGCCCGACGCCCGTGACCACGTCCTCGTCGAGTGCCCGCCGGGCGTCATGCTGGTCGCGGACAAGGTGCGCCTGCAGCAGCTGCTCATCAACCTGATCACCAACGCGTTCCGCTACGGCCGACCGCCGGTGGTCGTCGGTGCGGACGTCGACGCCTCCGAGATCCGGGTGTCGGTCGTCGACCACGGCGACGGCGTGCCCGAGTGGTTCCGCGACAAGCTCTTCGACGAGTACTCGCGCGCCGACAGCTACGGCGGTATCGGCACGGGCATCGGCCTGTACATCGTGCGGGCGATCGCCGAGGCGCACGGCGGGCGGGCGTGGTACGAGCCGCGGACACCGGGCACGGCGTTCGTCGTCTCGTTCCCGCGTCCCGCCGGTGACCCGCTGGCTTGACGGTTCGGGACCTTCGTCCCAGTCTGCCGGTACTTCCGGACCCATGACGATCCGTCACCTGCATCACTAGGGTCGAATGCGAAGGATGTCGCGTCGAGGGGAGCGCGGCATCACGCCGTCGATCCTGCGGGGGAATCTGGCGGCGAGACGCTTGCCCAGCGAGTTCGGCGTGCGGCGAGTTTTCCCCGACGGGGGGGGGGGGGCCCCCGCCCCCCCCCCCCCGGCGGCCGTGGGGGGGAGCCCCGGGGGGGGGGGCCCCCCCCGGCGGCGGGCCCCCGGGCCCGGGGCCGCCCGGGCGGGCGGGTGGGCTCGCCGG
>NZ_JBQCEE010000164.1:0-19338 GCF_051960575.1 Jatrophihabitans sp.
GGTTGGGGACGTTGCTGGGATTGGACGACCGGCCGGGGGAGGTGGCCGGGTGGGGTCCGGTGCCGGCGTCGGTGGCGCGTGCGTTGGTGGCACGGCAGCAGCGGTGTGCGTGGCGCTTCGGGGTGCATGACGAGGGCGGGTGGCTGGTGTTCGACGGCCTGACCCGGCGCCGCGCCATGCCCGCTGGCGCCGTCCCACTCGGTGCCGACGCCGGCGCCGATGCCGGCTCGCGGGGCGCCGAGGGTGGTCCGACCGGCGGTGGGGCGCCGAAGGTGGACGGGGTGGTGGAGATCCATCTGCCGCTCGACTGGGTGAACGCGGGCGGCGGCTCGCCGTTCGTCCTGCCGACGTCCGTGTCCGACCCCTCGGGATGGACAGCTGTCCTGGCCGACATCGCCGGGCAGGTCGCGACGGCCGGGCCGATCGTCCAGGACGCTGCTGCGCGGTTCCCAGGTCGGCCGTTGCGGCGGCGAACCGAGATGGTCTACCGGTGGTGCCTGTTCCCGGGCTGCCGCCGTCCGGCGCGCTGGTGCGACATCGACCACCGCACCGAATGGGCCAGAGGCGGCAGGACCGTGGAGATCAATCTCGGGCCGGAGTGCCGGCATGATCATGTGAACAAGTCCGAGCGGGGCTGGCGGCTGATCCGCACCGGGCCGCGGTCGTTCTGCTGGATCAGCCCGTACCGGCGGCGCCACCACGTCCAGGCGCCACGGCTGGTCGAACCGGCCCTCACGCCGCCCCGCACGCCCGGACCGGGCGCCACCACGCGGAGCGGCGCCGGGCAGGACGGGATCGACGGCTCCGACGGGTACGACGGGAGTGGCCCGGCCGTCAACCCCGCGGGCGAACCGTCGATCTGGGCCCACGACGTCCCGGCCGACGGCGGTCGCCGTTCGACGGTGGATGGTGCCGAACCGGGCAGGCCGACAGCCGAGCGGGAGGTCGACGACGAGGCGGCGCCCTTCTGAACGGCCCGGCCAGCGTCCGCGCCCGCCCCCCATCACCCGTTTCAGTCGCTCGCGGGCGAAGACCCGAGACGTGCCGGGGCGCGCGCGGAGAACGTCCGCGGACACATCGCGCGGCTAGGCTGACCCGGTGGATCGTCAACAGGAATTCGTCCTCCGCACCATGGAGGAGCGGCAGATCCGCTTCGTGCGGCTCTGGTTCACCGACGTGCTCGGTACACTGAAGTCGGTGGCGGTCGCGCCGGCCGAACTCGACAGCGCGTTCGAGGAGGGCATCGGCTTCGACGGGTCGGCGATCGAGGGGTTCACCCGGGCGTCCGAGTCCGACATGCTGGCCCGGCCCGACCCAGCGACCTTCCAGATCCTGCCGGGCGCGCAGGGTACGGCCGAGTCCGCGCGGATGTTCTGCGACATCCAGATGCCGGACGGTTCACCGTCGTGGGCCGACCCGCGCTACGTGCTGCGGCGGGCGCTGTCGAAGGCGGCCGAACGCGGCTTCACCTTCTACACCCACCCGGAGATCGAGTTCTTCCTGCTGAAGAACCGTCCGAGCGACGGGTCGGAGCCGCAGCCGATCGACAACGGCGGCTACTTCGACATGACCTCGCACGACGTCGCGCACGACTTCCGGCGCGCCGCCGTCGGCGCCCTCGAAGGGCTCGGCATCTCGGTCGAGTTCAGCCACCACGAGGTCGCGCCCGGCCAGCAGGAGATCGACCTGCGCTACGCCGACGCGCTGTCGATGGCCGACAACATCATGACGTTCCGGCACGTGGTGAAGGAGGTCGCCATCGCGCACGGCGCGCACGCCACCTTCATGCCGAAGCCGTTCCGGCACCAGCCGGGATCCGGGATGCACACGCACCTGTCGCTGTTCGAGGGCGACCGGAACGCCTTCCACGACCCGTCCGACGAGCTGTTCCTGTCAAAGACGGCGCGGGCGTTCATCGCCGGCCTGCTCACGCACGCCCGCGAGATCACCGCGGTCACCAACCAGTGGGTGAACAGCTACAAGCGGCTCTGGGGCTACAGCGCCCCGGGCGCGCTCGTCGAGGCGCCGACCTTCGTCTGCTGGGGGCACGCGAATCGGTCCGCGCTGGTGCGCGTGCCGATGTACAAGCCGGGGAAGGCGAACTCGACCCGCGTCGAGATGCGCTCGCTCGACTCGGCCTGCAACCCCTACCTCGCCTTCGCGCTGCTGCTCGCCGCCGGGCTCAAGGGCATCGAGGAGGGCTACGAGCTGCCGCCGGGCGCCGAGGACGACGTCTGGTCCCTGTCCGACACCGAGCGCCGCGCCCTCGGCTACGACGAACTGCCGCACAACCTCGCCGACGCGCTGCGGGCGATGGAGAACTCCGAGCTGGTCGCCGAGACGCTCGGTGAGCACGTCTTCGACTACTTCCTGCGCAACAAGCGCGAGGAGTGGATCGAGTACCGCGCCGAGGTCAGCCCGTTCGAGCTGCGGCGTTACCTGCCGATCCTGTAGCCGGGGACGCGCGAGGCAGGCCGGGACAGCACGAGGGCCGGGGAGCGGTTGCTCCTCGGCCCTGTCGTCCGTCGCCGTGCGTCGCCGTCAGAAGAGGCGGCCGCCGACGAAGCGCGAGTCGGACGCCGCGGCGGCGATGAGCTCGTCGCGCATCGCCGGCGAGGCGGTGCGCAGCACGCGCGCGAGTTCGGCGTCGTTGCGGCGCTGCCGCAGCGCGCGACGGAGATTGCCCATGCGGTGGTTCTGCTTCATTGCTGTCTTCCTTTCCGGCGCCGTTGCCGGTGCTCTGCTTGTCTGGCTACCCATCGGTCACCAACGCACATTGCCAAGCGAAGATGCCGAGAAGTGGGCAACGACACGTTCGACATCGCCGAAGGTTGGCCGGATTGCCCAGACGGCATCACCACGACCGTCATCCGCTCTCACTAGGCTGGCGGCGTGCGCGTGCTGGTGGTCGAGAACGCGCCGTCCGATCCGGTCGGGCGGCTGGGCGAGTGGTTGACCGGCGCCGGTCTCGAGCTCGACGTCCGCACCCCGAGCACGCTCCCGACCGATTTGGACGAGCACGCCGGGCTCGTCGTGCTCGGCATGCCCGGATCGGCCCACGACGCGCAGTACCGCGCCGTGCTCGACCTGCTCCGCGCCGCCGTCGCCGCCGAACGGCCGACCCTCGGCATCTGCGGCGGCGCCCAGCTGCTCGCCGTCGCGCACGGGGGGCGGGTCGAACCGAACCCGGAGGGCCCGGAACTCGGCGCGCACCTCGTCGCCAAGCGCTCCGCCGCGGCCGGCGACCCGCTGTTCGGCCCGCTGCCGATCACCCCGGACGTGATCCAGTGGCACTGGGACGCGATCACCGAACTGCCACCCGGTGCCCGCCAGCTCGCGTCCTCACCGTTCACCGAGCACCAGGCCTTCCGGCTCGGCCGGCTGGCGTGGGGCATCCAGTTCCACATCGAGACGCCACCCGAGGTCGTGCGCGCGTGGGCCGCCCAGGACGCGCCGCGCCTCGCCGAACACGACCTCGGCACGATCCTCGCGCGGGTCGAGGCCGCCGACGCCGACGTCGTCGAGGTCTGGCAGCCGTTCGCGGTCGCCTTCGCCGACGTCGTGCGCGCCCCGCAGTCGGTCGTCGCCCCCCGCGGCGCCGCGACGACGACGGCCGGGCCGATCACCGACCCCGCCGCGATCCGTGCCGCGTTGGCCGCCGAGGCTGCTGCCGCCCACGGCTCGCGCGCCGCGGTGTCGCAGCCGATGCCGTTGCCGCTGCCCACCCTGCGTCCCGGCCCGCCGTCCGAGCGTGGCTGACCTCGTCCGTCGGCCGCCGACCGGACGTGGTGCCACCCGGCTGGCGCGGCAGTCGTTCGCCGACCCCGAGCGGGCCGCCGCCCTGCTCGCCGAGCCGCCCCTGTCGTGGTGGAGTGCCGAGGACCACGAACCGACGTCACCCGGCGCCGCAATCGCGATCGCGGCGCTGGGCCGCAGCGCCGACCCCGACGCCGCGCTCGCCGCGCTGAGCTGGGCGGTCGACGTCGCCGGCACCGAACTGCGGGACGCGATCGAGCAGGACGCCGACATGCGCGCCCGTGTGACGAACCTGCTCGGCATCTGCAGCGAGCTGACACCGCACCTGCAGCGGCATCCGGCTGACTGGCACGCGCTCGTCGGCGAGCTCGACCTCGCCGGCGCCGGGCCACGCATCCTCGCCGCCGTCGGCGCCGACCCGGCCGACCCGGTCACCGGCACGCACGGCACCGTCGCGACCGTCACCGGCCCGGACGCGGTCGTCGCGCTGCGCGACGCCTACCGGCGCGAACTGTTCGCCCTCGCGGCGCGCGACGTCGCCGGTGAGCTGCCGATCGAGGTGACCACCGCCGGGCTCGCCGACCTCGCCGGCCACGTGTTGCAGGCCGCGCTCGCCGTCGCGGCCGCGCAGCGCACCGAGCGCGACGCGCCCTGCCGCCTCGCGATCATCGCGATGGGCAAGACCGGCGGCCGCGAGCTCAACTACGTCTCGGACGTCGACGTCGTGTTCGTCGCCGAACCCGCCGACGGCGCCGACCCCGAGCGTGCGCTCGCCACCGCCACCCGGCTCGCCGGCGAGATGATGCAGCTCTGCCGCGCCGCGGCGTGGGAGGTCGACGCCGCCCTGCGTCCCGAGGGCAAGGACGGCCCGCTGGTGCGCACCCTCGCGAGCCACGAGGCCTACTACCGCCGCTGGGCGAGCACCTGGGAGTTCCAGGCGCTGCTCAAGGCGCGACCGATCGCGGGGGACCTCGAGCTCGGTGCGGCCTACCGGGAGGCGATCGCGCCGCTGGTCTGGCGGGCCGCCGAACGCGCCGACTTCCTCGCCGAGGTGCGGGCGATGCGGCAGCGGGTCGTCGAGCACATCCCGGTCGAGGTCGCCGACCGCGAGATCAAGCTCGGACGCGGCGGCCTGCGCGACGTCGAGTTCGCCGTGCAGCTGCTGCAGCTCGTGCACGGTCGCGTCGACGAGACCCTGCGCGTCGGGTCGACCCTCGGCGCGCTCGACGCCCTGCGCGACGGCGGCTACGTCGGCCGCGACGACGCGCTGTCGCTGCGCGACGCCTACATCTTCCTGCGCTGGGCCGAGCACCGGTTGCAGCTGCGCAAACTGCGGCGCACCCACGTCATCCCGGCCGATCCCGCCGCGGTCGCCTGGCTCGCCCGGGCGATGGGCTACCGGCCCGACGCCCGCGGCGACGTCCGCGCCGTCTTCGAGGCCGAGTGGTCGCTGCACGCCCGCGAGGTGCGGCGGCTGCACGAGAAGCTGTTCTTCCGCCCGCTGCTCGAGGCCGTCGCCCGCGTGCCGACGGAGGAACTGCGGCTGACACCGGCCGAGGCGGGCCGGCGGCTGGCGGCCCTCGGCTTCGCCGACCCGCAGGCGGCGCTGCGGCACATCGAGTCGCTGACGTCAGGACTGTCGCGGCGGGCGCAGATCCAGCGCGCGCTGCTGCCGGTCCTGCTGTCGCAGTTCGCCGACGCCCCCGACCCGGACGCCGGCCTGCTGGCCTACCGCCGCGTGTCCGAGGAGCTCGGCGCCACCCCGTGGTACCTGCGGTCGCTGCGCGACGAGGGCACGATCGCCCCGCGGCTCGCGACCCTGCTCGGCACCAGCCGATACGTGGCCCGCATGCTCGGCCGCGCACCCGAGGCGCTGCAGCTGCTCGGCGACGACGACCAGCTGCGCCCGCGCGCGCCGGAGGAGATCCTCGCCGCGATGCGCGAGTCGGCCGCGCGGCAGCGTGACGCGTCCGCCGCCGTCTACGTCGTGCGCGGGGTGCGGCGGCAGGAGCTGCTGCGCACGGCGTTCGCCGACCTGCTCGGCGTCACCGACGTCGTCGAGGTGTGCCGCGCCCTGAGCGCGACCACCGGCGCCACGCTCGAGGTGGCGCTCGCCGTCGCGCTGCGCGACGTGGCCGCGCGCCACCAGCTCGACGAGCTGCCGCTGCGGTTCGCCATCATCGCGATGGGCCGGCTCGGCGGGGACGAGGTGGGCTACGGCTCCGACGCGGACGTCATGTTCGTGCACGAGGCGACGACGGGCGACGAGGCCGTGGCGAGCAGCCTCGCGCACGACGTCGCCGGCCGGCTGCGCGCCCTGCTCGGTGCGCCGTCGTCGGTCGACCCACCCCTCGAGGTCGACGCCGGCCTGCGCCCGGAGGGCCGCAGCGGCGCGCTCGTGCGCTCGCTCGCCTCGTACGCGCAGTACTACGTCCGCTGGTCGCAACCGTGGGAGGCGCAGGCGCTGCTGCGCGCCCGGCCGGTCGCCGGCGACGCCGACCTCGGCCGCCGCTTCGTCGAGCTCATCGATCCCGTGCGGTACCCGGCGGGCGGCCTGGCCCAGGACGACCTGCTCGAGATCCGCCGCATCAAGGGGCGGGTCGACGACGAGCGCCTGCCTCGCGGCGCGGACCGCACCACCCACACCAAGCTCGGACGCGGCGGGCTGGCCGACATCGAGTGGACGGTGCAACTGCTGCAGCTCGCGCACGGCGCAGCCGTGCCGGCCCTGCGCACCACGCGCACGCTCGATGCGCTCGCCGCGGCCGAGGAGGCGGGCCTGCTCACCGGCGCCCAGGTGGAGCCGCTCGCAGCTGCGTGGCGGCTGGCCACCCGGGTGCGCAACGCGCTCGTGCTCGTGCGCGACCGTCCCGAGGACCAGTTGCCGACACTCGGGCCGGCGCTCATCGCCGTCGGCCGGTCGCTCGGCTACCCGCCGGGCTTCGACCCGGGCCAGCTGGTCGACGACTACCGGCGCACCGCCCGCCGCGCCCGCCGGGTGGTCGAGGAGGTCTTCTACGGGTCAGGTGTGTCGACCGGCGCGACGTAGGCGCCGTGGCCGGACAGCAGGAACTGCACGCCGTAGCCGAGCATCAGCACCAGCACGCCGCCCACCGCGTCCAGGATGAAGTGGTTGGCCGACCCGACGATCACGGTGAGCGTCGCCACCGGGTACAGCAGCCCGAGCGCCCGCACCCAGGGCACGCGTGAGCAGACGTAGACGGAGTACCCGCACCAGACCGCCCACGCGATGTGCAGGCTCGGCATCGCGGCGAACTGGTTGCCGTGGCTGTAGAAGTTGTGCCCCGACAGTGACCCCCAGGTGTCGAAGCGGATCACCGTGTCGATGTAGCCGTACTGCGGCAGCAGCCGCGGGGGAGCGGTCGGGTAGAGGTAGAAGCCGACGAGCCCGATGAGCGTCGTGGCCACCAGCGCGGTGCGCGCCCCGCGGTAGATGGGCGCCCGCCGCACGAACAGCCAGATCATCACGCCGGGCGTGACGATGAAGTGCAGCGTCGCGTAGTAGTAGTCGAGGATCTGCGCAAGCCACTCGTGCCGGGCCACGAAGTGGTTGAACGACAGCTCGAAGTTGAGATGCAGGTCGTCCTGCAGGTGTTGGATGCTGCGCCCGTGCCGCAGCGCGATCGAACGCTGCTCGGGCACGGCGTTGCGACCCAGGCTGTAGAGCCAGTAGCCGACCAGGATGATGACGACCTCCTGCCACCACAGCGGGCGTCGCCACCGGACGAGACGGTGCGGCAGCAGGCCGGTGAAGGCCCGGGGCCGCGCGCGCGTGATCGTCTGCGCGGTCGCCATGGCGTCATTCTGGCACCGGCCACCCGAGAATCCGGTGATCACGGCGGTCCGGTGCCGTGCACAGGTTTGCCGCGATGCGACGGGTTCCGCACAGGATGTCCGTGGGTAGTCCAACGCCATGAGCGACAACCTGCACAAGGGCGACAAGGTCGCCTGGAACTCCCACGGCGGCACGGCGCACGGCAAGGTCGAGAAGAAGCTGACCGACGACACCAAGATCAAGGGTCAGCAGATCCGCGCCGACGAGGACGACCCCAAGTACCTGGTCAAGAGCGACAACGGCGGCGAGGCAGCGCACAAGCCGGACGCGCTGAAGAAGGAGCGCTGACCGTGGCGGACACCGAGGCACGGGAGAAGTTCAAGGAGGCGGTCAACATGACCGCGTCCGAACTGGACAAGTGGCTGCGGACCGACGAGTCGACGCAGGCCGGCCAGCACCGGGGCGGCGGCGAGTCGACCGGCCACGAGTCGGGTCGGCGCATCGTGCAACTGCTGCACACCAAGGCCGGCGATCTCACCGAGGACGACGAGCGGCACATGACCAAGGTCGCGGGCTACGTGGCGCGGCACCTCGCCCAGCGTCCCAAGGGCGACGTCACCGACACGACCTGGCGACACTCACTGATGAACTGGGGTCACGACCCGCTCAAGGACTGATCCGATCGAGGCCACCCTTGGCCGCAGACGCACGAAGGCCCCACCCGCGACGCGGGTGGGGCCTTCGAGATCCGCGACCGGGCGGTCGGGGAAGTCGATCAGTAGCGCGGCGCGCCCTCGACGTAGGTGGTCTGCGCGGTGCCGGCCGGCGTCTGGTGCACGACGTCCGTGCGGCGGCGCGAGAAGCTGTAGATGAGCTCGGCCACGAGGGCCACGACGCCGATGACCATGAGGATCACGCCGGCGGTGTTGACGTTGAAGCCGTTGGTGTCCTTCACCGTGACGGCCCACTTGAGGATGGCCCCGACGGCGATGAGGAACAGCGCTCCACCGAGTCGCATCGTTGTCTCCCTACCTAGGTGGACGGCCCTCTGGTGGCCCGTCCGCGTTGCCGCAGGGATACCCCCACCGGGCCTGCGTGTAACGAGCGTGTGTGTGCCCACAGGCCCGTTAGGGGCGGCTCCTGTCCGTTCTGCCGTCTTTGCGGCCTTGGTTTCCGGCGGTTGGTCGCGAACTTCCGAATGCACAGCAGTGGTCGCTCGCCACCCGTCGGCCGTTCACCTGACCGTTGCCCGGGCGAGACCCCAGGGCCCGGATGCTGTGCCGGGCGATCGCACCGGTGATCGCGGGTACTGGGGGACGGCATGGACGGCGGCATCGCGGCCCGGGCGGCGCGGTTCGTCTTCCTCTCCGACGGCACCGCGCAGCGCCGCGGTCTCGCGCCGCCCGAGGGTGTCGAGCGGGTCGGCTGGCGGCTGACGGCCGGCAACAACCGCGCGCTCGGACGCAGCGTGCGGGTCTTCGTCGGCCTCGCGGCGTGCCGCGAGGACGCCCGCCACACGCATCTGGTCGCCGCGCGCGCGACCCCGTCGGTCACCTTCGACCCGGTCGCGTCGACGTGGTCGTGGCAGCTGGCCCTCGACGGCCGCGTCGTCGCCGTCGGCGTCCACGCCTACGTGCGACGGGTCGAGTGCCAGCGCGGCCTCGCGCAGTTCCTCGCCGTCCTGCCGCACGCCGACCCGGACGGCGGCATCGTGCGCCACGTGGGCCCTCGCGCCCTCGTGGGGCATCTGCTCGACCCGGCCGCCGCCGGTGCGTCCGACGACGTCGTTCCAGCCATGGGGGATGCATGACCGCAGCGCGCCGCACCGGCGCCGTCTTCCAGCTGTACCAGGGCGCGCCGGGTGCACCCGTGCACTGGCGGCTGCTGAGTGGCAACAACCGCGAGGCCGGACGCAGCGGCGCCGGCCATCTCGACGCGACCGCCTGCCGGATCGCGATCAAGGAGCTGCAGCGCGACCTGGATCTGCTCCGTGTCCAGAGCGTGCGTGTCGACTCGCAGCGTTGGACGTGGGAGGTCCTGCGCGGCGGCGAGCTGCTCGCGCTCGCCGGTCATTCCTTCGATCGGGCGATCAGGTGTCAGCAGGGCGCGGCACGCTTCCTCGACCTCGTCCGGGTGAGCGAGGTGGCGCCGGAGGTGTTGTCGAACGGCCTGCGGCGCTGGGGGACTTCGGCATGAGCCTGTTCGTCCCTCGTTCACTCGTGCGCCGTCGGGCGGTCGCGTGCCCTGGTTCTCCTGTCTGCGTGAGGCGCGGAGGACTTCGATGACGAGCACCCAGACGACCGTCCGCCCGTCGCTCGACCCCGCAGCGCCGCCGGACGATCCGCGTCGGCTCGACGCGACCCCGTCGCGCGGTGACCTGATCTATCGCAATGTCGCACGACTGTCCGGCTGGGCGGTCATGCTGCTCACCGGCTCGATCGGCATCTTCCTGGGCTACGAGCTCATCCCGACCGTGAACTTCTACGGCCTGAACTTCTTCACCGAGACCGACTTCAACCCCGAGAAGAACGTCGTCGGCGTCGCCTCGGCCGTCGTGGGGTCGATCGAGATCGCCGTGATCGCGCTGCTGATCGCGTTCCCGCTCGCGCTCGTCACGGCCCTGTTCATCAGCGAGTACGCCCCGGCGCGGGTCAAGTCGCTGCTCGTCTCGCTGGTCGACCTCATGGCCGCGATCCCGAGCATCGTGTACGCCATCTGGGGATCGACGTTCCTGATGCCGCACCTGCTGTTCGTCGCCCGGTGGCTGAACGAGTGGTTCGGGTGGCTGCCGTTCTTCGCGGTGCACGACGCCGATCCTCGGGCGGCGCAGCTCGCACAGTTCCGGTACGAGCAGTCGGCCTTCTGCGCGGGTGTCGTCGTCGCGCTGATGGTCATCCCGATCGCGTGCGCCGTCATGCGCAACGTGTTCTCCCAAGCGCCGCTCGGTGAGCGCGAGGGCGCCTACGCGCTCGGCGCGACCAAGTGGGGCCTGATCCGTGCGGTCGTCCTGCCCTACGGACGCGGCGGCATCATCGGCGGCATGATGCTCGGCCTCGGCCGGGCCCTCGGCGAGACGGTCGTGGTGCTGCTGATCATCTCGCTCGTCTTCGACGTCAAGATCCGCATCCTCGAGAGTGGCACGGTCACGATCTCGGCGCTCATCGCCGACCGGGTCGGCACGGCGACCTCGACCCAGTTCTCGGCACTGCTCGCCGCAGGCTTCGTGCTGTTCGTGATGACGCTGGTCGTGAACACGCTCGCGTCGATCATCGTGAGCCGCAGTCGCAGCGGTGCGGGGGTCGACCTGTGACCATCACCGCGCGACCGTACGACCTGGCCGACGACCCCCGTGAGGGACGCGGGCGGCACAGCCTCTCGACGACCGTCGTCGTGCTCGACCCGAGCGACGACCAGCCGGCACGGCCGCGGCGCATCACCGCCCGGACCGCGGAGGACACGATAGCGCTGGTCGGCGCCGGTGTCTCCTCCTTGGCGCTCGTGTGGCTGCTCTTCCGGCAGATCCTGCCGTTCTCCGGCAGGACCGGCTTCGTGCTCTGCTGGTTCGTCCTGTTCGTGGCGCTGTACGCGGCGATCACCGGCGTCGGGCAACCGCGCCCGATCGTGCTCGACCGGGTCATGTCGGCGGTGGTGCACGGCGGGGCGGCGATCGTCGGCCTCTCGCTCACCGCGACCATCTGGTACACGTTCTACAAGGGCTGGCCGGCCCTGAAGCACCCGAACTTCTACTACCGGGCCGGCGACAGCGTCGGCCCCAACACGCCGCTCGGCACCGGCGGCATCGAGCACGCCCTCATCGGCTCGGCCATCCAGGTCGGGATCGCCGTCGTGATCAGCCTGCCGCTCGGCCTGCTGACCGCCGTCTACATGACCGAGGTCGGCGGCCGCTTCTCGCGCGTCGTGCGCACGGTGATCGAGGCGATGACGGCGCTGCCCGACCTGATCGCCGGTCTGTTCGTCTACTTCATCATCGTCCAGATCAGCGGGAGCAAGACCGGCTTCGCCGTGTCGTGCGCGCTGTCGATCACGATGTTGCCGATCATCGCGCGGTCGAGCGAGGTCGTCCTCCGCACCGTCGCGAGCGGCCTCCGCGAGGCATCACTGGCGCTCGGCGCGGCCGAGTGGCGCACGGTGCTGCAGGTCGTGCTCCCGACCGCGCGGTCCGGCCTCGGGACCGCGCTGATCCTCGGCATGGCGCGCGGCGTGGGCGAGTCCGCGCCGCTGCTCGTGGTCTCGGGCGTGTCGTCGTTCACGAACAAGGACCCGTTCAAGGACCCGATGAACTCGCTGCCGTTCTACATCTACACCAACTACCGCAACAGCACGACCGCCCTGTCGGTCACCCGTGCCTTCGGCGCCGCCAGCGTGCTCCTGGGCGTCGTCCTGATCCTGTTCGTCATCGTCCGATTGCTCGCGCGACAGCGCGGTGGCAACCGATGAGAGGTCACACCCGCGCCATGCGTCTGTCTCGAGCCGTCGCCCTCGGCTTCGCCCTCCTGCTCGCCGCCGCCGGCGTCGGTGCGCCCGCTGCGAGCGGCGCGCCCGCCCATGCCCTGATCCAGGGCTCGGGCTCGAGTTGGGCGTACAACGCCGTCCAGCAATGGATCTCCGACGTCCACAGCAGCGGCCTCCAGGTCGTCTTCACCCCGAGCGGCTCGGCGCAGGGCCGCAAGGACTTCGCCAACAAGACCGCCGACTTCGGCGTCAGCGACATCGGCTTCCTCGGCAAGGACCCCGTCACCGGGGCCGACGACACCAACGCCGGGCGTGACTACGCGTTCCTGCCGATCGTCGCCGGTGGCACCGCCATCCCGTACCAGCTCAGGGTCAACGGTCAGCTGGTCCGCAATCTCCGGCTGTCCGGCCTGACGCTGGCGAAGATCTTCACGAACCAGATCAAGTACTGGGACGACCCGCAGATCGTGAAGGACAACAACAACCGCAAGGATCTGCCGCACCTGGCGGTCATCCCGGTCGTGCACTCCGAGGGCTCCGGTTCGACCTACCAGTTCACCCGCTACCTCTGGAAGACGTTCCCCTCGCTGTGGAAGCCGTTCGCGGGCGACTACGCGACCGAGTACTTCCCCCGACAGGGATCGCAGGTCGCCGAGAACGGCTCGGACAGTGTCATGAACTTCCTGACCTCGAGCGCCGCCAACGGCGCGATCGGCTACGACGAGTACTCCTACGCCTTGGGCAAGAACTTCCCGGTGGCGAAGGTGCTCAACAGCGCCGGCTACTACACGTTGCCGAACCAGTACAACGTCGCGGTGGCGCTCACCCAGGCCCAGATCGACACGGTCGACAAGAACGACCCGAGCAAGTACCTGCTGCAGAACCTCGACAACGTCTACGGCTACACCGACCCGCGGACGTACCCGATCTCGTCGTACTCGTACATGGTCATCCCGACGTCGGCCGACCCGGACAACTCGAAGATGACGACGGCCAAGCGGCAGACGCTCGCCGACTACCTCTTCTACTCGATCTGCCAGGGGCAGGCCGAGATGGGCCCGATCGGCTACTCGCCGCTGCCGGTCAACCTCGTGCAGGCGGGCTTCGACCAGATCGCCAAGCTGCACACCGCCGACTCGGGCGTGCAACTGACGAACGAGAACGTCAACAACTGCAACAACCCCACGTTCGACCCCAGCAACCTCAGCCGGAACAAGCTCGCCGAGATCGCTCCGCAGCCGCAGTCGTGCGACAAGGACGGCGCCGGACCGTGTGCGTACGGCGTCGACACCGGCACGCAGAACCCCGGCGGCGGCGGCACGGCGGGCGGTGGCGGCTCGGGGAGCGGGAGCGGCAGTGGCAGCGGCTCCGGCGGCAACGGCCGTGGCGGGAGCGGCTCCGGTGGCGGCACCGGCTCCGGTGGTGGCGGCGGTGCCGGCAGCGGTGGCGGCGGCGCCACCGGCAGTGGCGGTGGCGGTGCCGGCGTGCCCCTGCCGGGTGGATCGACGGCGCCCGCCGGCAGCGCGTCGATCGACCCGGTCACCGGTCTGCCCGCAGACCTGAGCGGTGCCGGCGGCACCGGCGCCCAGTCCGTGAACGGTCAGGCGGTGGCGCAGTCCACCGTGCTGCCGAACGCCCAGAGCAGGGGCACGAGTGTGGCGTTGGAGCTCCTGGCGGGCCTGCTGCTGCTCGGAGCACTCGCGGCGCCGCCGCTCATGTCGCGGTGGTTGAACGGCCGATGATGCTCCGTCGTCCGGCACGGCTGCTCGCGGCCGTGCTCCTCGTCGCTGCGCCCTCCCTGGTGCTGTCGCCGGGACAGCCCGCCTATGCCGCGAGTGCGGTCACGAAGACCAAGACGGTGCAGCGCTTCTACGTGCAGCCGGATGGTTCGACCAAGGTGGTCGACACGCGCACCGTCAGCGTGTCTGTCTCGCAGACCACGGGGCTCCGCTCACTGCAGTTGGTGCACGTGACGTGGTCCGGCGCGCGCCCGACGGCGGGTCTGGTCGCCGACCCGAACTCCGACCTCGGCCAGAACGAGGAGTACCCGATGGTGCTGCTCGAGTGCCGCGGGATCGACTCGGCCACCGCACCGGCGGCGCAGCGGCTGAGCCAGCGCACCTGCTGGACGCAGTTCGCCGACGAGCGCTTCTACTACGGCTACGACACCTTCCCGGCCTGGCGTTCCGACGCGCAGGCGACAACCCAGGAACGCTCGGACGTGGTCGGCGCGCCCGACCCGACGAAGCTTCCGGCGGAGTGCGCGCTCACCCTGCTCGGCTCGCTCACCCAGCGCTGGGTGCCCTACGACGGCGTCGGCGGTACCTACCAGGGCGGGCCGTTCGGCTGCGCGGGACAGGCGCCCGAGGCAGCGCCGGCGAACCTGTCGTCGCTCACCCTGCCGAGCAACGAGACCTTCGGCACGACCGGCCTCGACGGCAAGGGGCAGGCCGACTTCGACATCTTCACCGGCGAGGACCACAACTCGCTCGGGTGTTCGCAGACCGTGCCGTGTTCGCTCGTCGCGGTCCCCGTCATGGGCATCGACTGCGACTCGGCCGGCCTCAGGCTGCCCGCGGCCGACCGGCGGACCGGGGACGATCTGCTCGACGCGCAGCAGAACTGCGAGACCGACGGGCAGTACAAGCCGGGACAGCAGCTCGCGCCTGGCATCAGCGGCCAGGACGCCGTCGACGGTCGGCTGTGGTGGAGCGCGTCCAACTGGAACAACCGCATCACGATCCCGTTGACCTTCGCCCAGCCCGACAACGCGTGCAGCGTCACGAACCAGAAGTCGCCGGTCAGCCTCTACGGCTCGGAACTGATGGCGCAGGCGACCATCCAGTGGGCGCCCGCCTTCTGCCTGAACCCGGCCCTGTTCAGTTTCAACCACGTGCAGACACCCGAGCCGCAGGCGGCGAACCTGCTCAACCAGGGCAACATCGAGGCCGCCTTCGTCAGCCGACCGCCGGACGGCGGCTTCACCCGCCCCGTGGTCACCGCGCCCGTCGCCGTCACCGGGTTCGGCATCGCCTTCACCGTCGACGACGCCGACGGGCGGACGGTGCAGACGCTGCGGCTGAACGCCCGACTGCTCGCGAAACTGCTGACGGAGTCATATCCCTCGCTGCCGTTGATCAGGGACTCGCACCCCGGCCTCGGCAACAACCCCTACAACATCACCTTCGATCCCGAGTTCACGGCGCTGAACCCGAACATCCCGCAGAAGCTCCGGGACGCGGCGTCCACCCTGCTGTCCCTGAACACGAGCAGCGACGTGATGGACGCACTGACGTCCTACATCGATTCCGATCCGGACGCGCGGGCCTTCCTCGACGGCAAGCCCGACCCGTGGGGCATGGTCGTGAACCCGGCCTACAAGGGCATCGCGCTGCCGGTCGACACCTGGCCGCTGCTGGACTCGTACACAGCGAACTACACCTTCGACTTCAACCCGTGTCTCTACCTCGACCCGGTGCCGTACCTGCCGCTGGTCGCGGCGCCGACCGGCCGGCTCTTCGCGATCGCGCAGGACATGCAGTTCGCCATCGCGCAGACGCAGACCAGTTGCGTGCTGCCCGATCCGAACGGCACCACCGCGGGCGCCCGCCTGCAGGCCTCGGGGCGTCAGCAGGTCGGCGCGCGTTGCATGCTCGGTGTCGTCTCGCTCGCCGACGCCAGCCGGGACGGGCTCAGGTTGGCGGCGCTCAACTCGCAGGGCTCGACCTACGTCGCGCCGGGCAGCGACTCGCTGCGCGCGGCGGTCGGCCTGCTCAAGCCGGACAAGGCTCAACGCCTGTGGGATCTCTCGGCGTCGACGCTGCGTACGTCGTCGCAGGCCGTGAACGCCTACCCGGGCACCATGGTGGTGTACGCCGCGGTGCCCCTGAGCGGTCTCCCGCCGCAGGACTCGGCCGAGTACGCCAAGCTGCTGCGCTTCGCGGCCGGCGCGGGCCAGCAGGCGGGAAGCGGCGTCGGCGACCTTCCGTCGGGCTACCTGCCGATGACCGCCGCCAACGGGCTGGGCTCGCTCGTCGAGTACACCGATCGCGCGGCGAACGCGGTGAACGCGCAGCAGGGCGGCACCGTTCCGCTCGATCCGCCGCCACCGACGCATCCGACGCCGGCGCCGTCGACCAGCAGTGCGCCTCCGCCGTCGACGACCACCACGACGCCTCCACCGGTCACGACACCCGTCGCGCCGCCGACGACGACGGTGCCGCCGGTCATCGTGCCGACCTCGCCGTCGAGTGGGCTGACCCCGACGCCGTCGCACTCGCCGTCCACACCGTTGACGGTCACCGCGATCCCTCCGGCGACCAGCGCCGCGCCGGTCGCGTACACCTCCGCCCTGGACGTGGGCAAGGGCGGTCTTGCGCTGCCTGCGCTGCTGGTGGTGCTCGCCGCCGCGGTGGTCTCGGCACTCGTCGTGCGCCTGCGGGGCCAGGGAGGGCACCGGTGAGCGCAGCGACGGTGGCCGTCGAATCGCTGCGGTCGCGTCTTGCCCGTCTCGCCGGCGGTGCGGCCCAGCGTCGACGCGCACGCGCCGACGCGACGTCTGCGACGGCCGCGGCACAGTGGGTGCTGCTCGCCGTCGGCGGGTTGGCGCTCTGGCTCGTGGCCTACGCCTTCGTCCTCAGCTCCCTGCAGGAGCAGCACAGCCAGCACGACCTCTACGCGAGCTATCGCGAGCAACTGGTGAACGGCACCGCGCCCATCGGTGGCGCCATGGCCGAAGGCGCGCCGGTCGCGCTCCTGCACTCGGCGCGGGCGTCGATGGACGACCTCGTCGTCGTCGAGGGCACCGCGTCGTCCGATCTGCGTCTCGGCCCCGGGCACTATCCGGGCACGGTGCTTCCCGGCCAGGCAGGGGTCTCGGTCATGTTCGGGCGCAGCCTCAGCTTCGGCGCGCCGTTCGGCAGCATCACCTCCCTGCGGCCCGGTGATGTCATCGACGCCACGACCGGTCAGGGCGTGTCCCACTACGTCGTCGAGGACGTCCGCCGGGCCGGCGACCCGTACCCGCCGGTGCTCGCCGCCGGCCAGGGGCGGCTGACGCTCGTGTCGTCGGAGGGCTCGGGTTGGCGGGCCGGGTGGGCCCCGTCGTCCGCCGTCTACGTCGATGCGAGATTGCGGGGGTCAGCCGTGCCGGCGCCGTCCGGCGTCGGACAGGCCCGGCAGGCGGAGCGACCGATGGCCGGGGACACCAGCGGGCTCTACCCCTTGGTGCTGTGGCTGCAACTGTTGTTGGTGGCCGTCGTCGGTGTCGTCGTGCTCCGACGTCGATGGGGTGTGTGGCAGACGTGGTTGGTCACGGTGCCGCTCGTGCTCGCGGCGCTGTGGGGCGCCAGCAGCAGCGCGTGGCTCCTGCTGCCCAACCTGGTCTGAAATGTCGGGTTCCGAGACCTGACGGGTCACTCCTTCGTCCCCCGTTTACGAAGCATGCCCTGAGCCGCCACCCGTGCCCCCAAGGCTCTCGGACTGCAGGCCCCTCCTGCCTGCCCGAGAAAGGGGATAGCACGATGCTCGTGCTCAGCAAGAAGATCGGCGTTGTCGCTGGTCTGGTCGCAACGGCGGCCACCTCGCTCGCCCTCGCGGGTTCTGCCCAGGCAGACACCTCTGCGCGGAGCGGCGACATCGTCGTCGTCGGTTCGGACACCGCTCAGAACGCGGTGAA
Source organism: Jatrophihabitans sp. (assembly GCF_051960575.1). Lineage (GTDB taxonomy): Bacteria > Actinomycetota > Actinomycetes > Mycobacteriales > Jatrophihabitantaceae > JBQCEE01. The sequence goes on from NZ_JBQCEE010000164.1 coordinate 17,703, forward strand.
CTTCCTGCTCGACGCGGCCCCCGGTGTCACCGGTGGCTACAACAACGACGGCAACCTGAACCGCGCGCTCGCCTTCGACGCGACCGGTGACGCCAACGGCCGCCTGCCCTACGACGGCACCTGCGGCACCGTCAACAGCACGACCGGCCTCGGCACGTTCTGCGACTCCACGACGAACGCGCAGCCGAACTCGCAGCCGCAGTCGGTGATCCTGCGTGCCGGCACCAAGCCGGTGACGCGTCCGAACGGCTCCGGCTCGGGTGTGGCGGCGCTGATCGCGGACGGCACGAGCAACTACCAGGGCCTGCCCGCGGGCTCGATCCAGATGGCCCGCATGTCGCGCCTGCCGAACTCCACGGAGGAGGGCAACTGCGCGACGTCCGACCCGAAGTGCGGCGGCCTCCATGTCTACCGCATCGCCAACGACCAGCTGCAGATCGCGACCCGCTCGGCGGCGTCGGGCGGCACGGACGCACCGGCGGGTCTGTCGGCGCAGGAGCTCGTCGGCATCTACCAGTGCACGACGACCAGCTGGAACCAGCTGCCGGGCAACTCGGGCGGCAGCACGAACACCATCCACCCGCTGATCCCGCAGTCGGGCTCGGGCACCCGGAACTTCTTCCTCGCCGACCTGCAGGCCGCGAACGGCGGCACGGCGATCACCCTCGGCAGCTGTGTGCGCACCGTGCAGGAGCACGACCCGACCGGCATCTACGCCGACCCGTCGCCGGCCGACGCCATCGAGCCGTTCTCGAGCGGCAAGATCGCGATGATCAACAGCGGGTACCTCGCCAACGCGGGCTACACCAACAGCGCCGGCAAGAACGCCTTCGCGAGCGGCTTCCTGACGACGCTCTCCGGCACCCCGGGCGACTCGAACGCTGTCTACAACAGCACGCGCGGCATGTACGTCGTGATCCGCAACGTCGACGTCGCCATCACGACGCCGTTCCAGCCGGGTGGCACCAACAACTGGGCCAAGACGTTCGTGGCCGGCGGCGCGACCTCGTACTTCGCCCGGAGCGCCCAGGGCCCGCAGATCGCCGCGGCCGGCTTCACGCAGGCCTTCAAGGACTGCGGCATCGACCCCACCACCTGCTGATCAACTCCTCGACTGCACCAGCCATCAGTGAGCTCGAGACAAGGAAGCTGACATGACCTTTCGTCGTTCTGCGGCGACCGTCGCCCTCGCGGGCGTCGGCATCGCCACGGGCTTCGTCCTGACTGCGGGGTCCGCCTCGGCGGCCACGCCAGTCCCGTACGAGCCCGACGCCAACTCCTACGGCACCATCTCGTTCTACGACGCGAGCGGCAACCAGATCACCAGCGGCACCATCACCGACTCGCCGATCGCGGCGTACGCGGTGGGCAGCGCCCCCGGTCGTTCAGGTGACACCGGCGCCGTCCTCAAGGCGGCACAGCCCGACCCCGCCAAGTCGACCGCGCTGTACAACGTCGACAGCCTCAGCGCCGCTACGACCTACCCGCTCACGACGGGTCCGGCCAGCATCCAGACGCTGAGCCAGACGCACCCCGTCGTCACCGGCAGCAGCACCGACCTGAGCCTGAACGACTTCATCAACGAGTTCCCGAACGACCCGGCGCACGACAGCAACACCTCGTACCAGAACCTCTA
>NZ_JBQCEE010000165.1:0-2549 GCF_051960575.1 Jatrophihabitans sp.
GACACCGGCCGCCGCGAGCACCTTCTGCAGCCGAACACCCTCGCTGTCGTCGGGGCCGTCCGTGCGATCAGGGCTCATCGAGCTCGAGACCGTCCAGCGCGTCGAGGTCCGGCAGCAACGGCGCGAGCGACGGCAGGTCGTCCACCGACTGCAGACCCATCTTCTCGAGGAACAGCTCCGTGGTGCCGAACAGCCCCGCCCCTGTCTCGGGCTCGGTACCCACCTCGACGATCAACCCGCGCGTCAGCAGGGTGCGGACGACGCCGTCGACGTTGACGCCGCGGATCGCCGACACCCGCGAGCGGGTCACCGGCTGCCGGTACGCGATCACGGCGAGGGTCTCGAGCGCCGCCTGCGACAGCTTGCTGCGCTGGCCCTCCATGAGGAACTGCTCGACGAACCGGGCGTGCTCGGCACGGGTGTAGATGCGCACGCCGCCGGCGACGTCGCGGATCTCGATGCCGGCATGACGGTCGTCATAGTCGGCGCGCAGCGTCTCGATCGCCTGCTCGATCGCCGGCACCGGCTGAGCGACGGCCGTCGCCAGGGCGGCCAGGGTGACGGGTGCGTCGACCACGAAAAGGATGGCCTCGACCGCGCCCCGCACCGTCGCCGGGTCGAGCACCTCGAGCTGCTGCTCCTCACCCGCCTCGGCGTCGTCCACGGGCTGCGCCTCGACGGTCTCGTCCGTCACCGTGTCGCTCATCCGTAGTCCTCCACCATCGCGGGGGTCGCGTCGTCGTCGGTGTCGCCGCCGGTCCAGCGCACGTGCAGCTCGCCGAGCGCGGTGGCCTGGTCGAAGGCGATGACCGCCTCGCGGTACAGCTCGAGCAGCCCGAGGAAGCGCGCCACGACCTCGAGCGTGGACGTGCAGTCGGCGGTCAGCGCCCGGAAGGTCGCCGTGCCCGCCCGCCGCAGCCGGCCGCGCAGCACGACCATGTGCTCGCGCACGCTCACCCGCACGTTGTGCACGTGCTCGGTCGAGACGGTCGGCACCGGCTTCGGCGCGAGCGCGCCCGCGGCGAGGGCGGCGAAGTCGGCCGGCGAGATGCCGATGAGCACGTCGGGCAGCAGCCCGGCGAATCGTGGCTCGAGCTCGACGGCGCGCCCGTACCGGCGGCCCGCGGTGCGTTCGAGTTCGCCGAGCCAGGCGGCCGAGAGCTTGTAGGCGCGGTACTGCAGCAGCCGGGCGAAGAGCAGGTCGCGCGCCTCGAGCAGCGCGAGGTCCTCCTCGTCCTCGACCTCGGCGGCCGGCAGCAGCCGCGCCGTCTTGAGGTCGAGCAGGGTCGCAGCGACCACGAGGAACTCGGTGGCCTGGCCGAGATCCCATTCGGACGACCCGGCGAGGTAGGAGATGAACTCGTCGGTGACCTGCGACAGCGCCACCTCGGTGACGTCGAGCTGCCGCTTGCTGATCAGCGTCAGCAGCAGGTCGAACGGCCCCTCGAAGTTGTCGAGCCGGATGGTGAAGCCGGGCGCCGTGGCCCCGTCACCCGCCGCGTCGTCCGCGGGGGCGACCGCGTCGAGCAGCTCGCTCACGCGGCCGACCGTCGGATCAGTTCACGGGCGAGGTTCCGGTACGCCGTCGCGCCGGCCGACGACGAGGCCCACGTCGTGATCGGCTCGCCCGCCACCGTCGTCTCGGGGAAGCGCACGGTGCGCGCGATGACGGTCTCGAACACGGCGTCGCCGAAGCCCTCGACCACCCGGTTGTAGACCTCGCGCGCGTGCAGCGTGCGCCCGTCGTACATGGTCACCAGCAGGCCGTCCAGCCGCAGGCCGGGGTTGAGCCGGTCGCGCACCTTGTCGACGGTGTCGATGAGCAGCGCGACGCCGCGCAGGCTGAAGTACTCGCACTCGAGCGGGATGATCACGCCGTGCGCCGCGGTCAACGCGTTGACGGTCAGCAGGCCGAGCGACGGCTGGCAGTCGATGAGCACGTAGTCGTACGCCTCGCGCGCCGGTGCGAGCGCCCGGGCGAGTGCCTGCTCGCGTGCGACCTCGCCGACGAGCTGGATCTCGGCCGCCGAGAGGTCGATGTTCGCCGGGACGAGGTCCATGCCCGGCACGCCGGTCTTGACGATGACGTCGTCGAGGCCGACGCCCTCTTCCATGATCAGGTTGTAGACGGTCGTCTCGAGATGCTGCGAGGCGACGCCCAGCCCGACCGAGAGCGCGCCCTGCGGGTCGAAGTCGACGAGCAGCACCCGGCGGCCGACCTCGGCCAAAGCCGCGCCCAGGTTGATCGCGGACGTCGTCTTGCCGACCCCGCCCTTCTGGTTGCACAGTGCGACGACCCGGGCGGGGCCATGCCGCTCCAGCGGCGGCGGGTCGGGCAGCGGGTCGAGCTTCGGCGGCTGGTGCGGTGCCGGTGGCGACGGCACGGTGAACAGCTCGTCCGCCGGCGCGGCATCACCCTCGGACTGCGTCATGGCACCTCCCCTGCGGGCGTGAGGCTACTCCGCGGGCACGTCGGCATCGGATCAGGCACGGGCCCGCGGGTGCGCCGTCGCGTAGACCTCGCGCAGGCGGTCGACGGTCACCAGGGT
>NZ_JBQCEE010000166.1:0-4938 GCF_051960575.1 Jatrophihabitans sp.
CCGGCAGCGGGCCGGTCGTGCTCGACCTGCCGCGGGCGCGCGGGCCGGCCCGGTCGGCGGGGCTCGCCGCCTGCCGTCTCGTCGTGCTGCTGGCGCGCGCGGACGCCGGCGGCATCGCGTCGGCCCACGCGGTGGTCGGCTCGCTCGACGGCGCCCCGGCCGCCCTGGTGGTGCGCCGTGGGTTCCTGCCGCCCCGCGAGGTGGCGGCCGCGGTCGGCGTGCCGCTGCTGGGGGTGCTGCCCGGCGAGGCCGTGCCGCCCCGAGCCGGGGCGGCGCCACGGGCGGTCGCCGCGCTGACGGCCGGCATCTGGGCCGGGCTGCGCACGTCTCGGGCGTCGGGGGCGTCGGGGGCGTCCGGGGTGTCCGGGTGGGCGGCGTGACGGGGGCCGAGGTCGTCGACGACGACGTGTTCGCGCGACTGCGCCGCGACGCGGCGGCCGAGGCGGTGGCGGGACCGCTGGAGGCGCTGCTCGCGCGCGACGACGTCACCGACGTGGTCGTCAACGCGCCCGACGACGTCTGGATCGATCGCGGGCACGGCATGGAGCGCACCACGCTGCATCTCGGCAGCGAGCCGGAGCTGCGGCGGCTCGCGTGCCGTCTCGCGGCGGCGGCGGACCGGCGCCTCGACGACGCGCAGCCGTTCGCCGACGGGGTGCTGCCGGACGGCACGCGGTTGCACGCGCTGCTGCCCCCGCTGGCCCGGCACACCACGCTGTCGCTCCGGGTGCTCGGGCGGCGACGGTTCGCGCTCGACGGGTTGGCGGCGAGCGGCACGGTGCCGGCCACCGCGCTCGGGCTGCTGACCGAGCTGGTGCGCGCGCGGCGCTCGTTCGTGATCAGCGGCGGCACCGGCAGCGGGAAGACGACGCTGCTCGGCGCCCTGCTCGGCGAGGTCGCGTCCGACGAGCGGGTGCTGCTGATCGAGGACACACCCGAACTGGTCGTCGACCACCCGCATGTCGTGCGGCTGGTGCCGCGCGGCGCCAACGTCGAGGGCGCGGGCGCGATCGGCACCCGCGAGCTCGTGCGCCAGGCGCTGCGCATGCGGCCCGACCGGCTGGTCGTCGGCGAGTTCCGGGGCGCGGAGTTCGTCGAGCTCCTCGTCGCGCTGAACACCGGTCATCGCGGCAGCGGGGCCACCGTGCACGCGAACGCGGCCGGGCAGGTGCCGGCCCGCCTGCACGCGCTCGGGGCCCTGGCCGGGCTGTCGCCGGACGTTGTCACCACCCTGGTCGCCCCGTCCCTCGACGTCGTCCTGCACCTCGACCGAGGTCGGCTGGGTCGGCGGCTGGTCGAGGTGGCGCGGCTCGTCGTCCGTCGGGACGCCGCTGGTGATCGGCTGGCGGTCGAGCAGGTGTGGACGTCGGCGGACGGCCAGGTCGGCACGCTCGACGGCGACGTGTCGTGAGTGCGGGTGCCGCGGCGTCGCTCGCCCTGCTCGCGGCGGCGGGTGCGGCGGGGGGCCGGCCGCGGAGTACCCAGGCTCCGGGCCGGGCGCGTGCCGGCCGACGCCGGCTCGGGTCGATGGCCGACGCCGTGCTCGCCTCCCCGAGGGCGCGGCGCCGGGTGGTCGCCGCGACCGGCGTCGTGTCGTCCGTCGCGCTCGGGGCACTGGGCGTCGCGGCGACGGCGGTGGGTGGCATGGTGCTCACCCTCGCGGGCGACCGGGTGGCGCAGCGGCGCGACGAGCGACGGCGGCGCGATGAGCTCGCCGCCGTCCGGCTGCTCGCTGCGGAGCTGGCCGCCGGCGCCTCGCTCGGCGTGGCCCTCGATGCGGCCGGCGAGGTCGACGCCGGACGGCGCGAGCTGTGGTCGGCCGCCGCGGCGCGCGCCCGGGCCGGTGACGACGTCGCCGAGGTGCTGCTGGCGGCCGGTGGGCCGACGGTCGCCGCCGTCGGGCACGCGATCCGGGTCGCCGCGGCGACCGGGGCGCCGCTCGCGGCGGTGCTCGGCCGGATCGCGGTGGGCCTCACCCTCGCCGAGCAGCGTCGGGCGGCGGTCGCGACGGCGGTCGCGGCGCCCCGCGCCTCCGCGCTGCTGCTCGCCGGGCTGCCGGTGCTCGGCCTCGGGCTGGGCGCGGCGATGGGGGCGCGGCCGTGGGTGTTCCTGGTGCACGGCGGCGCCGGACGGCTCGTCTGCTGCGCCGGCGTGCTGCTCGACGTGGCCGGTGTGCTCTGGATGCGGCGGGTGCTGCGCCGGGCGGTCCGGTGAGGCCGACCGTCGCGTCGCCCCGCGTGCCCCGGGGCGGCAGGGCATGACGGCGGTGGCCGCGGTGCCATGGCTGCTCGCGGCGTTCGCCGCGGCCGTACTGGGCGCACGATCCGGTCACACGACGAACGACCGGCCCGCGACCCGCCGGGCCCGTCCCTCCCGCCGGCGGCCGCGGACGGCCGGGCGCTCGGGGCCGTCGGCGTTCCTACGGTCGCCGCTCGTCGCGGTCGTCGCGGTCGGCGCCGTGGCGGTGACGCTGGGCGGGTGGCGTTGGGGCGGTGGGGCCGCCGTCGTCGTGGCGCCGGTGCTCGTGAGGTGGCTGCGGTCGGCCGCCGTCCGGGCGACATCTGAACCCGAGTCGGACGAGCAGTTGCCGCTCGCGCTCGACCTGCTGGCCGCCGCAGTCCGCAGCGGACGCTCGACCGCCGAAGCGTTGGAGGTGGTGGCGGGCGTCGCACCGTCCCACCGTGACCTGTTATTGCGGGTCGGCGCGCACCTCCGGCTGGGGGCGGCGCCGGCCGAGGCGTGGGCGTCGGTGCCGCGCGACGGCCCCCTCGCCTCGGTCGCCCGGCTCGTCGCTCGCAGCGGCATCAGCGGTGCCCGGTTCGCCGCGGTGCTCGAGCAGGAGGCGGCCGCGATGCGCACCGGCGACCACGCGCGCCGGCTGGCCGCTGCACACCGGGCCGGTGTCACCCTGCTCGCCCCGTTGGGCGCGTGCTTCCTGCCGGCCTTCGTCCTGCTCGGCGTGGTGCCGGTGATCGCGGGGGTGCTGGCGTCGACGCAGCTGGTGCCGCCCTGACGACGGACGCGAAGGTGTGCACCAGAACCGACGGGAATCTGTGCAAGTTCATCGTTGCCCGGCTCACGTCCGCGGCCCGACGGGCCCGCGCGGTCGTACCGTGGCAATCATGACGAGCACGACTCCCGCGCTGGGCACCGGGGCCCTCACGCACGGCCCGCGCCGTGGCCCGCTGGCGTGGGCCGGGGCGTTCACCGGCTTTTATCCCGCCACCGCGACCGACCTCGACGGCTTCGATCCGATCGCGCGGTTCCTCTACGCCGCGCGCAGCGTGATCCTGGTGATCTCGGCACAGTCGGCCGTGATCGCCGGCCTGCTCGCCGCCACCGATCGCCGCTTCGAGTGGCTGCCGTTCGTGCTCGCGTTCCTCGGCTACGTGGTCCTGCACGCCATCAGCAACCTGTCGAACGACTACTTCGGCTACCGGCGCGGCCACGACACCGAGGACTCGCCGCGCCGCCGGTACACGCTCCACCCGGTCGCGAGCGGCGTGTTCACGATGCGCTTCCTCGCCACCGGCCTGCTCGTGCTCGGCGTCGTCGCCGCGGCGATCGGCATCTACTTCATCGCACTGCGCGGGTGGGCTGCGGTCGGCCTCACCGTCGCCGGCGCGGTGCTGCTCTACGCCTACGACGCCGCCCCGCGGGCGCTCAAGGAGCTCGGCCTCGGCGAGGTCGCCGCCTTCCTGGTGTGGGGCCCGCTCATGATCGGCGGCGGCTACTATGTGATCACCGGTCGGTGGTCGGGCGACGCCTTCCTCGCGTCGGTGCCCTACGGGCTGGGTGTCGCGTCCATCCTCATCGGCAAGCACATCGACCAGGCCGCCTTCGACCGCTCGCAGGACCAGCGCACGCTGCCGGTGCTGCTCGGTGACCGCCGGGCCCGCGTGCTGAACGTCAGCGTCGTCGCGCTCATGTACGTGATCACCGCCGTCGGCATCGCGGCCGGCGCGCTGACCCCGTTCGCCGCAGTGATCCTGCTGGCCGGTCCGCGGGCGCTGCGCGCGCTGCAGGTGATGGGCCGGCCGCGCCCGGACGCGCCGCCGGCGGGCTACGTCGGCTGGCCGCTCTGGTACCACCGCGTCTGCCTCGTGCACAACCGCGCCTTCGGCTGGTTGTTCATCCTCGGCCTTGCGGTCGGCGCGATCTGGCCGGGCAGCCGGATCGGCTAGCACCCACCGCTGACACGGGACGGCGGGCGTCCACAGGCCGCGTGTCGTCCACAGGTTGCCGTCGCCGGGCGCGCCGGGCCCTCGCGCCGCGGTTCGCTCGGCGGCATGACCTTCCTGCTGCTGTTCCTGACCACCGCCCGCCGCCGCCTGCGCGCACGGATCGACGCCGGCATGTCCACGGCCGAGTACGCCGTCGGCACGGTCGCAGCCGTCGGCTTCGCCGTCGTGCTCTACAAGATCGTGCGCAGCGCCGCGGTGTCATCGGCGCTGAGCCACATCATCACGTCGGCGCTCCATGCCATCTGACCGGCGGTCGCGCGCCACGGACGCCGGCATGGTCACGGCCGAACTCGCGGTCGGACTGCCCGTACTCGTGCTGCTGCTGGCCGTCGCGGTGTCGGCGGTCATGGTGGGCGACGCCCGGGTGCGGGCGCAGGACGCCGCCCGCGAGGTGGTCCGCGCGGCGGCCAGGGGCGACCCGGCGACCGGCCGCCGACTCGCCGCCGAACTCGCCCCTGGCGCAACGGTCGACGTCACGCGGCAGGGTGCCGAGGTGGTTGCCGTTATCCATCGTCAGGTGCACCTGCTGGCGTCGTGGCTGCCTGCGGTGTCGGTCGACGCGCGAGCCGTGGCGGCGGTCGAGCCGGGTGAGGAAGCACCGTGACCGGACCGGCGCTCCGGCCTTCGGCCCGGGCCCGGCCGCGCCGGGACGACCGGGGCAGTGCATCGGTCTGGGTGGTGTCCTTCGGCGTCC
>NZ_JBQCEE010000167.1:0-14910 GCF_051960575.1 Jatrophihabitans sp.
ATATTCAACAAGATGCAAGACCCCCCAGAGCACTTGTCTTTGGCTCCCTTAATTTAAAATTTTTGTTTGGCCGCCCCCCCCCCCGGCGGGGCGCCCCACGACCGCATCGACGACCGCGTGCCCGGACGCTTCCTGCTCGGCATCGGCGTCGGCCACCCTGAGGCGACGAGTGACTACACGCGCCCGTACCCGGCGCTGGTCGACTACCTCGACGTGCTGGACGCCGAGGGCGTGCCGCGCGAGCGCCGGGTCGTGGCCGCGCTCGGGCCGAAGGTGCTGCGGCTCTCGGCCGACCGCAGCCTCGGCGCGCACCCGTACCTGACGACGCCGCAGCACACCGCCGAGGCCCGTGCCCTGGTCGGTGCCGACGTGCTGCTCGCGCCCGAGCAGCACATCACCTACGCCGACGACCTCGAGGCCGCGCGCAGCTCACTGGCCTACTACCTGCCGCTCACCAACTACGTGAGCAGCTGGCGGCGCCTCGGCTTCACCGACGCGGACTTCGCCGACGGCGGCAGCGACGCCCTCGTCGAGGCGCTCGTGGCGACGGGCGCCGGTGTGCCCGATCGTGTGCGTGCCCATCTCGACGCCGGCGCCGACCATGTCTGCGTCCAGCCGCTCGGCGACCCCGAGGCCGAACTCACCCGCCTGGCCGGCGAGCTCGGCCTCACCTGACGGCGGGCCGCCTCAGCCGTCCGCGACGTCGATCAGCACCTTCCCGACGGCGCCCTGCTCGACGGCCGCGTGGGCGTCGGCGGTGCGCTCGAGCGGGTAGTGGTGCAGCGGCAGCCCGGCGGCCTCCCCCACCCGCACGGCACCGTCGAGCACCGCCGCGGCGATGTCCTCGACCGCCCGTGCCTTCGCCGTCGGCGGCGCGGTGTAGAGCAGCACGAACTGCCACCGCGCGTTGGTGACCATCGACGGACGCACCGGCACGGTCAGCTCGTCGCCGCCGTTGTTGGCGTACATCGCCACCGAACCGCCGTTCGCGACGACGGCGGCGTCGAGCGGTGCGTTCACCGCCGGCGACACCTCGACGATCGTGTGCACGCCGTGCGGCGAGATCCGCCGCACCTCGGCCGCGACGTCCTGCCGCGTGTAGTCGAGCACGTGGTCGGCGCCGGCGGCGGCGGCCAGCTGCGCCTTGCGCGGGCTGCTGACCGTCGTGATCACGGTCGCGTCCGACCAGCGCGCGAGCTGGATCGCGGCGTTGCCGACCGCACCGGCCCCGCCGGCGACGAGCACGACGCGGCCCTGCAGGGTGCCCGGCCCGAGTCGCTGCGGGCCGTCCTCGGTGACGGTGAGGCAGCGGTGGGCGGTGACGAACGGGACGCCGAGCGAGGCCCCGAGGTCGAAGGACGCGACATCGGGCAGCGTCGCGACGTGGCCGCGCGGGACGAGCGCGTACTCCTGGGCCGTGCCGTGCGGACGCTGGTAGGCGGCCTCCCACACCCAGACCCGTAGGCCCTGCAGCGCGGCCTCGACGCCTTCGCCCACCGCGTCGACCACGCCGGCGCCGTCCTGGTTCGGCGTCTGCGCCGGCTCGACCGGCGTGCCGGGCCCTGCCCCGCGGCGCGACTTCCAGTCGGTCGGGTTGACGCCCGAGCGGACGATGCGCACCCGTACCTCGCCGGGGCCCGGTTCGGGCACGGGGCGGTCCTGCAGGGTCAGGACGTCGGGGTCACCGGTGCGGTCGTAGACGATGCTGCGCATACGTCCTGCCTACCCGCCCGCCGACGATCCTTCCAACGCCGCCGCGACCAGCGGTGCCTGCAGCGCCGCCCACGGGCTGATGAGGTCGGGCGCGTCGGTGGCCACCGCGACGAAGGTGCGCCAGTCGACCCACGCCCACTGCGCCACCTCGGCCGGGTCGGGCGACGGGGCGCCGTCGAAGCGGGCGACGAAGACCGGGCAGACCTCGTGCTCGACGATGCCCTCGGCCGAGGTCGCCCGGTAGGCGAAGTCGGGCAGCACGCAGCGCAGCTGCTGCGGCACGAACCCGAGTTCCTCCTCGGTGCGGCGCAGCGCGGCCTCGGCCGGCGTCTCCCCCGGCCGCACGTGGCCGCAGCAGCTGTTCGACCACACCCCCGGCCAGGTGAGCTTGCCGAGCGCGCGGCGGGTCACCAGCAGCCGGCCCGCGTCGTCGAAGACGTAGACCGAGTACGCCAGGTGCAGCGGCGTGTCGGCCGTGTGCACCTCGCTGCGCGGCATGCGGCCGATCGGCTCACGTGCTTCGTCCAGCAGGATCACGTCGTCACTCGCTGCCACTCGTCCAGCTCCCTGCTTCAGGGCGCCGACGACCGGGTAGGCCGAACCGAACGCCAATGTGTCCCATCGCAGAGAGTCGACCATGACGACCGTCGCCGCCGTCCGCGGGGCCCTGCCCGTGCATCGCCACACCCAGGCGGAGATCACCGAGATGTTCGGCTCGCTGCTCGCCGACCAGCGTCGCCTGCCGCTACTACGCCGGTTGCACGAGAGCGCGCAGGTGCGCACCCGGCACACCGTGCTGCCGCTCGACGCCTACCGCGGGCTGCACGACTTCGGCGCGGCGAACGACGCGTTCGTCGAGCACGCCGTCGAGCTCGGCATCGAGGCGATGCGGGGCGCGCTCGACGACGCCGGGCTCGCACCGGCCGACGTCGACGTCGTCTTCTCGACCACCGTCACCGGTGTCGCGGCGCCGTCGCTCGAGGCCCGGATCGCCCACCGCCTCGGCCTGCGCCCGGACGTGAAGCGGGTGCCGATGTTCGGCCTCGGCTGCGTCGCCGGCGCCGCCGGGCTCGCCCGCCTGCACGACCACCTGCGCGGCGCGCCCGGCGAGGTCGGCGTGCTGCTGTCGGTCGAGCTGTGCTCGCTCACCATGCAGCGCGGCGACGACTCGGTCGCGAACCTCGTCGCCACCAGGCTGTTCGGCGACGGCGCCAGCGCCGTGGTCGCCGTCGGCGACGAGCGGCTCGCCTCGGTGCCGGCCAGCACCGGGCCGCGCGTGCTCGACTCGCGCAGCCACCTCTACCCCGGCACCGAGCGGACGATGGGCTGGGACGTCACCGCCACCGGCCTGCAGATCGTGCTGGACGCGAACGTGCCGACGCTCGCCCGCCAGTACCTCGGCGACGACGTGCGCACCTTCCTCGCCGACCACGGGCTCACGACCGCCGACGTCGCGGCGTGGGTCTGCCACCCGGGCGGCCCGAAGGTGATCGACGCCATCACCGACACGCTCGGCCTGCCCGACGACGCGCTCGAACTGACCTGGCGATCACTGGCGGCGGTGGGCAACCTGTCGTCGTCGTCGGTGCTGCACGTGCTGCACGACACCGTGCAGAAGCGCCCACCCGCCGGCACACCCGGCGTGCTGATGGCGATGGGGCCCGGGTTCTGCTCCGAACTGGTGCTGCTCGAATGGACCTGACGGAGGACGCGGCATGACGTGGTTCGTCGTCGTGGTCGCCCTGGTCGCGGTCGAGCGCGTCGCCGAGCTCGTCGTCGCGCGCCGCAACGAGCGTTGGAGCCGCGCGCGCGGCGCGATCGAGACCGGACGCGGCCACTACCCGGTCATGGTCGTCCTGCACACGGGACTGCTCGTCGGTGCGGTGGTCGAGGTCGCCGTGGCCGACCGGCCGTTCGTGCCCGCGCTCGGCTGGACGATGCTCGCGCTCGTCGTCGCGTCCCAGGCGCTGCGGTGGTGGTGCATCGGCACGCTCGGGCGGCAGTGGAACACACGCATCTTCGTCATCCCCGGCGCCGGGCGGGTCACCGGAGGCCCGTACCGGCTGCTGCCACACCCGAACTACGTCGCCGTCGTGGTCGAGGGGTTCGCCCTGCCGCTCGTGCACACCGCGTGGGTGACGGCGCTGGTCTTCACCGTGCTGAACGCCGCGCTGTTGCGAGTGCGGATCAGCGCCGAGGACGCCGCCCTGCGGGAACTCGCCCGTGCCTGACCTGCTCGTCGTCGGCGGCGGCCCGGCCGGGCTGGTCAGCGCGTTGCACGCGCGCCGCGCCGGCCTCGACGTGGTGGTGCTCGAGCCGCGTCCGGGGCCGATCGACAAGGCGTGCGGCGAGGGCCTCATGCCCCAGGCGGTCGCCGCTTTGGCCGACCTCGGGGTCGAGGCGCGCGGGCGGCCGTTCCGCGGCATCCGGTACACCGACGGCGACCGGGTCGCCGAGGCCGACTTCGCGCACTCCCCCGGGCTCGGCGTGCGCCGGACGACCCTGCACGGCGCACTGCGAGCGGCGGCGCTCGACGCGGGTGTCCGGACGGTGCGGGCGCGGGTCACCGAGGTGACCCAGACGCGCGACGGTGTCACGGCGGGCGGCCTGCTCGCGCCGTACCTCGTCGCGGCCGACGGGCTGCACTCGCCGGTGCGCCGCTCGCTCGGCCTCGACGCGCCCCGCCGCGGCCGCCCACGCTTCGGGCTGCGCGAGCACTACGCCTGCGCGCCGTGGACCGACCGCGTCGAGGTGCACTGGGCCGAGGACAGCGAGGCGTACGTGACGCCGGTGGCCGACGACTGCGTCGGCGTCGCCGTCCTCGGCCGGGCGAGAGCACCGTTCACCGACCGGCTGGCGGCCTTCCCGTCCCTGCTCCGCCGCCTGCCGGCGTCACCGCTCGCACCACCCCGCGCCGCCGGGCCGCTGCGCCAGGCAGCCACGAAGCGGGTCGACGGTCGGGTGCTGCTCGTCGGCGACGCCGCGGGGTACGTCGACGCGCTCACCGGCGAGGGCCTCGCGATCGCCTTCGCCTGCGCCGCCGCGGCCGTCGCGCGCATCGCCGCGGAAGACCCCGCCGCCTACGAGGGCGACCACCGCCGCCTCACCCGTCGCTACCGGCTACTCACCGGCGGGCTGCTGGCCATGACGCAACCCCCCGTGCTGCGCCGCGCGGTGGTGCCCGTCGCGGCCCGTGCACCCTGGCTGTTCCGGACGGCGGTGCGGCAACTGGCACGCTGAGGCGATGGACATCACCGAGCTCATCCTCGAGCAGCACATCCAACAGCGCCGGTTGTTCGCCCTGCTCGACGAGGTCCCGCTCGACGACACCGCGACACTCGGCGCGTTGTGGCACCTGCTCGCGCGCTTCCTCGAGGTGCACGCCAAGGCCGAGGAGGAGCACTTCTACCCGCTCGTGCTGCAGCTGCACGCCGACGCGCCCGGCGACGGTGACGACGCAGAGGACGAGACCGTGGACGCGGTGAAGGACCACAACGAGATCCGCGACGCCATCGCCGACGCCGCGAACCACGAGGTCGGCAGCACGGGGTGGTGGCAGGCCGTGCGCGATGCCCGCACCGCCAACGACGAGCACATGGGCGAGGAGGAGCACGACGACCTCACCGCGTTCCGCCGCGTCGCCGACCTGCAGACCAGGCACGACGCGGCCGTGCGCTTCCTCGCCTTCGAGGCGCGCCATCTCGGCGGCGTCGCGCGGACGCACCCCGACCCCGAGCAGTACGTGCGCGAGCACCGTCCCGACTGAGACCTCGAGGGTCGGGCCGACGGTCGCGCCTCAGGCGGCCGGCAACGTCACCGTCATCGTCAGCCCGCCGCCGGGTGTGTCGGCCGGCTCGAGTCGTCCGCCCATCGCCTCGGTGAAGCCGCGCGCGATGGCGAGCCCCAGCCCGGGGCCGGCGTGGGACGAGCGATCGTCGAGTTGCTGGAACGGACGGAACATCCGGTCGCGGTCGGCGGCGGGCACCCCGGGCCCGCGGTCGACGACGGCGAGCCGCACCCCGTCACCCACCCGGTCGGCCGTCACGAGCACCGATGGGCTCACCCGTGCCGCGTTGCCGACGAGGTTCGCCACCACGCGCTCGAGCAGACCGGCGTCGGCCCGCACGAACAGGTCGTCGGCGACCGTGATCGACACCGGCACGTCCGCCCGCATCGCGGCCCGCGCTGCCACCGCCTCGACCGGCACCGGTTCGAGCCGCAGCACGACGGCACCCGCCTCGAGCCGGCTCATGTCGAGCAGGTTGGCGATGAGGTCGGCGAGCTGGTCGGTGCCCTCCTCGATCGTGCGCTCGAGCTCGTGGCGGTCGGCGTCCGACAGCCGAACCGACTGGTCACGCAGCCCGCTGACCGCCGCCTTGATGCCCGCCAGCGGCGTGCGCAGGTCGTGGCCCACGGCCGCGAGCAGCGCCGAGCGCACGCGGTCGGCCTCGGCGAGTTCGCGCGCCTGCGCGGCGGCGGCGAGGCTGGTGCGTTCGGCCACCGCGCGACGCCGGGCCCCGACCTCGACGGTCACCGCCACCACGGCCGCGACGAGCACGTAGACGACGAGCACGACGACGTGCTGGCCGCGGGCGACGCTCAGCGTGTGCAGCGGCGGGATGAAGTACCAGTTCAGCAACAGGTCCGACAGGGCCGCGACGACCAGCCCGCTCGACGGCCCGCCGAGGGCCGCAGCCGCCACGACCGGCAGGTAGAGCAGCGCGGCGCTGGTGAGCGACAGGTCGGCCCGGAACGGCACGAGCACCGCCGTCAGCGCCACGGCCCCGGCCGCGCCGAGGGCAGCGCCGAGCGGTCCGCGGGCGCTGCGGCGGCGGCGCGGCGGCACCGGCTCGGCGACGACATCGGGCACGCGCCCATCCTGCCGCGCCGACCCGGCGCGGCAACCACTCGTCGCACCGGTCGGCCCGCCCAGGTCGCCCGCAGGTTCCAACGGCTGCCGACGATCAGGTGAACATCAGTCGGTCGGCGGTAGCCCGCCGCACCCGTGCGGTACCCAGGGCGCCGTGAGCAGCGACGTCGTGCTGGTGCTGGTGGTCGTGACGGCACTGGGCTTCGACTTCACCAATGGCTTCCACGACACCGGCAACGCCATGGCGACCTCGATCGCCACCGGCGCCCTCCCACCCCGCGTCGCCGTCGCCCTGTCCGGCGCGCTGAACCTCGTCGGGGCGTTCCTGTCGCTCAGTGTCGCCGCCACCATCGCGAGCGGTCTGGTCAGCAGCGGGGCGGTGACCCTCACCGTCGTCTTCGCCGGGCTCGCGGGCGGCATCATCTGGAACCTGCTGACCTGGTACCTCGGCATCCCGTCGAGCTCGTCGCACGCCCTCATCGGCGGCGTGCTCGGCTCGGCCATCGCCGCGGCCGGCGGCTCGGCGGTCAAGTGGCACGGCGTCGTCAGCAAGGTGATCATCCCGGCCGCCGTGTCGCCGGTGATCGCCGGCGCGATCGCCGCACTCGGCACGTGGGCGGTCTACCGCATCACCCGCCGCGTCACCCGTGGCGCCCGCGAGCACGGGTTCCGGGTCGGGCAGATCGCGTCGGCGTCGATGGTGTCGCTGGCGCACGGCACGAACGACGCGCAGAAGACGATGGGGCGTCATCACCCTCGCGCTCATCGCGAACCACAGCATCGGCGCCGGCTCGAAGGCGCCGACCTGGGTCATCGTCGCGTGCGCGCTCGCGATCTCGCTCGGCACCTACGCCGGCGGCTGGCGGGTGATCCGCACGCTCGGCAAGGGGCTGGTCGAGATCGAGTCGCCGCAGGGCATGGCCGCCGAGTCGTCGTCCGCCGCAACCATCCTGCTGTCCAGCCACTTCGGCTACTCGCTGTCGACGACCCATGTCGCCACCGGCTCGATCCTCGGCACCGGTGTCGGCAAGCGGGGTGCCGAGGTGCGCTGGAAGGTGGCCGGACGCATGGCGACGGCCTGGCTGGTCACGCTGCCTGCCGCCGGGCTGGTGGGTGCGGGGGCCTACGGGGTCAGCGACGCGCTGCCGAGCGACACCGGCGTGCTGGTGTGCGCCCTCGTGCTCGCCGGGGTCGCCGGGCTGCTGTTCGCCAGGGCGCGCCGCACGCAGGTGCACCCCGGCAACGTCAACGCCGAGTGGACCGGCTCGGTCGCCCCGCAGCCCACTGCGGCGCCCCTGCCGGCGGCCGCGTGATGCACGCACGACCCGGGAGGAGCACGCCATGACCGGCTGGATCGACCTGCACGCCCTGTGGCGCATCGTCGTCGCGGGCCTGCTCTTCGGCGCAGGACTGCCTGCCCTGTTCGGCCTCGGGCTGCGGCTCGTGTCGCCGGCCGACGACGCGGCAGGGCCGGCGGGCGGCACCGTCGAGGCCGTGCCGCGCGTCGCCGGCTGGTGCTGCTTCGCGGTCGTGCTCGCCGCCGTCGGATGGGGCATCTACCTCATCGTGGAGGGCACATGACCCGCGTCGTCTCGTCGATCCTCTCCTTCCTGCACGCGGGGTACCCCGACGGCATCCCACCGCAGGACTACGTTCCGCTGCTCGCCCTGCTGCGCCGTCGGCTCACCGACGACGAGGTCGCCGCCATCGCCGACCAGTTGGCCGACGCGCGCCGCACCGAGTCGGTGGCGGCGCTGCACGCGGCCATCACCGACGTCACCCGCGAGGCACCGCGCGACGAGGACCTCCGTCGCGTGCAGGCGCGTCTCGCCGCGGGCGGCTGGCCGTTGGCGGACCTGTCGGCGAGCGTGGAGCACCCGCCGACGCCCTGAGCACCTGTCGCGTCCGGTCAAGAAGGCTGTCGCCTTCGGTCAAATGCTGCGCGGTGGACGCCCGGAGACTGAGGGCATGAGCGAACACCTCGACGTCGTCGTCATCGGCGCGGGCCTGTCCGGCATCGGCGCCGGGTACCGGCTGGTCACCGAGCGCCCCGGCACCAGCTTCGCGGTCCTCGAGGCCCGGCAGGACCTCGGTGGCACGTGGGACCTCTTCCGCTACCCCGGCATCCGATCCGACTCAGACATGGCGACCTTCGGGTACGCCTTCAAGCCGTGGCTGGGCGACAAGACGCTGGCCGACGGCAGCGACATCCTGGCCTACGTGCGCGAGACGGCGCGCGAGCACGGCATCGACCGGCACATCCGCTACGGCACCCGGGTGACGAGCGCCGACTGGTCGACGAGCGAGCAGCGCTGGCACCTCGCGCTCGAGGTCGACGGCGAACCGCGCGAGCTGACCTGCGGCTTCCTCTACTCGTGCGCCGGCTACTACCGCTACGACCGGGGGCACACGCCCGAGTTCCCCGGCATCGCCGACTTCGCCGGGCAGGTGGTGCACCCGCAGTTCTGGCCCGAAGACCTCGATCACGCCGGCAAGCGGGTCGTGATCATCGGCAGCGGTGCCACCGCCGTGACGCTGCTGCCGAACATGGCCGACACCGCCGCCCACGTGACGATGCTGCAGCGTTCGCCCACCTGGATCAGCGCGGTGCCGTCGCGCGACAAGATCGCCGACCGCGCCCGCGCCCTGCTGCCGGCGCACGTCGCGCACACGCTCGTCCGCGGCAAGAACATCCTGCGCTCGCAGGCGATCTACCAGTTCTGCCGCTCGTACCCGCAGCAGGCGCGCAAGCTGCTCACCGGGCTGACCACGAAGATCCTGCAGGACGAGGCGGCCGTCGCCGAGCACTTCACGCCGTCCTACGACCCGTGGGACCAGCGCATCTGCGCCGCCCCCGGCGCCGACTTCTACAAGGCGCTCAAGCATGGGTCGGCGAGCGTCGTCACCGCCACGATCGACACCTTCGTGCCCGAGGGCATCCGCCTGAGCGACGGACGCGTGCTCGAGGCGGACCTCGTCATCACCGCCACCGGCCTGGAACTGCTGCCCTTCGGCGGCATCGCGCCCAAGGTCGACGGCGTCACCGTGCCGCTGGACGAGCAGTTCGTCTGGCGCGGCGCGATGATCACCGGCATCCCCAACTTCGCCGTCTGCGTCGGCTACACCAACGCGTCGTGGACGCTGCGCGCCGACCTGTCGTCGCGCCTCGTGTGCAAGGTGCTCGAGCACATGCAGCGGCGCGGGCTGCGGTCGGTGGTGCCCGTAGCGCCGGAGGGGATGACGCCGCGTCCGCTGCTCGACCTCACGTCCGGCTACGTGCAGCGCTCGATCGACGCGTTCCCGCGCCAGGGCGACCACCATCCGTGGACGGTGCGGCAGAACTACCTGCTCGACTCGATGCTCACCCTGCGGGGCGATCTGGGACGCGACCTGGCACCGGCCGGCCCGGCGGTGTCCGACGGGGCCGGTACTCAGGCGGGCTCGAGCAGGTCGTTGGCCTCGACGGCGTCGCGCGCCAGCGTCTTGTAGCCCACCTCGTCGAACAGGACGGTCAGCCGGTCGGCCGAGGTCGACATCACGACGCCGTGGCCCCACTCGGGGTGCCGGACGGCGCTGTTGCGCGGGTACTGAGGGTCGTCGACGCTGTCGTCCTCGGCGAGGCCCGCGTCGCAGGTGTCGCAGTTGCCGCACGGGTGCGGCAGCTGTTCGCCGAAGTAGCCGAGCAGGAACTGCCGCCGGCACCCGGGCGTCTCGGCGTAGCCACGCATCATCTCGATGCGCGAGCGGATCAACTGCTGGTGCTGCTCGGCGACCTCGACACCGGCGGCGGACGCCTGGCGCGGCGCGATGCCCCGGTCGTACTCGAGCCCGCCGGTGGCGTCGGTGCGCACGACGCCCGCCTGCTCGAGCAGGTTCACCGCGCGCGTGCGCCGGGCCGCGGGCTCGTCGACCGCGCGGCGCAGCTCGGCCGGCGAGACCGCACCCTCCGCGTCGGCGAGTGTTTGCGCGACCTTGCGCAAAGCCTGCTCCGGCGGGCGTGCCGCGGTGAGGAAGGTCTGCAGGTGCAAGTCCTCCGGCCGGTAGAACAACACGATCTCGGCCGGCTCCTCGTCGCGGCCGGCGCGTCCGATCTGCGGGTAGTACGAGTCGATCGACTCGGGTGCGGCGGCGTGCAGCACGAACCGCACGTCGGGCTTGTCGATGCCCATGCCGAACGCCGAGGTCGCCACCACCACCTCGAGACGGTCGGCGAGGAACTCCTCGTGCACCTCGGCGCGGTCGGCGGCCTTCATGCCGGCGTGATACGCCCGCGCCCGCACGCCCTCGGCCCGCAGGTCGTCGGCGTAGGCCTCGGCCTCCTTGCGGCTCGCCGTATAGACCAGCCCGCAGGTGATGGTCGGGTCGGCGATGAGCGCGCCGACCTTGCTGAGCAGCGCCGCGCGGCGGTGCTTGTCGTCGACGAACGGCTCGACGGCCAGGTGCAGGTTCGGCCGGTCGAAGCTCGCGATCACCTCCTCGTGCGCACGCAGGCCGAGCCGCGCGACGATGTCCTGCCGCACAGGCAGCGCGGCCGTGGCGGTCAGGGCGATCACCGGCGGGTGGCCGAGCTGCTCGATCACCGGCGCCAGCCGCAGGTAGTCGGGCCGGAAGTCGTGCCCCCACGCCGACACGCAGTGCGCCTCGTCGACGACGAACAGCCCGACCGACAGGGCGGTGAGCTCGGCGAGCACCTCAGGCTTCGCCAACTGCTCGGGTGACAGGAACAGGTACTTCGCCCGGCCCTCGCGCAGGTCGCGCCAGGCCCGCCTCAGCTCGGCGACGCGCAGCGACGAGTTGATCGCCACCGCCTGCGGCGCCGACGAAGCCTCGATCCCGTCCATCTGGTCGCGCTGCAGGGCGAGCAGGGGCGAGACGACCACGGCCACGCCGTCGCGCAGCACGGCGGGGATCTGGTAGATCGCCGACTTGCCCGCACCGGTGGGCAGCACGGCCAGCACGTCGCGTCCGGCCATGGTGAACTCCATGGCCCGCACCTGGTCGGGATGCAGGGTCGGCCAGGCGAACACGTCCTGCGCGGTGCTCCAGAGTTGATCTCTGACGTCGGTCACGACGGACGACTACCCGGGGCCCTATTTTGGGACACATGAGCCACCCCGACGCCCGTGCGTTCTTCGCCACGCGGGCCGCCGGGTGGGAGGACCGCTTCCCCGACGACGGGCCCCGCTACGAACGCGCGGTGCACGACCTGGCGCCGCGGGTCGGTGGCGTCGCGGTCGACGTCGGCTGCGGCACCGGGCGCGCGCTCGTGCCGCTGCGCGAGGCCGTCGGCCCGCAGGGCGTCGTGATCGGCCTGGACGCGACGTCCGAGATGCTCGCCGAGGCACGGGCGCGGGGCCGCGACCGGCTCGCCCACCTGGTGCTGGCCGACGCCCGGTGCTTGCCGCTGCCCGACGGCTCGGTCGACGGGATCTTCGCCGCAGGCCTGGTGCACCATCTGCCCGACCCCGCGGCGGGGCTGCGCGAATTGGCCCGGGTGGCCGCGTCCGAGGGCCGGCTCGCGATCTTCCACCCGATCTCGCGCGCCGCGCTCGCGGCGCGGCACGGGCACGAGCTGCGCGGCGACGAACCGCTGTCGCCCGGCCGCGTCGGCGACCTGCTGGCCGGCGCGGGCTGGGCACTGCTCGACCTGGACGACGGGCCCGAGCGCTACCTCGCCCTCGCCGAGCGCCGTTGAGCACCGCGCGCAGCCTCGTCCTCGCCTGCCACCCGATCCCCACGCTCGGCGTCACCGTCATCGCCGCGGTGCTGTCGGCCGGCCTCGGGCTGCCCGCGGGCGAAGTCGTGCTGCTCGTCGCCGCCGTGCTCACCGGCCAGCTCTCGATCGGCTGGTCGAACGACGCGATCGACGCCCGCCGCGACCGCGCCGCGGCGCGCACCGACAAGCCGACGGCGACCGGCGTGGTCGGTGCCCGCACGGTGGCGGTCGCCGCCGGCGTCGCGCTCGTCGCCACCGTCGTGCTGTCGGTGTTGCTGCGACCGGCCGCCGCGGCCACGGCGCTGACCCTGGTCGCGGCCGGCTGGGCCTACAACCTCGGCCTCAAGGCGACGCCCGCGTCGGCCCTCGCCTACGCCGTCGGCTTCGGTGCGTTCCCGGCGGCGCCGTACCTGCAGCTGCACCGCGACCCGCCGTGGTGGGTGCCGGTCGTCGGCGCCCTGCTCGGTGTCGCCGCACACGTCGCGAACGTGCTGCCCGACCTCGACGACGACCGCGCGGCCGGGGTGCGTGGCCTGCCGCAGCGCCTCGGCGCGCGACGGTCGATCGTCGCGCTCGCCGCGCTGCTCGCCGCCACCGCCGTGGTGCTGGCGGTCGGCCCGCGCACGGCGGGCCCCGTCTTCACACCGGTCGTCGCGGGCCTCGGCGTCCTGGGCGCGGCGGCGATCGTCGCGGTCGCGCGGCGGACCGCCGACCGGCCACTCGCCTTCCGGCTGACCCTGCTGCTCGCGCTGTTCGACGTGGCCGTGGTCGTGTCCGTCGCCACCCTCTGACCCGCGCCCGGTCGTCTGCCAGCACAATCGCGGCATGTCCGCTTCCGGCGAGCGCACCCTGCCCCCACGGGCGCAGCGTCTGCTCGACGCCCACGTGGCGCACGACGTGGCCCAGCTGCGCGGCGGCGCCTTCGCCACCCTGGTCGAGCACGAGGTCGACCACGCCCTCGCCTCGGCCGCGCGGCTCACCCTCGACGCGGTGGTCGGGCGGCAGCAGGTCAAGGACGTCGCCCACAAGTACGTCAGCACGTTCCGCCTGCCCGGTGCGATCCCCGAGATCGCCGGCGAGCTCGCCACCCGGCTGCGTGCGCACCCGGCCAACGGGGCGCCGCTCGGCGACGTGCTGCCGCGCCGTCACGTGCTCGCCGCCGTGCTGAAGGGTGCCGAGCTGCGCGACGTGCGGCGCAGCGTCGTGGACACCATCGCGGCCAGCCCGTCGATGCAGACCTGGCTGGCCGACTACCTGCGCTCGCTGCTCGTCGCGCCCGTCGAGCGCACCCCGCTCGGCGGCCTCGCCCGCGCGGTCACCGCCCGCCTGCCCGTCGACGAGCTCGACCAGCGCGGTCGCGAGCTCGCCGAGTGGCTCTCGGCACGCCTGCTCGAGCAGTGGGCGGCCCGCACGACGCAGCTCTCCGACGACGAGCTGGCCGACGCGCTGCTTGAGGTCTACGACGCGAACTCCGACCGGGCCGTCGGTGACCTGCTCGGCGCGCTCGCCGACGACGACGTCGTCGACCTGCTCGTGATCGGCTACGAGCTCTGGCTCGACCTGCGCACCGGCGACTACCTGCGCGCGCTCATCGACACCGGCGTCGACTACTTCTTCGACCGCTACGGCGACACCCCCCTCGACGCGCTGCTCGCCGAGTTCGGCCTCGGCCGCGCCGACCTGGTCGAGGAGGCGATGCGCTTCGCGCCCATGGCCATCGAGGCGCTGCACGAGGCAGGAGTGCTCGGGGATCTCGTCCGCCGCCGGCTGCTGTCGTTCTACGCGTCGCCCGAGGCGACCGCGATCCTGGACGACCCCGCCGACTGACGCCGCGTTCCCTTCCGCCCGCGCCGTCGTTGAGCCTGCTGTCCGACCAGACGGAAGGAGCCGACATGAAGGTGCTCCGGACGACCGGGGTCAGCCTCGTCCTGACCGTGTCGTGCCTCGGCGGCGTGCTCGGTGCCGCGCCGGCCTCGGCCTCGGTCCCGGCGTCGGCGGTGGCGCCGGCGTCGTCGCCCGACCCGGGACTGCTCGTCGACTGCGTCCTGTCGCAGGTGAACACAACGCTCGGCGGCGGTCCACCGAATGCGGGCTGTCAGCTGCCCGCGCTCCTGCAGGCCCTCGGCCTCTGACCGATCGGCCCGAGCGGCGGTTCGGCGATCATGGCGGCATGACCGCCGACCTGCACCCCCTGCTCGCGGCCCGCTGGAGCCCGACGTCGTTCGACCCCGACCACGTCGTCGCGCCGGACGAACTCGCGGTGCTGCTCGAGGCGGCGCGGTGGGCGCCGTCGGCGGGCAACTCGCAGCCGTGGGCGTTCGTCGTCGGCGTCCGGGGCGACGACACGCACGCCCGGCTCGTCCGGCACCTCGCCGGCAGCGCCGCCCGCTGGGCACCGACGGCGTCCCTGCTCGTCGCGAACCTCGCGCACCGCTTCGTCGAGGACACCGACTGGGACTACTCCGAGTTCTCGCTCTACGACCTCGGCCAGGCCGTCGCGCACCTCGGCTTCCAGGCCGCCGCGCTCGGCCTGGCCATGCGCCAGTTCCGGGCGTTCGACCGCGACGGCCTCGCGGCCGAGTTCGCCGTCCCGCCGCACTGGCAGGTCACC
>NZ_JBQCEE010000168.1:0-29429 GCF_051960575.1 Jatrophihabitans sp.
CGATCGACCACGTCTACGACTGGGTCAACGGCACGGCGTGGACGTCGTGCTCGCTGCCGTCGGACGGCTCCTACGGCATCCCGGAGGGCCTGATCTCCTCGTTCCCGTGCCGGAGCGCGAACGGCCAGTGGGAGATCATCCAGGGCGTCGACATCAACGCCTTCTCCCGCGAGCGGATCGACGCCTCCGTGGCCGAGCTCGCCGAGGAACGCGACGCCGTGAAGTCGCTCGGGCTCATCTGAGCGTCCATGGAGGGCCGAAGTAGGACGACCGGGATGGCGGCGCCGTGAGCTGGACGCCGCTCCTGGTCGTCGTCGTCCTCATCCTGCTCGAGGGCATGTTCGTCGCCGCCGAGATCGCGCTGGTCTCGTTGCGCGAGGGGCAGGTCAAGGGCCTGGCCGACAACGGCCGCCGCGGCGCGGTCGTCGCGCGGCTTGCGGAAGACCCGAACCGCTTCCTCGCCGCGGTCCAGATCGGTGTCACCTCGACCGCGCTGCTGTCGAGTGCGTTCGGCGCGGTCACCCTCTCGGACGAGGCGAAGCAGGCGCTCGTCCGCCACGGCTGGAGCGACGGGCTCGCCGGCGCGACCGGCATCATCGGCGTCACGCTGATCATCTCGTTCGTCACGCTGGTGCTCGGCGAGCTCGCGCCGAAGCGGCTGGCCCTGCAACGGCCCGAGGGCACCGCGCTCGTGTTCGGGCCGCCGCTGAGCCGGTTGGCCCGCTTCTTCCGTCCGGTGATCTGGCTGCTGTCGCGCTCGACCGACCTCATCGTGCGGCTGCTCGGCGGTGACCCGAACGCCGGACGCGAGCCCATCAGCGAGGAGGAACTGCGCGGGCTCGTCGCGGCCCACGAGTCGCTGACCAAGGACGAGCGGCGGCTCATCGACGAGGTCTTCGCCGCGGGCGAGCGCGCCGTCGACGAGGTGATGGTGCCGCGCACGGACGTCGTCTTCCTCGAGGCGTCCATGACCGTCAGCCGGGCCGCGAAGATCGTCGCCGAGATCCCGCACAGCCGCTACCCGGTGTTCGGCAAGGGCCACGACGACGTCCTCGGGTTCGTGCACATCCGCGACCTGCTGGCCGCGGACATCAGGCACGACCGCGATCTGACGGTCAACTCGGTGATCCGCGAGATCAAGGCGATGCCCGGCTCGAAGCGGGTGCTCGCGGCGCTGTCCGAGATGCGGCGCGAGGGCCACCACATGGCCGTCGTCGTCGACGAGTACGGGGGCACCGACGGCATCGTCACCCTCGAGGACCTCATCGAGGAGGTCATCGGCGACATCCGCGACGAGTACGACGAGGGCGACGTGCCGGCCGAGCGGCTCGCCGGCGGCGCGGTCGAGGTCGACGGCAAGCTGAACCTGGACGAGGTGGCCGAGGTCTGCGGGCTCGAGCTGCCCGAGGGCCCCTACACGACCCTCGGCGGCTACGTGATGGCCGTGCTCGGCCGGCTGCCGGAGGTCGGCGACCACGTCACCGTCGACGGCCACGTGATCACGGTGCGCACGGTGAGCGGACGCCGGGCCGCCCGCGTCCACATCGAACGGCAGGTGTCGCCGCAACTGCAGCCCTCCGGCCCGCCGGGGGCCGCGGGGGCGTGAGGGGCGCGGAATCGGCGTCGGACGCAGTGGAAGAATCGGCGGCATCATGAGTGCACCCCAGCGCGTCCTGTCCGGCATCCAGCCGACGTCGGCGTCCTTCCACCTCGGCAACTACCTGGGCGCCGTGAAGCAGTGGGTGGCGCTGCAGGACGAGCACGAGGTCTTCTACTTCCTCGCCGACCTGCACTCGCTGACCCTCGAGCCGCCGGAGCCGGCCGCGCTCACGCAGCGCAGCCGGCAGGCCGCGGCGCAGCTCATCGCCGCCGGCGTCGACCCCGAGCGCAGCGCGATCTTCCTGCAGTCGCACGTCGCGGGGCACACCCAGCTGACCTGGGTCCTCGAGTGCCTCACCGGCTACGGCGAGGCCGGCCGCATGACGCAGTTCAAGGACAAGGCCGCGCGCGGCGCGCTCGACCGGGTCAGCGTCGGCCTGTTCACGTACCCGATCCTGCAGGCCGCCGACATCCTCATCTACCAGGCGCATCTCGTGCCGGTGGGGGACGACCAGCGCCAGCACATCGAGCTGACGCGCAACCTCGCGCAGCGGTTCAACGGGCGCTACGGCGAGACGTTCGTGGTGCCGGAGGCGTTCACGCCGCCGTCGGCCGCGCGCATCCTCGACCTGCAGGACCCGACGTCGAAGATGAGCAAGTCGTTGCCCGACGCCGGCACGCTGAACCTGCTCGACCCGGCGTCCGCGCTGGTCAAGAAGATCAAGCGGGCGACGACCGACTCTGAGACCGAGATCCGCTACGACCCGAAGACAAAGCCGGGCGTCTCGAACCTGCTCGCGATCCTGTCGGCCGTCACCGGCGACCCGATCGACGGGCTCGTCGCCGGCTTCGCGGGCCAGGGCTACGGCGCGCTGAAGACCGCCGTCGCGGACGCGGTCGCCGCCTTCGCCGAGCCGTTCGCCAAGCGGGTGACCGAGCTGATGGCCGATCCGGCCGAGCTCGACCGCATCCTCGCCGCGGGCGCCGACCGGGCGCGTCCGGTCGCCGAGCGGACGGTGGCCGACGTCTACACGAAGGTCGGGTTCGTGCCGCCGCTGTCCCGGTCGGTATGACGGCCGACCTGGCCGCCGGCGCAGGCGAGACCGTCATCGGCGTCGCCATCGCCATCCCGCAGCCGCACGCGAGCGTGCTGTCGCGCTGGCGCGAGCAGGTCGGCGACCCCGCGGCCGAGCAGGTCTTCCCGCACGTCACGCTGCTGCCGCCGACACCGGTGCCGACCGACGCGCTGGACGCGATCGAGGAGCACCTCGCCAAGGCGGCCGAGCAGAGCGCGCCCTTCCCGATGCACCTGGCGGGCACCGGCACGTTCCGCCCGCTGTCGCCGGTCGTCTTCATCCAGATCGCGCGCGGCGTGAGCGACTGCGAGCTGCTCGAGCGTGACATCCGCTCAGGACCGCTGGCGCGCGACCTCGACTTCCCGTACCACCCGCACGTCACCGTCGCGCACGACATCGACGACGCGGCGCTGGACGAGGCCTACGACGGCCTGTCGACCTTCGTGGCCCGGTTCGGGGTCACCGCCTTCGTGCTGTTCGTGCGCGAGCCCGACGGCGCGTGGGTCTGGCGCCGAGAATTCCCCCTCGGCGGCGCCGCCGACGGGTAGACATCGGGTATGGCAGCGCCCGTACGTGAGATCCAGGGAGCCGTCGCCGACGCGAAAGGACGGTGGGCGGGGCTCAATCGGCGCCGCGCGTCGGTGCGCCACCTCGCCGAGGCCTGGGGGCTGTTGAACCGCAGCCGCGGCAACCAGTTCGCCGCGGCGATCACCTACTTCTCGTTCCTGGCGCTGTTCCCGCTGCTGCTGCTCGCCGTGTCGGTGCTCGGCTTCGTGCTGTCGTCGCACCCGCACGCGTTGCAGTCGCTGCTGAACCACATCACCGCGCAGGTGCCCGGCTCGTTCGGCACCACGCTGAAGACGGCGATCAAGGACGCCATCGACGCCCGCGCCGGCGTCGGCATCGTCGGTCTCGCCGGTGTGCTGCTGACCGGCCTCGGTTGGATCGCGAACCTGCGCTCGGCCATCGACGCGATCTGGCAGCGGCCGCCGAGGGCGCAGAACTTCCTCAAGGCGAAGGCGTTCGACCTGCTCGTGCTGGCGGGGCTTGGCGTCGGGGTCCTCGTGTCGGTGGGGCTGACGGTGGTCGGCACGTCGGTGACCGACCAGGTCGTGCAGTGGCTCGACCTCGGCGGCGTGCCGGGCGTGCACGCGCTGGTGAAGGTGCTCGGCATCGCGATCGCCCTCGTCGGCGACGTCGTCATCTACGGCTGGCTGCTCGTCGAGCTCCCGGACGTGGACGTGTCACGCCGGGTGCAGCTGCGCGGTGCGCTGCTCGCGGCCGTGGCGTTCGAGGCGCTCAAGGTGCTCGGGTCGTACACGATCGCGCACACCGCGAACAGCCCGACGTCCGGCCCGTTCGCCTCGGTGCTGGCGGTGCTGGTCTGGATCCAGCTGGTCGCGCGGTCGATGCTGTTCGCCTGCGCCTGGACGTCGGTGCTCGCCGCCGACGAGGCGCGGCAGGCGGCGGCCGCGGTGTCGCACGAGGTGGTGCGGTACGAGGGTGCCCGGCCCGCGCCGTCCGCGCCCCCGGTGTTCGACCACGACGCCCGAACCTTCGGCCGCGGCGCGATCGTCGGCGCCGCCGTGGCCTGGGTGCTCACCCGCTCGCGCCTCGCGACCCGCCGGGATCGCCGGCCGACGGGGTGGTCTCAGGTCCAGTAGAGGATGCGGGCGCCGGGCAGGCGGGCGGGGATCTCGGCCTCGAACCAGGTGCGAAGCTCGCGCATGACCTCGCGCGGGTAGACGTGCTTGACCCCGCCGAACTTCGAGCGCTTCTGCGTGCGCAGGTCCTCGTCCATCTCGAGCCGCGTGCGCGGGTACCAGTCGAGCAGGGTCTGCTTGCTGCTGGGCGTGAAGCGGTGGGTGATGAGCTCGACCGAGAGGTCGACGTCGGGAACGTCGTGCAGCGCCGCGGCGACGTCGTCGAGCAGGCGGCCGTAGGCGGCGCGCCAGTCGTCCACGGGCATGATCGGCGCGATCGTCAGCCCGACCGGGTAGCCCGCCAGCGCCATGAGGCGCAGCGCGTCGAGCCGCCGCGGCAGCCGTGCGGTGCCGCCCTCGAAGCGGTCGCTCACGGTGTCGGCGTTCACCGAGCACCGCACGCGGGTGCGGCCGCCGTGCGCCAGCCCGAGCAGCGGCTCGACGGCGTCGAACTTGGTGGTGAAGCGCAGCTGCAGGTCGTGGCCCCAGTCGCCGCGTCCGGCGCGGGTGATCGCCTCGGCGAGCGAGCCGGTGAGGTGCTCGAGGCCGAGGGGGTCGGTGTAGCAGGACAGCTCGAAGGTCGTGCCCTCGCCGCCGCGCTCGTCGGTGCCGGTGGTGACGGTGCCGCGTCCGAGGTGGGACGGGATGCCGGCGAGCACGTCGTCGAGGTTGGCGTACACCCGGGTGACGGGCGGCCCGCCGAGCGAGCCGGCGAGGTAGCAGTACTGGCAGTGCGCGGGGCAGCCCTTGGCGAGGTCGATGCGCCAGTCGGCACTCGGCGGGATCGGCTGCGGCTTCAACGCGCTCGGCGGCGCGACGACGACGGCCAGCGTCGACTTGGCGAGCGCATACGTCTCGCGCTCGGACTCACCCCGCAGCCCCACGAGCCGGTCGTTCGGCAGCAGCCGGATGTCCTCGACGCCCGCCCGCTCGGCGCGGCCGATGAGCTGGGACGCGAACGGTTGCTCGGCGGCGCTACGGGTGATCAGCACCCGCTTCGGCACCCACAACCTCGGTGCGGTCAAGATCGTCCTCACCGGACACAACGCCCGTCCCGGACACCGCCTTCCGGCGCCGGCGTGTCGTGTGGGCCGCGTCGTGGCGGCGTCCGACACACAGCGCGACGAGCACGATCGCGGCGAAGACGGCCACGGCGATGAGCACCTTCGCCGTCGTCGAGAGGCCCGACGACGCGGTCGTGCGGGCAGCGGCGGGATGGGTGGCCGCTCGCTGCGGCGTCGACTGCGGCGCCTGCCGCACGGTGGCGGCGGGCTGCACCGGCCCGGCCAGGCGGCCGACGGCGGGCGTGCCCGCGGGCAGCCGGAACCCCCAGTCGAACAGCCGGTCGGCCTGCTGCCACTGGTCGAGCGGCCAGCGCTCGGCGCGCAGGAACACGACGCCGAGGGTGCGTCCGCCCCGCTGCATGGCGGCGACGTAGGTGTGCCGCGCGGCGTCCGTGTAGCCGGTCTTGGCCACGAGCGCGCCCGGCACGGTCTGCAGCCAGGTGGCGTTCTGGTTGTCCAGCTCGACCTTGCCGACCACGGGCTGGAACGGCAGGAACGCCCGGATCGTGCGGTCGTAGGCGACGAAGCGCGGCTGCTGCAGCGCGGCGCGCAGGAACAGCGCCATGTCGTAGGCGCTGGTGAGCTGCTTCCACCCGTCGAGGCCGGACGGCGTCTCGACGTAGGTGTCGTAGGCACCGAGCGCGAGGGCCTCGCGGTTCATCGCGGCGACGGTCTGCGGTACCCCGCCCGCGGCCTCGGCGAGCGCGACGGCGGTGTCGTTGCCCGACACCAGCAACAGCCCGCGGAACAGGTCGTCGACGGTGTAGTGGCCCTTGGCGACGAGCCCGGCGTGCGAGCCCTCGGTCTCGGCCGCCGTCCTGGACGCGACCACCTGCATGTCGCCGGGGAGCTTCGGCAGCACGGTGTCGCACGTGAGCAGCTTCAGGATGCTCGCCGGCTGGTAGCGGCCGTGCGGGTCGCGGGCGGCGAGCACGGTGCCCCGGTCGAGGTCGACGAGCATCCAGGCCTGCGCGGTGAGCCCGCCGGGCAGCCGCGGCGCGCCCGCCGGCGTGATCACCCCGCGCCGGGCGAGGCGGTCGCCGCCGACGATGCGGTCGTCCGGGCCGAGACCGCCCGCCGGCGGGTGCGGGTCGGGCGCCTCGGGGGAGTTGGCGTCCGCCGTCGGCCTCGGCGCAATCGGGGGATAGGTGTAGCTCGGCGACGGCGCTGCGAGCGCGGGCGAGGCCGTGAGCAGCGATGCGGCGGCAGCGGCGGCGGCCGCTGCCCGGGCCCAGGCGCGGAGGTGTGGGCGGTGGTGCACCGTCGCAGGCTAAGCGAGGGGACGCGTCCGGACGGCTCGACGCTCGGACGTTCACCTCACCGTGACGTCACGCCCGGCCCAGCCGCCTTTGCGCCGCGTGCTGACGGGTCGAGGCGGCAGAACCGTCAGTTGACGGCGCAAACCCGCGCTGCTCGGCCGGCTTTGCGCCGCCTCTGGCGGGTCGAGGCGGTTGAGCCGTCAGTTGACGGCGCAAAGCGAGGTCGGTGGCGGGGCGGGACGCTGAGCGCGGACGCGATGCACACAGCGTCCGGACCGATACTGGACGCATGACCATCACGCGCCGGCTCGGCTGGTTCTTCGTCGTCTTCGGCGTGTGGTCGTGGGTGATCTGGCCGACCTTCCTGTGCAACATCTGGAAGGACAAGCGGTCGTGGAACCACGGCATGACCGCGTTCTTCGGCGTGCACCTCGTGCTCACGGTCGTCTCGCTGGCGCTCGGCACGGTGATCGGCGTGCTCGGCATCCGCGCCCTGCTGGCCGCCCGGCGCGCGCCGGCCGCCATCCCGGCAGGGGAACTGGTCAGTCGGTGACGGCGAGCGGCTCGGCCATCGGCGCCGTGCCCAGCACCGGCTCGGCCTCCGCGCGCGGCGGGCGTGGCAGCACGAGCGCCGCCACCACAGCGGCGGCGACCAGCACGAACACCGAGACCACGAACGCCCGGGTGTAGCCACCGGTCTGCGCGACGGCCGCGCCGGACGACGCGAGCGCGTGCGCGCGGTCGGTCGCGACGGTGAGCAGCGCGGCCAGCCCGAGCGAGCCCCCGATCTGCCGCGTCGTGTTGATGACGCCGGACGCCAGGCCCGCGTCGCGGCGGTCGACGCCGTTGGTGGCCGCGAGGGTGATCGGCACGAAGCAGATGCCGACACCGAAGGTCGTCAGCGCACCTGGCAGACCGAGATGCAGGTAGCCCGATGTCGCATCCAGCCGCGAGAGCAGCAACAGGCCGGTGGCCGAGACCAGCGGGCCGATCGTGAGCAGCGTGCGCACCCCGAGCCGCGCAACGAGCCGCGACGACAGCTGGGTGCCGATGATCAGCGCGATCGGCATCGGCAGGAACGCGAAGCCGGTGCGCAGCGGGCTGTAGCCGTGCACGTCCTGCAGGTACTGCGACAGTAAGAATAACAGCGTGAACATCACCGACCCGATCCCGACCATGATCAGGTTGGCGCCGGTGAGGGCGCGCGAGCCGAACAGGCGCAGCGGCACCAGCGGGTGCGGGTGCCTCGACTCGATCGCGAGGAAGGCGGCGAGCAGCACCACGCCGACGGCCAGGAAGCCGAGCGTGAAGCCCGACGTCCAGGCGTGCGTGTCGGTCTCGACGATGCCGTAGACGAGCGCGACGAGGCCGGCGGTGATGGTGAGGGCGCCACCCCAGTCGAGCGTCGGGCGCTCACCCTCACCGCGCGACTCGACGATCGTCAGGCGGGCGGCCGCGAGCACGGCGAGGCCGATCGGGACGTTGATGAACAGGATCCAGCGCCACGACAACAGATCGGTGAGGACGCCACCGGCGATCACGCCCGTGGCCCCGCCCGCGCCCGCGACGGCGCTCCACAGGCCGAGCGCCCGGGTGCGCGCCTTCGGGTCGGTGAAGGTCGTGGTGAGGATCGTCAGGGTGGCCGGCGACAGCACCGCGCCGCCCAGCCCCTGCAGCCCGCGGGCGCCGATGAGTTCGCCGCCCGTCTGGGCGAGGCCGCCGAGCAGCGACGTGAGCGAGAACAGCGCGACACCGATCAGGAACAGCCGGCGGCGTCCCCACAGGTCGGCCGCGCGGCCGCCCAGCAACAGGAACCCGGCGAAGGTGAGCGTGTAGGCGTTCAGCACCCAGCCGAGCGCGTTCTGCGACATGTGCAGCTCGCGCTGCATGTCCGGCAGCGCGACATTCACGATGCTGATGTCGAGCACGACCATGAACTGGGCGACGCACACGACGGCGAGCACGAGGCCGGGCGTGCGGAAGCGCGCGGCGCGGGCGTCGGCGGGCAGGTCGAGCTGGCGAGGAGCACTCACTGGTCCGGAGTCCTTCTGCTGGCGGGCGGGATGCGACGCCGACCCACACGCGACAGCGATGCGACGGGCGTGGACCGACAGGAGCAGCAGCGGTGCGCCGCCCGCCGATATTCCGCCCGGTGAGGCTTGCACAGATTCGGACGAGGGACGAGCGCGTCGACCCGCCGGGAACGCCGACGGCCCCGCCCGGCAGGAGCCGAACGGGGCCGTGGAGGCAGGGCGGGTCAGACGCGGCGGAAGAGCAGCGCCCGCTTGACCTCGGCGATGGCCTTGGTGATCTCGATGCCGCGGGGGCACGCCTCGGTGCAGTTGAAGGTCGTGCGGCAGCGCCAGACGCCTTCACGGTCGTTGAGGATCTCGAGCCGCTCGTCGGCACCCTGGTCACGGCTGTCGAAGATGAAGCGGTGCGCGTTGACGATCGCGGCCGGCCCGAAGTACGAGCCGTCGGTCCAGTACACCGGGCACGACGTGGTGCACGCCGCGCAGAGGATGCACTTGGTGGTGTCGTCGAAGCGCTCGCGGTCCTTCTGCGACTGCTTCCACTCCCGCGTCGGCTGGTTGCCGTAGGTGATGAGGAACGGCTTGATCGACCGGTAGGCCTCGAAGAACGGCTCCATGTCGACGACGAGGTCCTTCATGAGCGGCAGGCCCTTGATGGGCTCGATCATGATCTCGTCGGGCATGTCGCGCACGAGCACCTTGCACGCCAGGCGGTTGACGCCGTTGATGCGCATCGCGTCCGAGCCGCAGACGCCGTGGGCGCACGAGCGGCGGAAGGTCAGCGACCCGTCCTGCTCCCACTTGATGGTGTGCAGCAGGTTGAGCACGCGGTCGGTCGGCAGCGCTGAGACCTCGTACTTCTCCCAGTGCGGCTCGGTGTCGACCTCGGGGTTGAACCGCCGGATCTTCACCGTGATGGTGCGGCGCACCAGGTTCGGGTCGGTGGCGGCCGCGTCGGCGACCGGCCGGTCAGCAACAGCAGTCACGGTCAGTACTTCCGTTCCATGGGCTGGTAGCGGGTCTGGACGACCGGCTTGTAGTCGAGCCGGATCGAGCCGTCCTCGCCGCGGTAGGCCATCGTGTGGCGCATGAAGTTGACGTCGTCGCGGTTGGGGTAGTCCTCGCGGAAGTGCCCGCCGCGCGACTCGTTGCGGGCGCGGGCGCTGATCACGAGCACCTCGGCCAGTTCGAGCAGGAAGCCGAGCTCGATGGCCTCGAGCAGGTCGCTGTTGAAGCGCTTGCCCTTGTCGGTGATCGCGATGTTCGCGTACCGGGCTTTGAGCTGGGCGATGTCCTCCTCGGCCTGCTTCAGCGACTCCTCGGTGCGGTAGACCTGCGCGTTGCGGTCCATCGTCTCCTGCAGCGCGCGGCGGATCGAGTGCACGCGCTCGCCGCCGTTCGCCGAGAGCAGCTGCTCGACCATGCCGACGACGGTCTCCTCCGACCCGGTCGGCACGACCGGGGCCTCGA
This sequence comes from Jatrophihabitans sp., assembly GCF_051960575.1. Taxonomy (GTDB): domain Bacteria; phylum Actinomycetota; class Actinomycetes; order Mycobacteriales; family Jatrophihabitantaceae; genus JBQCEE01. Next base: position 10,205 of record NZ_JBQCEE010000168.1, read on the forward strand.
CGCGAGAGGCGTACTCGGCGGCGGCGATGCCGGCGCGGCGTCCGAAGACGTTGATGTCGAGCAGCGAGTTGGTGCCCAACCGGTTCGAACCGTGGACGGACACGCAGGCGACCTCGCCCGCGGCGTACAGGCCCGGCACGACGTGCACGTTGTCGCGCAGCACCTCGGCCTGGATGTTGGTCGGGACGCCGCCCATCGCGTAGTGCGCGGTCGGGTAGACCGGCACCGGCTCGGTGTACGGCTCGACGCCGAGGTAGGTGCGCGCGAACTCGGTGATGTCGGGCAGCTTGGCGTCGATCTGCTCACGCGGCAGGTGCGTGAGGTCGAGCAGCACGTAGTCCTTCTCGGGGCCCGCGCCGCGTCCCTCGCGCACCTCGTTCGCCATCGAGCGGGCGACGATGTCACGCGGGGCGAGGTCCTTGATCGTGGGCGCGTAGCGCTCCATGAACCGCTCGCCCGAGCCGTTGCGCAGGATGCCGCCCTCACCGCGCGCGGCCTCCGAGAGCAGGATGCCCAGGCCGGCGAGGCCCGTCGGGTGGAACTGGAAGAACTCCATGTCCTCGAGCGGCAGGCCCTTGCGCCACACGATGCCCATGCCGTCGCCGGTGAGCGTGTGCGCGTTCGAGGTGGTCTTGAAGACCTTGCCGAAGCCGCCGGTCGCAAGCACGACCGCTTTCGCGCCGAAGACGTGGATGTCGCCCGTCGCCAGCTCGTAGGCCACGGCACCCGCGGCCCGCTCGCCGTCCATGATCAGGTCGAGGACGTAGAACTCGTTGAAGAACTCGACGCCCTGCTTGACGCAGTTCTGGTACAGCGTCTGCAGGATCATGTGGCCGGTGCGGTCGGCCGCGAAGCACGAGCGGCGCACCGCTGCCTCGCCGTGGTTGCGGGTGTGCCCGCCGAAGCGGCGCTGGTCGATCTTGCCCTCGGGCGTGCGGTTGAACGGCAGGCCCATCTTCTCGAGGTCGATGACCGCGTCGATGGCCTCCTTGCACATCACCTCGGCGGCGTCCTGGTCGACGAGGTAGTCGCCGCCCTTGACGGTGTCGAAGGTGTGCCACTCCCAGTTGTCCTCCTCGACGTTGGCCAGCGCGGCACACATGCCGCCCTGCGCCGCGCCGGTGTGCGACCGCGTGGGGTAGAGCTTGGTCAGGACGGCGGTGCGCACGCGGCTGCTCGACTCGAGCGCGGCCCGCATGCCCGCGCCCCCGGCCCCGACGATGACGACGTCGTACTGGTGGTGGTGAACGGCCATCTCAGCTTCGTCCTGTCTGTTCAGGGATCACGAGTGCAGCGTCGGGTCGAAGGTGAAGATCACCAACGTGCCGAGCAGGATCGTGATCGTCGTCGCCGTGTAGAGCACCGTCTTGAGCGCCAGGCGGGTGCCGTCGCGGCGGGTGTAGTCGTTGATGACGGTGCGCAGGCCGTTGGTGCCGTGCAGCATCGCCAGCCAGAGCATCAGCAGGTCCCAGACCTGCCAGAACGGCGAGGCCCAGCGGCCGGCGACGAAGCCCCAGTTGATGCGCTGCACGCCGCCGTCGAGGACGTTCATGATGAACAGGTGCCCGAGCACGAGCACGACGAGCACGACGCCCGAGACCCGCATGAACAGCCAGGCGTAGAGCTCGGTGTTGGTGCGTCCGCGGCGGGGGCGGTTCGGCGCGCTGCGCGGCGCCTCGATGACCGGCGGGATCGAACTGTGCATGGTCATGTCACTTGCTCCCGAACAGCACTTCGAACGAGTGCTTGAACATGAAGAACGCGCCCGGCACCATCACGACGACCCAGATCGCCAGGATCGCCCAGAGCATCTGCCGCTGGTAGCGCGTGCCCTTCCACCAGAAGTCGACCGCGATGATCCGCAGGCCGTTCAGCGCGTGGAACAGCACCGCGCCGACCAGCCCGATCTCCATCAGGTTGACGACCGGGTTCTTGTAGGTGTCGATGACCTTGTCGTACGACTCCGGTGAGACCCGCACCAGCGCGGTGTCGAGGACGTGCGTGAAGAGGAAGAAGAAGGTCAGGACGCCCGTGATGCGGTGGGCCACCCACGACCACATGCCCTCACGGCCGCGGTACAGCGACCCACTGAGACGGGTGCGCTGCGGCTCGGCGAGGTCGGCGGGCGTGGCGTCGGCTTCGGGGCGGCTCGGTGCGGCTGTCGACACCTGAGTTCCCTCCAGGATCGGGGCCCCGGCGAGAGGCCGGTGGCGGCGGGAGCAGGGCACACCCGTGGTGACAGGTGTTTCCGTGCTGTTGCTCAAAATGCTAATCCGCGGCCCATCGGCACACCCCGTGCACGGGTTCGGAAGCCTGAGAAATCACATTCCGCCCGGCTCGCCGCGAGCCCGACGGTCGCGGCTCGGCAACGAAACGGCGTCGCGCGACCGCCGACGCACAGCCCACGGCTAGGCTGCCCGCCATACGGACGCCGGGGCCGCCGGAAGCGGTCTCGGCTCGATGAGGGGAGCAGGGTTGCGGGTATCGCGGAAGGCGCGGTTCGCGGCCGTCGTCGCGGCGGGGGCACTGGCGCTCACCGCCTGCAGCAGCAGCGGCAAGAGCGGCAACAACAACAGTGGTGGCAGCGGCTCCAAGACGCTCAAGGTCGGTCTGGCCTACGACGTCGGCGGCCGTGGTGACAAGTCGTTCAACGACCTGGCCGCGGCGGGCCTGCAGAAGGCCAGCCAGGACCTGAAGATCCAGACCAAAGAGCTCTCGGCCGTCGCCGGCGAGAACGACCAGGCCAAGGCCGACCGCCTGACCCTGCTCGCGACGTCCGGCTACAACCCGATCATCGCGGTCGGCTTCGCCTACGCGGCGGGCCTGGCCAAGGTGGCGCCGAAGTTCCCGAAGGTGCACTTCGCGATCGTCGACGACGACTCGAGCAAGCTGCCGAACGTCGAGGGCCTCGTCTTCGCCGAGAACGAGAGCAGCTACCTCGTCGGCGTCGCGGCGGCGCTGGCCAGCAAGACCCACCACATCGGGTTCATCGGTGGCGTCCAGACCCCGCTGATCCAGAAGTTCCAGGCCGGCTACGACGCCGGCGCGAAGGCGGTCGACCCGACCATCAAGGTCGACGTCGCCTACATCAGCCAGGCGCCCGACTTCACCGGCTTCAACGACCCGGCCAAGGCCAAGGTCATCGCCGAGGGCCAGTACGACAACGGCGCCGACGTGGTCTACCACGCCGCGGGTGGCTCGGGCAGCGGCCTGTTCCAGGCCGCCGTCGAGAAGAACAAGCTGGCGATCGGTGTCGACTCCGACCAGTACCAGACCGCCGCGGCCGACCAGAAGCCGCTCATCCTCACCTCGGCGCTCAAGGGCGTCGACACCGCGGTCTACAACTTCATCGAGGCCGACTCGAAGGGCCAGTTCAAGGCCGGCTCGACGCGGTTCACGCTGAAGGACAACGGCGTCGGCTACTCGACGTCGAACCCGAAGATCGACCCGTACAAGGCGAAGATCGACGAGTACAAGCAGAAGATCATCGCCGGCTCGATCACGGTGCCGACCACGCCGTAACACCCCCGCCGGGGGCGGCCGCACCACGGCCGCCCCGACGGCAGATCGACCCGCTGGCCCGGGACGCGCCCGCGCGTCCCGGGCCGTCATCGTTCGCGGCGCTTGCCACCACCGCAGCGCACCCGACAGGCTCGACCCGAGCGGCGCGAGACCCGCGCCGCCGGTCGGAACAGGAGCACCGATGACCGCCGCACCCGCCGCCGCCACACCGGCGGCCGACGCCACCGCCCCGGCCGTGGAGCTGCACGGCATCGGCAAGCGGTTCCCCGGCGTCGTGGCCAACCACGACATCGACATCACCGTCCGCCGGGGCACGGTGCACGCCATCATCGGCGAGAACGGTGCCGGCAAGTCGACGCTGATGAAGACGCTCTACGGCATGCACAGGCCCGACGACGGGACGATCGCGATCGACGGCCGCCAGGTCAGCTTCTCCTCGCCCGCGGACGCCATCGCCGCGGGCATCGGCATGGTGCACCAGCACTTCATGCTCGCCGACAACCTCACCGTGCTCGAGAACATCGTGCTCGGCAGCGAGCCCACCCGGGGCGGGGGGCTGCTCGACCTGCGCACCGCCCGCCGTCGCATCCGCGAGATCTCGGACGCCTACAAGCTGGGCATCGACCCGGACACCCTGGTCGAGCACCTCGGCGTCGGCGCCCGGCAGCGCGTCGAGATCGCCAAGGTGCTGTTCCGCGGCGCGAAGATCCTGATCCTGGACGAGCCCACCGCGGTGCTCGTGCCGCAGGAGGTCGACGAGCTGTTCGGCAACCTGCGCGAGCTCAAGGCCGAGGGCCTCACCGTGCTGTTCATCTCGCACAAGCTCGACGAGGTGCTCGCCGTCGCCGACGACATCACCGTCATCCGCCGCGGGACGACGGTGGTGAGCGTCAAGCCGGCCGACGTCACCGCCCGGCGCCTGGCCGAGCTGATGGTCGGCAGCGAGCTGCCGGTGCCCGCGCTGCGCGAGTCGACGGTCACCGACCAGGTGGCGCTCGAGGTGCGCGGGCTCACTGTCTCGGCCGACGGGCGCCCGGTCGTCGACGACGTCGACCTCGTGCTGCACCGCGGCGAGATCGTCGGGCTCGCCGGCGTCGAGGGCAACGGTCAGGCCGAGCTGGTCGAGGCGATCATGGGCATCCGTCCGATCACGTCCGGCAGCGTGCGCCTCGGGGACACCGACGTCACGAAGTGGCACACGCGGCGGCGGCGCGAGGCCGGCATCGGGTTCATCCCCGAGGACCGGCACCGGCAGGGGCTGCTGCTCGAGGCGCCGCTCTGGGAGAACCGGATGCTCGGCCACCAGACCGAGCAGCCGAACTCCAGCGGCCCGCTGCTGACGCCGGCCGGGGCGCGCCGCGACACCCAGCGGATCGTCGACGAGTTCGACGTGCGCACCCCGGGCATCGACGTGCTGGCCGCGTCGCTGTCGGGCGGCAACCAGCAGAAGCTCATCGTCGGACGCGAGATGAGCGGCTCGCCCAGCGTGCTCATCGCCGCCCACCCGACGCGGGGCGTCGACGTCGGCGCGCAGGCCGCCATCTGGGACCACCTGCGCCGCGCCCGGGCCGACGGCCTGGCGGTGCTGCTGATCTCGGCCGACCTCGACGAGCTCATCGGCATGTCCGACACGTTGAAGGTGATCCTGCGCGGCAGGCTGGTCGCCGAGGTCGATCCGCGGGCGGTAACCCCCGAGCAGCTGGGCGCCGCCATGACCGGGGCGGAGGCACCCGCGTGAGCAGCACCGTCGTCGACGCACCGCAGGGCGCGAGCGCCCCGGCACCGAAGGCCGGCCCGCGAGGCACCGGGCGGCTCGGTGGCGCCGGTCGTCGCCTCGCGCTCAACGTCCTCGCGGCCGTCGTCGCCGCCGCCTTCGCCGCGGCCCTCACCTCGGTGATCCTCCTGATCCGCGGCGACAGCCCGAGCTTCGTCATCTCGCAGATGTGGGACTACGGCACGAGCGCCGGCAGTGAGGTGTCGATCCTCAACAGCGCGTCCGTCTACTACCTGTCGGCGATCGCGGTGGCCATCGGCTTCCGCATGAACCTGTTCAACATCGGTGTCGACGGCACCTACCGGCTCGCGGCCTGCGTGGCCGGCGCGTTCGGTGGCTGGGTGTCGCTGCCCACCGGGCTGCACCAGGCGGCGATCATCCTCGTCGCCATGGCGGTCGGGGCGGTGTGGGCCGGCATCGCGGCCGTGCTCAAGGTGACGCGCGGCGTGAGCGAGGTGATCTCGACGATCATGCTCAACTTCATCGCCACCGGCCTCATCGCGTTCCTCATGCGCACGTCGCTGTTCGGCAACCGCGTGGGCGCGAACGACATCACCACCAAGCCGATCCCGCACTCGGGGCAGGTCGGCGGTCTCAACCTGATCCCGTCCGCGGGCGTCGAGGTGTACGGGCTGATCCTGCTGTCGGCCGCGGTCGGCATCGTCTTCTGGTTCGTCGTCAACCGGACGCGGTTCGGCTTCGACCTGCGCGCCACCGGCCGATCGGCGACCGCTGCGGAGGCCAGCGGCGTCAACGTGAAGCGGATGATCGTCGCGACGCTGTGCCTGTCCGGCGCCGCCGCCGGGCTCGTCGGCATGCCCGCCCTGCTCGGTGACGCGCACTCGTACTCGTCCATCACCTTCCAGACCGGGCTGGGCTTCACCGGCATCGCGATCGCCCTGCTCGGCCGCAACAACCCCGTCGGCATCGCGTTCGCATCGATCCTCTGGGCCTTCCTCGACCAGTCGGCGCAGATCCTCGACATCAACAACATCCCGAAGGAGATCGTGCAGATCACGCAGGGCATCGTCGTGCTGTCGGTCGTCGTGGCCTACGAGCTGGTGCGCCGGTTCGCGCTGCGCGCGCAGGCCCGCTCGGTCGGCGCCGCGGTCGACGCCGCACCGCCCGCCGGCGCCGTCGAGGGAGCGGCCGCATGACCGCGCTCGCGCAGGAGACCAGGACCGACGGGCCCGCCGCGCCGCTGCGGCGACTGCCCGGCCCGACCGCGCTGTACGTGCTGGTGGTCGCGCTCGCCGCGCTGTCGCTGGTGCGGGTGATCACCGGCGCGCAGGACCTCACGTCCGGCGACACCCTCGGCGCCACGCTGGTGCTCGGCATCCCGATCGCACTCGCGGGCCTCGGCGGCCTGTGGTCGGAACGCTCGGGCGTCGTGAACATCGGCCTCGAGGGCATGATGATCCTCGGGACGTTCTTCGGCGCCGCCTTCGCGTACTTCAGCGGCACGGCGTGGATGGGCATCGTCGGCGGCATCGTGGGCGGGCTCATCGGCGGTCTTGTGCACGCGATCGCCACCGTCACCTTCGGCGTCGACCAGATCATCTCCGGTGTTGCGATCACGATCCTGTCGACCGGTCTCGCGCGCTACCTCGCCGGTGTCTACTTCACCGGCAAGCAGGGCGGCGGGCCGACGCAGTCGCCGAGCGTGCCGCGGTTCAGCCAGATCGACATCCCGGGCTACAGCGGCCTGCGCGAACTCGAGCGGCACCACTGGTTCTTCGTCAGCGACGTCGCCGGGCTGCTGCGGGGCCTGTTCACCTCGCTGACGCCGTTCAGCATCCTGATGCTGCTGCTCTTCCCGCTCACCTGGTTCCTGCTGTGGCGCACGGCGTTCGGGCTGCGGCTGCGCTCGTGCGGCGAGAACCCCGCCGCCGCCGAGACGCTCGGCGTGAACGTCTACCGCCTCAAGTACGTGGCAGTGTTGGTCTCGGGCACGCTCGCCGGCCTCGCCGGAGCGTTCCTCGCCGACTTCAACGGCATCTACCGCGAGGGCCAGACCGGCGGCCGCGGCTACATCGGCCTCGCCGCGATGATCTTCGGCAACTGGCGGCCGGGTGGCCTGGCCGCCGGTGCAGGGCTGTTCGGCTACACCGACGCGCTGCAGCTGCGCGGCGGTGCCGTGCCGGTGCACGCGGTGCTGCTGCTCGTGACGCTGCTGCTGGCCGTGCTGGCGCTGGTGCTGCTGCGCCGCGGGCAGATGCGGGCGGCCGTCGTCACCTTCGTGGTCGCCGCGCTGATCCTGGTCTGGTACCTGACCACCGACTCGGTGCCGCAGGAGTTCGTGCCCTACACGCCGTACATCATCACGCTGCTCGTGCTGGCGCTCGCCTCGCAGCGGCTGCGCATGCCCGCGGCCGACGGCATGCCCTGGCGGCGCGGGCAGGGCACGTGAGCCTGTTCGACCTCACCGCGCCCGAGGTCGTCGCCGACCCGTACCCGTTCTTCGCCGCCGCGCGGGCCGAGGCGCCGGTGCAGTGGCACGACGGCGTCGGCATGTGGCTGACCTTCGACCACGCGGCGGCGAACGCGGTGCTGCGCGCCCGCACGCTCGGACGGCTGTGGAAGCCGCGGTTCCCGGACGAGCCGATGCCGGCGTTCGAGCTCATCCACGTCAACTCGCTGCTCGAGAACGAGCCGCCGACGCACACCCGGTTGCGCCGGTTGGTCGCCGGTGCGTTCAGCCGCGGGCACGTCGAGCGGTTGCGTCCACGGGTGCAGGAGCTGGCGACGCGGCTGGCCGACCAGGTGGCCGACGCCGGCAGCGACGGCTCGCCGGTCGACCTGATCCCGCTCTACGCCGAGCCGCTGCCGGTGCAGGTGATCGCCGAGCTGCTCGGCGTGCCGGAGGCCGACTGGCACCTGCTGCGGCCGTGGTCGAACGCGATCGTGAAGATGTACGAGTACTCGGTGCCGCCGCCCGTGCGCGCGGCCGCCGAGACCGCCTCGCGCGAGTTCGTCGAGTACCTGCGGGTGCTGGTCGCCGAGCGGCGCCGGTCGCCGGGCGACGACCTCGTCTCGTCGCTGCTCGCCGAGGTCGACACCGACGGCGGACGGCTCAGCGAGGACGAGCTGATCACCACCTGCACGCTGCTGCTCAACGCGGGCCACGAGGCCACGGTGAACGTCGTCGGCAACGGGGTGTCGGCGTTGCTTGCGCACCCGGACGAACTGGCCCGGCTGCGGGCGTCCGGCGATGTCACCACAGCTGTGGAGGAGCTGATCCGGTACGACTCGCCGCTGCAGCTGTTCGAGCGCACCGCGACGGCCGACACCGTGATCGGCGAGGTCACCGTCGAGGCGGGGCAGAAGATCGCCGCACTGCTCGGCGCGGCCAACCGCGACCCCGCCGTCTTCGCCGACCCCGACCGGTTCGACGTCGCCCGCGCCGACAACCCGCACCTCGGGTTCGGCGCCGGCATCCACTTCTGCGTCGGCGCGCCGCTCGCCCGGGTCGAGCTCACGACGTCGCTGCGCACCCTGCTCGACCGCTTCCCTCAACTGTCGTTGCACGACCGGCCGGACCGGCGGCCGGAGTTCGTCCTGCGCGGCGTCGAGACGCTGCCCGTCACCATCAAGGAGTCCTGATGACGTCCGCCATCGACTGGCCCGCCCTGCGCCGCGCCGCCCTCGAGGCGATGGGGCACGCCTACGCGCCCTACTCGCAGTTCCCGGTCGGCGCCGCCGCGCTGGTCGACGACGGCCGCATCGTCACCGGCTGCAACGTCGAGAACGCCTCGTACGGGCTGGGACTGTGTGCCGAGTGCGGCCTCGTCTCGGCGCTGCACGGCAGCGGCGGCGGCTCGCTCGTCGCGTTCGCCTGCGTCGACTTCCGCGGCGAGCTGCTCATGCCGTGCGGACGCTGCCGGCAGCTGCTGTGGGAGCACGGCGGCCCGGACATGCTGGTCGACACCATCGAGGGCCCGAAGCCGATGATCGAGGTGCTGCCGCTCGCGTTCGGCCGCGAGGACCTGCGGTGACCTTCTCGGCGGTGGACGTCATCCGCGCGAAGCGCGACGGGGGCGAGCTCTCGGACGAGCAGATCGACTGGGTGCTCGACGCGTTCACCCGCGGGGCGGTCGACCCCGAGCAGATGTCGGCGCTGGCGATGGCGGTCTTCTTCCGCGGGTTGTCGCCGCGCGAGCTGGCCCGCTGGACGGCGGCGATGATCGCGTCCGGCGCGCGCCTCGACCTCTCGTCGGTGCCGCGGCCGACCGTCGACAAGCACTCGACCGGCGGTGTCGGCGACAAGATCACGCTGCCGCTCGTGCCGCTGGTCGCGGCGTGCGGTGCCGCGGTGCCGCAGCTCTCGGGCCGCGGGCTCGGCCACACCGGCGGCACGCTCGACAAGCTCGAGTCGATCCCCGGCTGGCGGGCGGCGCTGACCAACGACGAGTTCCTCGCGCAGCTCTCGTCGGTCGGCGGTGTCATCTGCGCCGCGGGGGACGAGCTCGCCCCGGCGGACAAGAAGCTCTACGCCCTGCGCGACGTCACCGGCACGGTCGAGTCGATCCCGCTCATCGCCTCGTCGATCATGAGCAAGAAGATCGCCGAGGGCTCGTCGGCGCTGGTGCTCGACGTGAAGGTCGGCACCGGGGCGTTCATGAAGACCGTCGAGGACGCGCGCCTGCTCGCCACGACCATGGTCGAACTCGGCACCGCGCACGGTGTCGCGACCTCGGCGCTGCTGACGGACATGTCGACCCCGCTCGGGCTGACGGCCGGCAACGCGCTCGAGGTGGCCGAGTCGCTCGAGGTGCTCGCCGGCGGCGGGCCGGCCGACGTCGTCGAACTCACCCTCGCGCTCGCGCAGCAGATGCTCGTGGCGGTGGGCATCTCGGAGGACCCCGAGGACGCGCTGCGCGACGGCCGGGCCATGGACGCGTGGCGCGCGATGATCGCGGCGCAGGGCGGCGACCCGTCCGCCCCGCTGCCGGTGGCCCGCGAACGGCACCTGGTCACCGCGCCGGCGTCCGGCACGCTCACGCGGCTGGACGCGTACGCGGTCGGCGTCGCGGCCTGGCGCTGCGGTGCGGGGCGCGCGCGCAAGGAGGACGCGGTCTCGGCGGGCGCCGGCGTCGTGCTGTTCGCCAAGCCCGGCGACGACGTCGTGGCCGGTGCGCCGCTGCTCGAGCTGCACGCCGACGATCCGGCACGCTTCGAGTCGGCCCTCGCCGCGCTCGACGGTGCCTGGGACATCGGTGCCGCCGACGGGTTCACGCCCACCCCCCTCGTCCTCGACCGCATCGGCTGACGACTGGGCCGCGCGCCGCGACCGTGTGCATGACGCGCGCGATCGTGCGCGCGTCCTGCACAAGATCCACCGGCGTCCGGCGACGGTGTGCATGGCGCGCGGGATCGTGCGCGCGTCCTGCACAAGATCGATCCGAGCGCGGCGCCGTCAAGCCGGCAGGACGAGCGTCCAGCGGGTCTCGACGTGCGCGGTGAGCAGCTGTGGCTCGGGGGAGAGGTCGAGGGTCTCGAGACCGGCCGGTTCGCCGCCGCCCTTCGCGCGGAACGCCATCGCGGCGCGCACGGGCACACCGCCGCCGCCGTGGTCGCGCAGCTCGACCAGCCGGCCGAGCTCACCGCCGAGCGCCAGCGCGTAGCCCGCCGCCCGGGCCCGGGCGTCGCGCACCGCCTCGGCCTGCACCTCGGCGAGGGCGGGGTGTCGCGGGTCGACAGACCAGTGCGGGCCGTCCATCGCCACGTCGGCGACACGGCCGAAGGTGGCCACCACCTCGGTGACCCGCTCGACGTCGTGGCACAGCAGCGTCAGCCGCCGGTCCGCGGTCCAGCGCTGCAGCCGTCCCGGCTCGCCCCAGCTCGAGATCGCCGAGCGGCGCACCTCGATGTCGTCGGCACCGAGGGCCAGCACGGCCTGGTCGAGCGCGGTGAACCGCTGCGCCAGCGCGGCGTGCGCGGCGGCACGGTCGCCCGCGCGCACCGACACCTGCCCCGAGACGACGAACCGGTCGGGCGCGACCTCGCGCTCGGCACTGCCGGTGACCACGATTGTCGGCTGCTCCACGCAGTCAGTGTGCCGCTACCGTGAGGCCATGCCGACCCCGCTGGACGCCACCTCCATCCGCCGGGCCCCGAAGGTGCTGCTGCACGACCATCTCGACGGCGGCCTCCGTCCGCAGACGATCGTCGAACTGGCGGCCGAGACGGGCTACCGCAACCTGCCGAGCGACGACGCCGAGAAGCTGGGCCAGTGGTTCCGGGACGCGTCCGACTCGGGGTCGCTCGAGCGGTATCTCGAGACCTTCCAGCACACGGTCGGGGTGATGCAGACCGAGGCCGCGATGCATCGCGTGGCGAAGGAGGCCGTCGAGGACCTCGCCGCCGACGGGGTCGTGTACGCAGAGATCCGCTGGGCGCCCGAGCAGCACCTCGACGCGGGCGTCCCGCTCGAGGCGGGCGTCGAGGCGATCCTCGCCGGCTTCGCCGACGGCGAGCGCGCGGCGGCCGAGGCCGGGCACCGCATCAAGGTCGGCGGCCTCGCCACGGCCATGCGGCACGCGGCCCGCTCGAGCGAGATCGCCGAACTGGCCGTGCGCTACCGCGACCGCGGCATCGCCGGCTTCGACATCGCCGGTGCCGAGGCCGGCTTCCCGCCCACCCGCCACCTGGACGCGTTCGAGTACTGCCGGCGCGAGAACTTCCACTTCACCATCCACGCCGGCGAGGCGTTCGGGCTGCCGTCGATCTGGGAGGCGATCCAGTGGTGCGGCGCCGACCGGCTCGGCCACGGCGTGCGCATCGTCGACGACATCGCACCCGACGGCACCCTCGGCCGGCTTGCGCAGTACGTGCGTGACAAGCGCATCCCGCTCGAGATGTGCCCGTCGTCGAACATCCAGACGGGGGCGGCCGCCTCGATCGCCGAGCACCCGATCGGGCTGCTGCGCCGGCTCTCGTTCCGCGTCACGGTGAACACCGACAACCGGCTGATGAGCGGCACGTCGATGACGCGCGAGATGACCCTGCTCGCGGAGGCGTTCGGGTACTCGTGGTCGGACCTGCAGTGGTTCACGATCAACGCGATGAAGTCGGCGTTCCTGCCGTTCGACGAGCGGCTGGACATCATCAACACGCAGATCAAGCCCGGCTACGCGCGGCTGCAGGCCTGACCCGGCGGGTCAGTGCAGCAGGCCGAAGCGTTGCTTGGCCTGCAGCACGCGCAGGGCGGCCGCGTCCACGAGCTTCTTGAAGGTGGCGGACGCGCGCACCTGGGCGAGCAGGGCCTGCGTCATCACGCGGGCCTGTGTGGCGTCGATGGTGAGCACCATGTCGCCGCCGGCCTGGATGAACCGCACGGCGCGCTGGCCGACCGGATACCCCGCGACCTGCTTCGCGCCGCCGACGTCGTCGGTGATCACCACACCGGTGAAGCCGAGGTCGTGGCGCAGCATGCCGCTGATGATCGTGCGCGAGAAGATCGCCGGGACGCCCGGCTGGATCTGCGCGTAGCGCGCCGTCGACACCATCACGAACGGCACGTGCTGCCGCACCGCCGCGCGGAACGGCGCGAGGTACGGGTCGTCGCGCGTGGTCGCGGTGTCGGTCACGCCGGCGGTGGTGTCGGTGTTCCCGGTGACGCGACCGAGGCCGGGGAAGTGCTTGACGGTGGCGGCGACGCCGGCGTCGTTCAGGCCCTGCAGGAAGGCCACGCCATGGGTGCGCACGGCGTACGGCGAGTGCCCGTACTCGCGGTCGAGGTCGCCGATGGGCGGGTTCGGTGAGAAGCCCTGGGGCACGGTGTCCATGACCGGTGCGAGGTCGACGTTCACGCCCACGCGCTTCAGCTCGGCGCCCCACGTCCTGGCGTCGGCGCGCAGCGTGGTCGGCGCGATGCGTCCCTGCTGCACGCCGCTCGGGATGCGCGAGAAGCCGTATCCCTGCAGACGCTGGACGTAGCCGCCCTCCTGATCGGTCGAGATCAGCAGTTGCACCTTCGCGGGCGCCACGGCTCGCAGCCCGGCGGTCACGCGCGCGACGACGGTGCGGCCGGCCGTGGTCGTGCCGTCCAGGATCACCGACCCCACGTGGTAGGTGCGGATCGCGGTCACCGTCGCGGACGCCACCGCGGTGCTCGGGCAGTCGACCATGAGCAGCTGGCCCACCCGTTGCGCCTCGGTCATCGCGTTCAGTGCCTTCTGCGCCGGGCTGAGCGTCGTGGTCGCGCTGCCGCCCGGGGCCGAGGGTGTGGACGAGCCGCCGGAGGTCGACAAGTTCGAGCCGCCGGAGGGGGCCGACGAGGCCGACGGGGCCGACGAGGCCGCACTGCCGGAGCTCTGCGACAGCGCGTCGATGCCCGAGCCGCCGCTCGACGTGCAGGCCGTCGCGCCGAGCAGCGCGACGGTGGAGGTGAGCAGCAGGCGGCGTCGCATCCGTCCATCGTCGCGCACCGGGCAAGGACGGGTGATCAGGCGCCCGCGGCCAGGCGTGCCCAGCGCGCCCCTTCCGCCGAGCGCCGTGATCATGCGAGGGTGGGCAGATGCCACGAGCAGCGCGTTCCGGTCGAAATCGCTGCGCACTGGCCGCCGTGCTCGCCGCCGCGTCGCTCGTCGTCGTGCTGCCGGCGCAGGACGCGCACGCCGCCATGCGCAACGAGGTCGGGACGTCGGCCGCGCAGTACGCGACGCGCGCCGGCTACCGCATCGGCATCGCCGTCTACGACACCAAGAACCACACGCTGCACGGGTCCGGCGCCTACCGCAGCGCGTTCGCGTCCGAGTCGGTCGTGAAGACCTTCATCGCGACCCGGCTGCTGGTCACCGGCCAGATGGTCGGCGTCACCGCGCAGATGGCCTACAAGATGATCACGCAGTCGGACGACAACATGGCGACCGCGCTGTACGGGCGGGTCGGCGGCGACTCGTTGATCGACTGGGTGAAGAGCTACTTCCGGGTGCCCGACCTCGGGTCGCGTCCGTGGCGGGCCGGCTGGTGGGGCACCACCCGCATCACGCCGGCCGGGCTGGTCAAGTTCTACGTCAAGGCCAAGGCGAACAGGCGGGTCGGGCCCTGGCTGCTCAACGCGATGCACCACGCCACGAAGTACGGCTCGGACGGCACGTACCAGTTCTTCGGCCTGCCCTCGGCGACGACCCACCCCGCCGTGAAGCAGGGCTGGGGCGGCGACTACGACTACACGACCGCCTGCTTCAACACCACGGGCTTCGTCGACAACGACCGCTACGCCGTGGCGATCCTCGCCCGCGGGCCGATGTCGAGCTACGGCGCCCGCATCGGCTCGATGCTCACCGCGGTGGCGCGTCGGCTGCTGCCCGGGGGTGTCTACCCGGCGCCCATCCCGTTCGTGAGCGCGCTGTCGCGGCACGCCGGCGCGACGACCGGGCACCAGTCGGTGACCGTGCGCGGGTCTGACTTCAGCGGCGTGACCGGCGTGCTGTTCGGCACGACCCGGGCGAGCAACGTGCACGTGCTCTCGCCGGGCGTGCTCACCGCGGACGCGCCGCCGCAGACCCCGCGGACGGTGGCCGTGCACGTGCAGACGACGCACGGGACGTCCGTGCCGACGCTGCGGTCGGCGTTCACCTACGGTGCGCCGCCGGTCGTGACGTCGCTCAGCCGATCGTCCGGTGCGGTGGGCGGTGGTGACCAGCTCACCGTGCGCGGCCACGACTTCGGTTCCCTGGTGCAGGTCAAGGTCGGCACGGCGGTGGCGAAGGTCGTCGGCGCCCCGACGGGCACGTCGGTCACCGTGGTGGTGCCGAAGGCCGCCGCCGCGGGCACGGTGCACGTGCAGGTGGTGACGATCTACGCCGGCTCGGCTCCCGGCGCCGCCGACCAGTACGCGTACGTGGGCGTACCGACGATCACTGCGGTGTCGCCCGACCACGGGCCGGCCGCGGGTGGCACGACGGCCACCATTCAGGGCACCGGATTCGCCGGACCGGTGTCGGTGAGCTTCGGCGGCGTCGCCGCCACCGTGCAGCAGGTGACCCCGACGTCGATCACCGTGCTGACGCGGCACGGCACCGCCGGCCCGGCGGTCCCGGTCACCGTGTCGACCCAGGGCGGCACGGCGACGAAGGCCGGCGCGTTCACCTACGAGTAGTCGCCCCGTCGTCGGGACGGCCGGTCGGGGCGAGGGCTGCGCTAGCGTGCCCGGTGTGGATGCCGACGTCCCACTGATGCCGACGGGCGGTGCGGCGTCCCGGCTGGACGCGGCCTACCGCGAGCTCGCCTGGCAGCACCTGAACCGCGACCGCTTCGACGTGGTCGTGATCGGCGGCGGCGTCACCGGGGCCGGCGCGGCCCTCGACGCCGCCACCCGCGGGCTGTCGACGGCCCTCGTCGAGGCGCGCGACTGGGCGGCCTGCACGTCGAGCCGCTCGTCGAAGCTGTTCCACGGCGGCCTGCGCTACCTCGAGCAGCTCGAGTTCGGGCTCGTTCGCGAGGCACTGCGCGAACGCGAGCTGATGCTGACCCGCCTCGCCCCGCACCTGGTCAAGCCCCAGCCGTTCCTGTACCCGCTGACGCACCGCTTCTGGGAGCGTCCGTACGTCGCGAGCGGGCTGCTGCTCTACGACACCCTCGGCGGCCGCAGCAGCCTGCCGGGGCAGAAGCACCTGTCGGCGCGGGCGGCGCGGCGGCTGTTCCCCGGGCTGCGCGAGGACGCCCTCACCGGCGCCGTCCGCTACTACGACGCGCAGTGCGACGACGCGCGGCACACCCTCACGGTCGCGCGCACCGCCGCCCGCTACGGCGCGGTGGTGCGCTCGTCGACGCAGGCGATCGGCTTCGTCCGCGACGCCGACCGGATCATCGGGGTGCAGGTGTGCGACGCCGAGGACGGGCGGCGCGGGTTCGTCTCGGCCGGCGTGGTGCTGAATTGCACCGGCGTCTGGACGGACACCATCCAGGGCATGTCCGGGGCACGGGGCCGGTTCCGGGTGCGGGCGTCGAAGGGCGTCCACCTGGTCGTGCCCGGCGATCGGATCGTCGGCGACACCGGGCTGATCCTGCGCACGCCGACGTCGGTGCTGTTCGTCATCCCGTGGAAGCGGTACTGGCTCATCGGCACGACCGACACCGACTGGAACCTCGACCTCGCGCACCCGGCCGCCACTCAGCGCGACATCGACTACCTGCTCGAGCAGGTGAACCGCGTGCTCGTGACGCCGCTGACCCACCGCGACATCGAGGGTGTCTACGCCGGGCTGCGCCCGCTGCTCGCCGGGGAGTCGGACGAGACGTCGGCACTCTCGCGCGAGCACGCGGTGGCGCGGGTGGCGCCCGGGCTGGTGTCGATCGCCGGCGGCAAGTACACGACCTACCGCGTCATGGCGGCCGACGCGGTCGACGCGGCGAGCGACGACCTGCCCAAGCGCGTGCCCGACTCCGTCACCGACCGCGTGCCGCTGCTCGGGGCCGACGGCTACTTCGCGCTGGCCAACCAGGCCGACACCCTCGCCACCGAGTACGGGCTGCACCCGCACCGGGTGCGGCACCTGCTCGACCGCTACGGGTCGCTCGTGCGCGACGTGCTCGGTCCCGGGCTCGACGACCCCTCGCTGTTCGCGACCGTGCCCGGTGCGCCGGACTACCTCATGGCCGAGGTGCTCTACGCGGTGACGCACGAGGGCGCGCTGCACCTCGACGACATGCTCACCCGCCGCACCCGCATCTCGATCGAGACGCCGCACCGCGGGGTCGACTCGGCGTCCGCCTGCGCCGAGTTGATGGCGCGGGTGCTCGGCTGGTCGGAGGACACGCGCCGCGCCGAGGTCGAGCACTACGTGGCGCGGGTCGAGGCCGAGCGCGAGTCGCAACGACGCCCGGACGACGCGGCCGCCGACGCGGTGCGGCTCTCGGCGCCGCCGTCGCGGGCCTTCCTCGCCTAAGCTCGCCCTACTCGACGTCGAAGCAGGTGCGCACCTCGTCGACGAGGGCGTTCCAGTCGTCCTTGTCGATCGTGGGCCCGTCCAGCACGTCGGTGTCGCCCTCGAGCCGACAGAAGTCGGCCAGCTCGCGCAGCAGTTCGGCCGCCTCGGCCGACGGCTTGCGCAGGTCGTGCACCTCGTCGTCGGTGGGGGCGAACGCGGCGTCGTCGTCGACGTCCGCCAGCTCGCCCCACCACTCCAGCCGTTGCAGCGGGTGGTCGGTGGCGGTGCGGCAGTAGCGCGCGAGGTCGGCGACCTCGGTGAACACGGCGATGCGACCGTCGGCGCCGAGGAAGCCGACCTCGGTCTCGTCGCTGTTCGAGCTGGCCGGGATGTCGGCGCGCACGGTGTAGTACGTCCCGTCGCGCAGCATGAGCGCGATCGGCTGGGCGCCGACGCGGTCCCACACGTCCTCGCCGTCCGTCAGGTCCGACGCGTCGAAGTCGCCCTCCCAGCGCAGCCACGACTCGACGCGGCCGAGCGCGCGCTCCCAGGTCTCGGCGATGGTGTCGCCCAGCTCGTTCCAGCGCTTGGCGCCGTCGCGCCCCTGGTAGGTGATGTCCTCGTCGACCAGCTCGGCGTAGGCGGGCGTGCCCTCGACGAGCCGGCGCAGGGCGCCGTCGTCGCAGCAGTCGGCGATCTTGGCGACCATGTCGACGACGTTCGCCAGCGCCGAGATGTGCACCGGGTCAGGGTCGCCGGACGCCCACTCGTACACGCCGTCCAGGTCGTAGTGGTCCTCGGGGTCGGGCCTGAGGTCGTCGGGCGTGCTGCCGAGCACCTGCCCGTAGGCGGGGTGGTCGGACAGGTCGTTCTCCTCGCCGGACGCGATGAACTGCGCCAGTTCGCGCGTGCTGGCGTAGAGCAGGATCTTGGCGCCGTCGCCGAGGAAGCCCTGCCACTCCTCGCCGTCCTCGTCCTCCCACGGCGGCGCGTAGAGCGTCACGCCGGTGCGGCCGTTGACCGTCAGCAGGATCGGGATGATCGTCGAGTCACTGGCAGGGGAGGTGCCGGGCATACGCCGGAACCTACCCGGTGCGGCCTCCGGTGCCCCGGACCGCCCGTGGCCGGTGTTCGTGGCGATCGGGTCTGCCCGCGCCGGCGGGGCGGCTCCGCGCCGGTCCTGTTGGCGTGCGGCGATCGGGTCTGCCCGCTCGGACGAGGCGGGGTACGGCCTCGGTGTCCGGTGTTCGCGGCGATCGGGTCTGCCCGCGCTGGCGGGGCGGTTCGGGGGACGGCGCTCGGTGTCCGTGTCCGGTGTTCGCGGCGATCGGGTCTGCCCGCGCCGGCGGGGCGGTTCGGGGAACGGTGTCCGGTGTCCGTGTCCGGTGTTCGCGGCGATCGGGTCTGCCCGCGCCGGCGGGGCGATTCGGGGGACGGCGCTCGGTGTTCGCAGCGAATCGGGTCTGCCCGCTCAGACGAGGCGGGACCGAGGCGCGGCGAGGCGCGGCGAGGCGCGGCGAGGCGCGGCGAGGCGCGGTTGCCTCGGTTAAGCGGGCAGACCCGATGCCGGCGGATCGCAAGGTTCCTGGGCGGTTGCCTCGGGTAAGCGGGCAGACCCGATGCGTGCGGACGGCCGGGGTGGCCTGCGGTTGCCTCGGGTGTGCGGGCAGACCCGATGGCATACGGACGGCCAGGGTGACGTGCGGTTACCTCGAACCTGCGGGCAGGCCCGATGCGCGCGGACGGCGAGGGGTTGCGTGCGGTTGCCTCGGGTGTGCGGGCAGACCCGATGTGCGCGGACGGCACGTGGCGCTCCGTCGCCGACGGGGCGGTGCTCGCGTTTTCCACAGCCTTGGGCGCGATCCGGCGCGCGACGGTGCTGGTCGGGCAGGGTCGCGGCATGACGGACCACAGTGCCGACAGTGCCGACAGTGCCGACAGTGCCGACAGTGCCGACAGTGCCGACAGTGCCGACAGTGCCGACAGTGCCGACAGTGCCGACAGTGCCGACAGTGCCGACAGAGCCGAGAGTGCCGACAGAGCCGACAGTGCC
>NZ_JBQCEE010000169.1:0-3387 GCF_051960575.1 Jatrophihabitans sp.
GCGACCACCTTCCGGCTCCGCAACGCCTCCCGGTAGCGCCGCTCGGCCCACCCCGGATCCAGCTCGATCACCGCCCGCGCCACCCGCGCCGCAAGCCCCGTCGCCGTCACCGACATCGCCTCGGGCAGCAACGCCGCCACCACCTGCTCGGCATGCTCCGGCCGCAGATCCCAACACGCATCGGTGAACACCAACGCCCGGCGACGATCGATCAACCCCAGCCCCAGCGCCTCCGCCACCGCCGGCAGCGCGGCCAGCCCGACCGCCGCCTCCACCTCCACCCGCGCCGCCGCACGGGTCAACATCAACTCCGCCCGCACCTCGTCCACGACCAGGTCGAACAACTCGTGCGCCTGCAACGGCTCTCCACCCAGCAACGGCATCGGATCCCGCCGCGCCAGCTCGGCCATCACCGCCCAGACCTGTCCCTGCACGTGCGCCAACTGCCGCGACTGCGCTTGCAACAGGCCGACCAGGTCCGGATCGTCCAGCCCACCGACATCCACCGACTCCAACACCGCAGCCAGCGCAGCGCCGGGCACGAGATCACCCGCACCTGCCGGCAGCCGCCCGTCCCCCATCACACCAACGACGCTAGACCGACCCTCTGACAAAAACGTTCGAAACAGCAGCCCCAACGAACCCGGATGCCGACACCGGGCTCGGCCCCGTCTAGGGGATCAAGATCCGGCAAACCCCCGCGCGAGCAGACGCTTAGACGCCGAGCGTGGACGCGAGGGGGACGCCGGGGCGGTAGGCGAGGTGCACGTGGCTCGGGGCGTCGAGCACGGCGAGGTCTGCTCGCGCCCCGGGACGCAGCACGCCCGCATCGTCCCGGCGCAGGGCACGCGCCCCACCAGCCGTCGCGGCCCACAGCGCCTCCGCCGGGGTCATGCCCATCTCCCGCACCGCGAGCGCGACGATGAACGGCATCGACGACGTGTACGACGTGCCCGGGTTGCAGTCGGTCGCCAGCGCGACGGTCACCCCCGCCCGCAGCAGCGCCCGGGCGTCCGGATAGGGCGATCGGGTCGAGAACTCGACGCCGGGCAGCAGGGTCGCGACCGTGTCACCGCCCGCGAGAGCATCGATGTCCGCCGCAGCGAGGTACGTGCAGTGATCGACACTGGCCGCTCCGAGTTCGACGGCGAGCCGCACGCCCGGTCCGGCCGCCAACTGGTTGCCGTGCACGCGCAGTCCGAGCCCGGCGTCGCGTCCGGCGAGCAGCACCGCGCGGGCCTCGTCCTCATCGAATGCATGCGGGCTGGCCGGCTCGCAGAACACGTCGATCCAGCGCGCGGACGGCGCGCAGGCCGCCAGCATCGGGCCGCACACCAGCTCCAGGTACTCCGAACGGTCGACACCGGACGGCACCACGTGCGCGCCGAGGAAGGTCGTCTCGTCGGTGACCTCCGCCGCGAGCCGCAGCAGCCGGGCCTCGTCCGCGACCGATAGCCCGTACCCGCTCTTGATCTCAACAGTTGTCGTGCCCTGTCGACGCAACTCGACGATCCGCGCGGCGAGCAGTGCGCGCAACGTGTCGTCGTCGGCAGCCCGCGTCGCCACGACCGTTGCCGAGATCCCGCCACCGTCGTAGCGCTCACCGGCCATGCGCGCGGCGAACTCGTCGGCGCGGTCGCCGGCGAACACGAGATGCGCGTGCGAGTCGACGAATCCGGGCACGACCGTACGCCCGCCGACATCGATCCGGCCGTCCGCCGACGGCGCGGCCGACGACGGGCCGACCCAGACGATCCGCCCGGACTCGACGACCACTGCGGCGCCGTGCAGCACACCGAGCGACGACCCGTCCCCGACCGTCGGGTCGTTCGTGACGAGCTCCCCGATCCCGTCGACCACGCGGCTGATCACGACGCCTCCCACAGCGGCACGATCGCGTCGCGCAACAGCACGCCGACGTCGCCGAGCCGGTGCACCCCGCCGCAGACGACGGGCAGACCGTCGACGTAGACGGTGTCCACGTCCGCCGCCGTCGCCACGAGCAGCAGCTGATCGGCACGCGAGCCCGCCGTGCGCGGGCTGTCGTCGCGCACGCACACGAGGTCCGCGCGCCGTCCCACCGCGATCGCGCCGGCATCCGGCCAGCCGAGCGATCCGTGCGCGGTCGCCGCAGCCAGCAGCGCACGCGGGCTGAACCGTCCGCGCTGCAGCGAGGTCACGCGCTCACCGCCCTCGAGCCCGCGCACCTCCTCGAAGAGGTCGATCACCGCGTGCTGGTCGCTGCCGAGCGAGAGCGGTGCACCGGCGCCGGCGAGCAAGCGAGCTGGGCCGATGCCGTCGGCCAGATCACGCTCGGTCGTCGGGCAGAGGCAGACGGTGGTGCCCGAGTCGCCGAGCAGCCCGATGTCTGCGCCGGTCAGATGGGTCGCGTGCACGGCGGTGGTGCGCGGCCCGAGCGCCCCGGTGTCGGCGAGCAGCCGGGTCGGTGTGCAGCCGTAGTGGGCCAGCGCCGCCTCGTTCTCGGCCGGCTGCTCGGACAGGTGCACGTGCAGCGGACCGTCGATCTCGGCGACACGACTCAACGCCGGTTGAGGCACCGCCCGCACCGAGTGGATCGCACTACCCACACGGAACCCGTCCGACGGACGCAGCGCATCCACTCGCGCGCGCCACGCATCGACGCTGCCGTCGCCGAAACGCTGTTGCACCTCGTCGAGCGGACGATGCCCGGAGGCGTCCAGTCCGCCCGCGAGGTAGCAGGTGTCGAGCAGGGTCAGCCGCACACCCGCCTCGGACGCCGCCTGCCGCAGCGCCTCCGCCATCGCGTTCGGGTCCGCGTACGGCACCCCGCCCGACCCGTGGTGCAGGTAGTGGAACTCCCCCACCGTCGTGATCCCGGCCAGCGCCATCTCGGCGTACACCGCGCGGGCGAGGGTCAGGTACGAGTCGGGGTCGAGCCGCGCCGCGACGGCGTACATCGCCTCGCGCCAGGTCCAGAAGGTGCCACCACCGTCGTGCGTACGGCCACGCAGGGCCCGGTGGAAGGCGTGGCTGTGGGCATTCGCCAGCCCGGGCAGCACCACGCCCGGCAACCGCTGCGCAGCGGCCGGCGGCACCGCGCCGACCTCGACGGACGCGAACCGGCCGTCCTCGACGGTCAGCAGCACGTCGCGCGCCACACCAGAGGGCAGCAGCGCCGTGCGGGCGAAGAGTGCCGTCACGTCGCCAGCCCGACGAGCACGTCGGTCAGGGCCTGCACGCCGGCCGCGCAGTCGTCCGGATCGGCCCACTCGGCGGGTGAGTGCGAGACGCCGGTCGGGTTGCGGACGAACAGCATCGCGCTGGGAATGCCGTACTGGGCGAGCACACCGGCGTCGTGCCCGGCACCCGTTGCGAGTTGCGGGGCGTCGCCGAGCGTCGCGGCGA
>NZ_JBQCEE010000170.1:0-8619 GCF_051960575.1 Jatrophihabitans sp.
TGGTACGGGCATTAGCGTGAGCCATAGAGGACCTCCTTGGAGTGCATGCCTAGACACATCCACTCCGCCGGGAGGTCCTCCCTATTTCAAGCAGGCACGCCGTCAACAACCTCTCGGGTCACGACATCTAGAGCCGGTGCCACGGCGTTCAGCCGGCGAGCGCGATGCCCAGCACGAGGGCGGCGAGCGCGGTGACCCCGGTCAGGGCGCCGAAGACGGCGAGCCCGGCGCGGGTGCGGGCGCGCGCGTGCAGGAACGCCGTCACCCCCGACAGGACGACGACGACCATCTTCACGATCAGGGTCACGTGCCAGGCGCCGTGGTCGTCGTCGCGCGTCGCGGCGATGTTCCAGCCACCGGTCACGAGCAGCACCGCGAACGCGGGCCAGGCGATCCGGTTGAACGCCCGCGCGGCGGCCCTGGGGACGTCGGCACCGGCGGCCCTGAGCGCAGGGACCAGCGCGGCGAGGGTGAGCTGGCCGCCGACCCAGATCGTCGCGGCCACGACGTGCAGCGAGAGACGGACGATGTCGGAGGCGGACGCGAGCATGCAGCCATGATCGCAGCGACGGCGTGTGTCGCGTGCTCGCCGCGGCAGCGCTGATCACCTAGCCTGCCGCCATGTCGAAGAACCGGCTCGAGGCCTTCAGCGACGGCGTCATCGCCATCCTGATCACGATCATGGTGCTGGAACTGCACAAGCCCGACGGCTCGTCGTGGTCGGCGCTGCGCCAACAACTGCCGACGCTGCTCGCCTACGTGCTGAGTTTCGTTTACATCGGCATCTACTGGAACAACCACCACCACCTGCTCGCCACGGTGCGGCGCGTCTCGGGCGTCTCGCTCTGGGCCAACCAGCACCTGCTGTTCTGGCTGTCGCTCGTCCCGTTCATCACCGACTGGATGAGCGAGACCGACTTCGCCGTGGTGCCCGTGGCCGCCTACGGCATCGTGCTGCTCGCCGCAGCGGTCGCCTTCTTCCTGCTGCAGGGCACGCTGCTGCGCGTCGAGGGACCCGACTCGACGCTCGCCACCGCCATCGGACGCGACCGCAAGGGCAAGCTCTCGCCCGTCCTCTACGTCACGGGCATCGCGCTCACCTTCGTCGACCGCTGGCTCGGCATCGTCTGCTACGTGATCGTCGCGCTGGTCTGGCTGGTGCCCGACCCGCGGCTCGAGCGGGTGCTCACCAGCGCCGGTTCGGACGACTGACGCCGGAGGTCAGCCCAGCAGGGTGCGCAGGTCCGCGAGGCTGTCGAGCAGTCGGACGCGGGGATCGAGCAGCAGCGCCGCATCGTCGACACCGCCCGACCGCACCCCGACGACGAGTCCGGCGCCGGCGTTGAGGCCGGAGCTGACGTCGCGCGGGGTGTCGCCGGCGACCAGCACCCGCCGCACATCGGTCGCACCGGTTCGCTGCATCGCCTGGAAGACCATGTACGGCGCGGGGCGGCCGGCAGGGACGTCCTCCGTGCAGACCACTGCGTCGAGCAGGTCGTCACCCCAACCGACCGCGCCCAGCACGAGCTCGGTGACGTCGCGGTCGAACCCGGTCGTCAGCGCCACCCGCACACCGTCCTTGCGCAGGGCCGCGATCACGTCCTCGACGCCGGGCAGCGCCTGCGGCGGCCGCTCGCGGTAGCTGCGCTCGAGCCGCGTGCGGAAGTCGGCGAACGCGGCGTCGACGTCGCCACGGCCGTCGAGCAGCGCGGTGATCGCCGTGCGCTTGTCGGCCCCCATCCACGCGGCGACCTCGTCGGCGGACGGCCTGCCGCCCTGGCCACGCACGGCCTCGGCGAGCACCTCGTAGACGAGCCCATGCTCCTCGACGGTGGTGCCGGCGATGTCGAGGACGGCGAGGTCGATCATTCAGATCAGCTCCGGGACGGCGTGGCGGGACAACGCCGGTGCCGAGGCGGCGGCGTTGTCGATGGTGAACGTGACGAGGTCGGGACGGTAGCGGTCGTCCGAGTACTCCGACGGCGGCCCGCCCGCCGGACCCGCGAGTCGCCGCTCGCGCAACAGGGGGCGTCCGGGGTCGATGCCGAGCAGGGCGGCGTCGGTCGGATCGGCCACCACGGCATCGATGGTGTGCCGGGCACTGCTGAGATCGGCACCGCGGGTGATGAGGAACGCGTAGATCGAGCCCGAGTCGCAGTCGAAGTCGAACAGCGCGCGGCCGACGGCGTCGACGAAGCAGGAGCGCTCGACCATCGCCGGTTCGCCGTCGACCGTGCGCAGCCGCAGCACCTCGACGACCGCGTCGCCGGGCTCGATCCCCAGGTGATCCGCGATCGTCGCATCCGCGCGGCGGCGCGCGATCTCGACCGTGCGCTGGCCCGGGACGAGACCAAGACCGCTCACCCAGCTGCTGAAGGACAGGAACGTCTCGAACGGCTGTCCGAGCGAGCGACCGCGCACGACGGCGGGCTTGCCCGGACCGCCACCGATCAGTCCCTCGGCGCGCAGCGTGGCCAGCGCCTGTCGCACCGGGGCGCGCGACACCTGCCACTGCTGGGCCAACTGCGCCTCGGACGGGATCGGGTCACCGATGTCGAGACGCCCGGTGCGGATCGCGGCCCGGATGTCAGCGGCGATCTGCGTGTGCAAGGGGGACAACCGCACATGACAAGTCCTACCTGAGCACCAGGTGGCGAAGACGTCCTGCAGGTGAACGAGGGACGAGCACTTGTCGCACCCCGTTGACGGTGCAACCGGCGCCGCGACAGCGTGCCTGTCATGACAGGTCCGGGCGCCGCTGACGTGGTCGTCGTCGGTGCCGGCATCGTCGGGCTCGGGCTCGCACTGCAGGCGATCGACGCCGGCCTGTCGGTGATCGTCGTCGAGCGCGACGACCATGCCGTTGGCGCGTCCGTGCGCAATTTCGGCCACGTCGGCACGACCGGTCAGTCAGGGGTCGCCCTCGACTATGCCCTCGCCGCCCGCGAGACCTGGTTGCGCGTGGCCGGTGCGAGCGGCGCCTGGCTGCGCAGTGCCGGCACGGTGGTGGTCGCCCGCGCCGACGACGAGCTGGCAACCCTGGCCGAGTTCGCCGACCGGCGCGGCGCCGCCCGGGTGCGGCTGCTCACCGCGGCCGAGGTCGACGGTCGCACCGGCATCGGCTCGTCCATCGGTGGCGCGTTGCTGCCGCTCGATCTGCGGGTCGACGCGCGGGCCGCGATCCCCGCCGTGACGGCGTGGCTGGCAGCGCGTGGCGTCCGCTTCCTCTGGTCGACGGCGGTCACCGCGGTCGAGAACGGACGCGTCGACACCACCCGCGGCACCATCGGGGCCGACCGAGTGTTCGTCGCGGTCGGGCACGACGTCGACCGCTTCTTCCCGGACGCGGCTGATGACGCCGGCCTGGTGCGGTGCGCACTGCACATGCTGGCGGTCGATGCGCCCGGCGGCGGCCGGCTCGACCCGGCCGTCCTCACCGGGCATTCGCTGCTGCGGTACGGCGGCTTCCTCGAGTGCCCGAGCGCCGAGCTCGTGCGCGCGCGGCTGATGCGTGAGCAGCCGGCGACGATCGAGGCCGGGCTCAACCTGATGTTCACGCCCCGCCCGGACGGCAGCCTCGTCATCGGCGACACGCACGCCTACGCGCGCACGCACGACCCGTTCGACGACGAGGCCGGCTACCGGCTCGTGCTCGACGAGACCGCACGGCTCCTCGGTGTACCGCAGTTGGCAGTGCGCCAACGGTGGCGCGGCGTCTACGCGTCCGCCCGAGAACCGTACCTGCGGCACTCCCCCGCACCGGGCGTGCACGTCGCGAGCGTCACCTCGGGCATCGGCATGACGACCGCGTTCGGCTTCACGGCCGCGGTCTTCGCTGAGAGCGGTTCACCGTCGGCCAACCGAAGTTCGGCCGCCGTTCACAACTGATTCGGCGTCCCGTGGTGGTGGTTCATCACGGTGGGCGCGACCAACTGCACCGGCCAGGGCCGGGAGAAGGAGAGAACATCCGTGAAGCGATCGATCAGTGTGGCGGCGGTGTCGCTCGCCGCAGGCGCGCTGGCGCTGACCGCATGCTCGAGTTCGGGCACCGCGTCGAGCAGCGGCGGCACCTCGCCGGCGGCGAACACCAGCAGCAGCACGTCGGCCGGCACGTCGTCGTCCACCGGTGACGGCAGCGCGGCCACGGCCACCTCGGCGTCGGCGCTGGGCGGCATGGACGCGCTCGTCGCGGCGGCGAAGAAGGAGGGCCAGCTCAACGTCATCACGCTGCCCCGTGACTGGGCGAACTACGGCGAGCTGATGGACAACTTCACCAAGCAGTACGGCATCAAGATCACGGACGCGAACCCCGACGGCTCGTCGGCCGACGAGATCAACGCGATCAAGTCGCTCAAGGGCCAGGACCGAGCGCCTGACGTCGTCGACGTCGGCATGGCGTTCGCCTACTCGGGTGCGAGCGAGGGTCTGTACGCGCCGTACGAGGTGTCGACCTGGTCGGACATCCCCGCCGCGGCGAAGGACGCGAACGGGCTCTGGTTCAACGACTACGGCGGCGTCATGTCGATCGGCTGCGACGCGAGCAAGGTCGCGAAGTGCCCGACGTCGTTCAAGGACCTCGACAACCCCGCCTACAAGGGCAAGGTCGCGCTCAACGGTGACCCGACCCAGGCGAATGCGGCCATCCAGGCCGTCACCGCGGTCGCGCTGGCCACGGGTGGGTCGCTCGACGACGTGCAGCCGGGCATCGCCTTCTTCGCCAAGCTGAAGAAGGAGGGCATCTACAAGCCCGTGCAGGCCACCGCGGCGACGATCGAGTCGGGCGAGACGCCGATCGTGCTCGACTGGGACTACCTCAACGCCGCCAAGGCGACCGCCGCTGCGGCCAAGGGCGTCAAGTGGACGGTCACCGTGCCGAGTGACTCGCCCGTGCTCGCCGGCTACTACGCCCAGGCGATCAACAAGGACGCCCCGCACCCGGCCGCCGCGCGGCTGTGGGAGGAGTACCTCTACAGCACAGCCGGCCAGAACGGCTTCCTCAAGGGTGGTGCGCACCCGGTGGAGCAGGACGCCATGACCACCGCGGGCTCGATCGACAAGACGCTGCTGGCCAAGCTGCCCGCCATCAAGGGCACGCCGGTGCTGCCGAACCAGACGCAGACCACCACCATCGGCCAGACGCTCGTGAACAAGTGGGCCGCGACGGTCGGCTCGTGATCCTGTGGTGCTCGATCTGACGGTCGGGGAGCAGCCCGCTTCGGCTGCTCCCCCACCGGCCGGCGCCGGCAGGGGCAGGCTGCGCGGCCTGCCCCTGCTGGCGATGGCGCCGTTCTGGCTGTTCTTCGGACTGTTCTTCGTGCTGCCGACGGGCGCGCTGCTCTGGCTCGCCGTCCGCAGCCCGGCCGTCCCGGGCAAGGCGGCCGTGCCCGCGTCCGGCGGCGGGTTGCTCGGCCAGGCACCGACGCCGGCGCAGCCCGCCGTGCCGGCGAAGCCGGCCGGGTTCACCGGCCACTACGTGCGGCTCGCCCTGCAAGGAGCGTTCGGGCGCGGCCTGGTCAACTCGATCGAGCTGTCGGTCTTCACCGCGCTCGTGTCCGCCGTGGCCGGGCTGCTGCTCGCCTGGGCGGTCGTGCAGGGACGCGGGTGGTTCAAGCAGCTGGTGCTGAGCGCGTCCGCGGTGTTCGCCAACTTCGGCGGCGTGCCGCTGGCCTTCCTGTTCGTCAGCACGCTGGGCACGGCCGGCATCCTCACCAAGTGGTTCGACCACCTGGGCGTCGACCTGACCAGCAGCTTCGACCTCTACTCGCTGCGCGGCGTCGAGCTGGTCTACCTGTACTTCCTCGTGCCGCTCATGGTGCTGGTCGTCGCGCCGGCGCTCGAGGCGCTGCGGCCGCAGTGGCGGGAGGCCGCGTCCAACCTCGGTGCGTCGACCTGGCAGTACTGGCGGCACGTGGCCGCACCGGTGCTGCTGCCGACCTTCGTCGGGTCGGTCGCGCTGCTGTTCTGCTCGTCCTTCGCCGCGTACGCGACCGCGGCGGCCCTGACCAACGGCACGCTCGCGCTCACGCCGCTGCAGATCAAGGCGGAACTGTCCGGCAACGTCCTGAGCGGGGTCGAGACGCAGCACATCGCGGCCGCGCTCGCGCTGGTGATGGTGCTGATCGTGGTGCCCCTGACCGTCACCTACCAGCTGATGGAGCGGAGGACGGCGCGATGGCTGCAGTCGTGACGACCCGGCCTGCGGGTCGCCGCCGGGTGCTCAGGTTCCGTCCGGTCGTCCTGACCCTCGCCGCGCTGTACTTCTTCGTGCCGCTGCTCGCGGCGCTCTGGTTCGCGCTCTACAACAGCCGGCAGGGGTTCCGCTGGCATGCGCTCACCGGCATGTTCGGCGAGCCGAGCTTCGCCGCCGCGTTCCTGCTGTCGGTGCGGCTGTCCGTCGCCACGGTGCTCGTGACCCTCGTGCTGATGGTGCCCACGACGCTGCTCATCCATCTCAAGCTGCCGCGGATGCGACGCGCGGTCGAGATCGCGTGCATCCTGCCGCTCGTCATCCCGCCGGTGGTGCTGGTCGTCGGGGTGTTCACGGTGCTCGGGTGGGGGCCGCGACAGCTGGCCGGCACCCCGTTCCAGTCGATCCTCGACTGGATGCAGAACTCCAGCTTCCCGGTGCTCGGGTCGTTGCCGGTGATCCTGGTCGTCACCTACGTCGTGATGGCGCTGCCGTTCACCTACCGAACGCTGGACGCCGGGCTGCGCACGTCCAACATGGGGCCGCTGGCCGAGGCCGCACGCGGGCTCGGCGCCTCGTGGCCGACGTTCATGGTCCGGGTCGCGGTGCCGGCCCTGCGCACGTCGATCCTCAACGCGGCCTTCCTGGCCTTCGCGCTGGCCTTCGGCGAGTTCACCGTGGCCAGCATCCTCAACTACCTCACGTTCGCCCCGTGGATCTACCAGTACAACAACACCGACGGCCAGCTCGCCGTCGGCGTCTCCCTGCTGTCGCTCGTGATCACCTGGGTGTTCCTGCTCGTCATCACGGCGCTCGGCCGTACCAAGTCCACGGAGGGCGCGACGTCATGACGTCCGAGATCGTCTCAACACCTGTGGTGGCGCCCGCCGTCCGGGAACAGTTCCGGCAGGGCACGCGCGTCGAGTTCCGCGACGTCACCAGGGTCTACGGACGCACGCGCGCCCTCGACGGCCTGACGCTCACCGTCGAGCCGGGCGAGCTGCTCGCGCTGCTCGGCCCGTCGGGGTGCGGCAAGACGACGGCGCTGCGCATCCTCGCCGGCTTCGCCGAGCCGAGCAGCGGCGCCGTGCTCGTCGACGACCAGGACGTGACGCGCACCGCCGTGAACCGGCGCGACATGGGCATGGTCTTCCAGGCCTACTCGCTGTTCCCGACCATGACCGCGCGCGACAACGTCGCGTTCGGCCTGCGGCTGCGCAAGCAGGGCAAGGACCACCGCCGCCACCGCGCCGACGAACTGCTCGAGCTCGTCGGCCTGACGACGCACAGCGAGAAGTTCCCGCACCAGCTGTCCGGCGGGCAGCAGCAGCGGGTCGCGCTCGCGCGGGCACTCGCGATCGCGCCGCGGGTGTTGTTGCTGGACGAGCCGTTGTCGGCGTTGGATGCGAAGGTGCGCGAGCAGCTGCGGGAGGAGATCCGCCGCATCCAGCTCGAGCTCGGTGTCACGACCGTGTTCGTGACGCACGACCAGGAGGAGGCGTTGTCGATGGCCGACCGCGTCGCCGTCATGAACGCCGGACGGCTCGAGCAGGCCGACGCCCCCGCCGAGCTCTACCACCGCCCGGCCACGACCTTCGTCGCCCGCTTCGTCGGCTCGATGAACCATCTGCCCGGCACGCTCATCGGACGCGACCAGGTGCGCGTGCACGCCAGCGGGCAGCTGCTGCCGCTCATGGCCACGCAGGAGTCGGGCGCCGGGGCGGTGCGTGTGCTCGTGCGTCCGGAGGCGATCACCGTGACGCCGGATGCGGACGGCGACGGCGTCGTCGTGCTCACCGCCTTCCGCGGCGCGACCACGCGGGTGCAGGTGCTGCTCGGCAACGGCACGGAGCTCGCCGCCGACGTCGCCCAGCACCAGGCCGTGCGGCTCCCGGCCGGCGAGCGGGTCAGCGTGACCGTGCACGACCAGCCGGTGCTCGTCGAGCCCGCATGACGACGCTCGACCGGCGGCTCGTCCGCGGCGACGGCACCGGTTACCGCGCCGTCGTGCCGGCGCCCGGCGAGCCGCACGAGACGCGCACCGAACTGGCCGAGCTGCCGTCGGGGCGGCTGACGCCGCTGCTGACCCTGGCGCACCTGTCCGACCTGCACGTGTGCGACGCGCAGAGCCCGGCGCGGGTCGAGTACCTCGACCGGTGGGCCGACCCCGACTCGCCGGTCGTCGACATCACCGGCAACGTCGGCTCGTACCGGCCGCAGGAGCCCCTGACGGCACAGGTCGTCGAGGCGATGGTGCGGGCCGTGAACGCGGTGGCCGGCGCGCCGGTCGGCGGTGCCGCGGTCGACCTCGCGATCGTCACCGGCGACAACACCGACAACGCCCAGGCCAACGAGCTGGCGTGGTACCTCGCCCTGCTCGAGGGCGGCGCGGTGCGCGCCGACTCGGGCGATCTCACACGATGGCAGGGCAT
>NZ_JBQCEE010000171.1:0-13921 GCF_051960575.1 Jatrophihabitans sp.
GCACGTCGGCACCCTCACCGTTGTCGGCCCGTCCGTCGATGCGCAGCGCGGAGTCCGCCCACGCCAGCACCGTGGTGTAGCTCCAGGCGGGGTGCTCGAAGACGTGCTCGGCGAACGGCGTCACGGCCCGCCCGTCGAGCGTGGTCTCCTCGTGCGCCTCGCGCAGCGCCGTCGTCACCGCGTCCTCGTGGCTGTCGCGGGCGCCGCCGGGCAGCGCCCAGGTGCCACCCTCGTGCACCCAGCCCGCGCGCAGCTGCAGCACGACGCGCTCGCCGTCGGTGATGAGCAGACCGGCGGCCCCGAACCGTCCCCAGTGCCGGTGCTCGGGCGGCCCGCAGAGCACCCAGCCGTTGCCGTCACCGGGGGTCGCACGGCGCAGCGGCATCGGCTCGCCCGCTGCCTCGCCCATGGGGCGACCTCCAGTCGCTGCCTGCACGATCGAATGACGGCGCCGGCCCGCCAGGTCGCCTCTCGGCGGAAGGCCGCTCGTGGCGGCGAATGTGAGACCGGGGGCCATGATGCGGACCGACGCCGTCGTCCACGGTACCGGGTGCCGACCGCCCCGCCCGGTCGCCGGGGGCCCGGCGACGCCGGTCGTAGAGTGGAGCGATGCCCGCCGACGACCCGACTGCTGCCGGTCGTGATGGTGCGCCGCGGCCGCACCGGCCGGCGCGGTATGCGGACCTCACCGGCTTCATCGACGCCGCGGGCGGGGTGTCGCCGAGCTCGCGGGCCGAGATGGCCGCGGCGACCGCGGAGGTCGTGTTGCAGGCCGGCCGGTCACCGGGCGACGGCGACACCTTCGTCGCGCTCGCCGACACCGTCGGCATCGACACCCTCGCCGCGCTCTGGCGCGACGCCGACCCGGTGAGCCTGCCCGGCGTGCTCTGGGCCCTCTACCTGTTGCGGCAGTGGTGCCGCAGCGCCCCGGACGAGGTGGTGCGCCTCTGGCGCGCCGGTGAGCACTACGGCCAGGCCGACGCCGCCGTCGCCGGCATGGGGCACCACGCCGACGTCGACGCGGTGCACCGGGTCGCCGACGCGATCCTCACCGGCGCGTACCGCGGCGACTTCGCCGTCGCGCTCGAGCGCGCCGCCGCGTTCTTCCGCGTCATCGCCCTGGGCCGCCAGCAGACCGGTGTCGGCGTCGAGCTCGCCGGCGGCAATCAGCGGGCGGCCGACGCCCTGCGCGCCGCAGCGGCCCGGTGGCGCGCGGGCACACTGCACTGAGCCCGTGCATCGGCCGGGTGCCGCGGCCGGTAGCAGCGCCCCCTGACAGGTTCCGGCGGGCGTCCCCATCCGGCGGTTGTCCACAGGCCGCGGGCTGCGGCCGACATCGTGGGCCGGATCGGGGCAGGCTGCCGTGCCATGCCCAAGTCCTCACCCTCCACGGCGCGGCCGTCGGCGCGTCTGTCCGGCCCCGCCGACGTGATCGACGCCGTGCCCTACCTGCTCGGCTACCACCCGCACGACAGCCTCGTCCTGCTCGGCCTCCGTCGACAGGCGGTCGCCGTGGCGGCGCGACTCGACCTCGTCGACGCCGTGCCCGCCCTGCTGCACGACACCGCGGCGGCGCTGTGCCGCGGCGGGGTCGAGGAGGTGATCGCCGTCGTCTTCGCCGACTGCGTCCCCGAGCCGCTCGAGCGCGAACTGCCGCTGAGCGACCTCGTGCCGGACGTCGGCGAGGCGCTCGCCGCCGTCGAGTGCGACCTCACCGACGCGCTGCTGGTCGCCGACGGCCGCTACTGGTCGTACCGCTGCCGGGGCGACGGGTGCTGCCCGGCCGACGGCACACCGCTCGTCCGCGGCACCTCCGCCTTCGCGGCCGAGTCGACCTTCGCCGGCCGGGTGGTGCTGCCCGACCGCGCCGACCTGGCCCGGCTGATCGCACCAGCGCCGGACCGCGAACTCCTGGCCGGTGCGCTCGACGCCGCCGACCGCATGTCGGTGGCCGAGGTGCTCGACCGAGGCATCGACACCTGGCGGCGCCGCACGAAACGGGCACTGTTCGCCGCGGCCCGCCGGCACGGCACCGCGGACGGGAGTGCCGGGCTCGACGACGACACGCTCGCCCGCTTCGGTTCCGCGCTGCGCGACATCAAGCTGCGCGACGCGGTGTGGCTGGCCATCGACAACCGCCGGCTGGACGGCCGCGCCCTCTGGGCCGAACTGGGACGGCGGTTGCCCTCGCCGTACGACGCACCGCCGCTGTTCCTGTTCGGCTGGGCGTCCTGGCGCGCCGGCGACGGCACCATCGCGAGTTTCGCCGCCGACCGGGCGATGGCGGCCGACCCCGACTACACCGCCGCGCCGCTGCTGCGGGCGGCGCTCGACCGGGCGATGGACCCGCGCCGTATGCCGCGCCTGCGCATGCCGAAGCCGGCGTGACCCCTCGACCGCGGCGCTCGGAGCGGCCGCGCCGGGCGGAGTGCTCAGACGGGGCGGACGAAGACGTGGTCGCTGATGCTGCGGTCGAAGACCGTGCGCGTGCCCTCGTCGTCGGCAGCCACCTCGACCGCGTTGCCGGCCACCGCGACGGCGAGCCGGCGGCCCGGCCGCACGCCGGCCTCGCTGAGGCGGTGCAGCAGGGCGGCGTCGCCCTGCAACTGCTCGCTGATCCGGTCGACGATCACGGCGGCGCTCGTGGCGGCACCGGCGGTCAGGGTCATGAGGTCGTTGTGCGGGTCGGCGGTGGCGAAGGGGAGGCCGAGCTCGTCGAGACCCGGGATCGGGTTGCCGTGCGGGCAGACCAGCGGCTTGTCGAGCAGGGCCAGGATGCGGCGCTCGACCGCGTCGCTCATCACGTGCTCCCAGCGGCACGCCTCGATGTGCACCTGCTCGTAGTCGAGGCCGATGACGTCGGCCAGCAACCGCTCGGCGAGGCGGTGCTTGCGCATCACCGCGGTGGCCTCGCGGCGTCCCTGCTCGGTGAGCTGCAGGTGCCGGTCGTCGGCGACCGTCAGCAGGCCGTCACGCTCCATCCGGGCGACCGTCTGGCTGACCGTCGGGCCGCTCTGGCCGAGCCGCTCGGCGATGCGGGCGCGCAGCGGGACGACGCCCTCCTCCTCGAGCTCGTAGACCGTCCGCAGGTACATCTCGGTCGTGTCGATGAGATCGCTGTGGTGGCTCATGCCAGCCCACCGGAGGGGGATTCGAGGTGGCGGGCGGGCGTGGTCACGGTGCTCATAGTAGGAGTGCGACGTACTGGAGCCCCGGACCTCGTGGTCCGGGGCTCCGTCCGACCCGCTGTGACGTCGGTGCTGTCAGTTCTCGAGGTAGTCGCGCAGGATCTGGGACCGCGACGGGTGGCGCAGCTTGGCCATCGTCTCGCGCTCGATCTGCCGGATCCGCTCGCGCGAGAGCTTGAACGCGCGGCCGATCTCGTCCAGCGTCTTCGGCTGGCCGCCGTCGAGGCCGTACCGCATGCGCACCACCGCGGCCTCGCGGGTGTCGAGGGTGTTCAGCACGCCCTGCAGCTGGCTGCGCATCAGCTCGCCCTCGACGACCGTCTCGGCGGCGGCGCTGCTGCGCTCGTCGGCGATGAAGTCACCGAGCGAGGCGTCGTCGTCGGCGCCGACGGTCTGGTCGAGGCTGACCAGGTCACGCGACAGGTCGATCAGTTCGCGCACACGGTCCTCGGTGATGTCGAGCTCCGTCGCGAGCTCGGCGTGCGTCACCTCGCGGCCGAGTTCCTGGCTGATCTCGCGCCGGATGCGCTGGAGCTTGTTCACCTGCTCGACCAGGTGGACGGGCAGCCGGATCGTGCGCGACTGGTCGGCCATGGCCCGGCTGATGGCCTGGCGGATCCACCACGTCGCGTAGGTCGAGAACTTGAAGCCCTTGGTGTAGTCGAACTTCTCGACAGCGCGGATAAGGCCGAGGTTGCCCTCCTGGATCAGGTCGAGGAACGGCATGCCGTGCCCGGTGTATCGCTTGGCGAGCGACACGACCAGGCGCAGGTTCGCGCGCAGCAGGTGGTCCTTGGCCCGCTCGCCGTCGATGACGATCAGGCGCAGCTCACGGCGGCGCTGGGCGCTGAAGTCGTTCGGCGAGCCGAGCAGGTGCTCGGCGTAGAGGCCGGCCTCGATCCGCTTGGCGAGCTCCACCTCGTCGGCGGCGGTCAGCAGGGCGACCTTGCCGATCTCATTGAGGTAGACGCGCACGAGGTCCGCGGACGCGGCGACCTCGTCGAGGTCGGCCGAGGTCGGCTCCGCGGCCCCCTCCGCCGCGATGTCGGCGGCGGCGACGGCGGCATCGGTCGCCGGCGTGCTCGTCGCGACCTCCTCGACCGGGGCGTCGGCGGCGGTGGTGCCGGCGGCCCGCGCGGAGCGGTGGGCGCGCGCGGTGAGCTTGGTGTCGGTGGATGCTGTGCGGGTAGGGGCGGTCGACGTCCGGCGCGAGGTCGGACGGGACTGTGCGGTGCGGGTCGTAGTCACGGCTGGCACAACCACCTCAGGGCGTCATGGGCTGTCATCGACTGGTTCGTCGGGGCGGCCCCGTTGGTTCAAGCGAGCCGTCTGGTGTTACCTGTTCCCCACGGACCCGCCTGCTTCACCCGCACCAACGAGTCGCGGGGGCGTTTCTGTTCCCCACCTGTCGGGGTTGCACAGGTTTGCGTTCAGCAGCCCATCAGGCCGGCTCAGAGGTCGAGCAGCAGCGTGACCGGGCCGTCGTTGGTCGAGCGCACCCGCATGTCCGCGCCGAACCGGCCGGTCTCGACGCGGGCGCCCAGCCGGCGCAGTTCGCGGACCACGGCGTCGACCAGCGGCTCGGCCTGCGCGCCGGGCGCGGCGGCGCTCCACGACGGGCGTCGGCCGCGGTCGGTGCTGCCGTACAGGGTGAACTGGCTGACGACGAGGACGGCCGCGTCCGGGGTGTCGGCCACGCTCGTCCCGCCCCTCAGCACCCGCAGCCCGTGCACCTTGCGCGCGAGGGCCGCCGCCCGTTCGGTCGTGTCGTCGTGCGTGACGCCGACGAGCACCAGCAGTCCGACGCCGATGCTGCCGACGCACTCGTCGCCGACGTCGACGCGGGCCTCGGTGACCCGCTGCACCACCGCCCTCACGCGCACCGTCCGGCGTGGTGCCGTCCGTCCGCGGTCACGGACGCTCCAGGCCCGGCACGAGCAGGAACCCGCGGCCGACGAGGTCGCGGACGACCGGTAGCACGGCGGCGTCGACGGCCTCGGCGGGCAGGTCGAGGGTGGCCGCGAGCAGGTCGACGGCCAGTCGCAGCGGCGCGCCGCCCGTGCAGCCGGCGAGCAGGGTCGCGACGGCGTCGTCGGTGTCGATCTCCCACCGCATGCCGGCGAGCTGGCGCAGCCGCTGCGCGGTGGGCTCCCAGCCGCCCTCGGCGGCCGGGGCGCGCTCGACGTCGTGGCGGACGTCCGGCCGCAGCCGCAGCGCGGTGTCGAGCAGGCCGGCGTCGTCGGTGCGTGCGAGCCATCGCTGCACCCCTGGCCACGCCGCGACGGTGGGCCCGATCGGCTGTGCGAGCGGCTGAGGGACGTCCTCGAGCACCCGGATCGGCGACCGGTCGGTCGACCAGAGGGTGATCAGTCCGAGCCCGATGGCCAGCACGCCGGCGCGGTCGAACCACTCGCGCCAGGCGGTGTACTGCTCGTCCCAGCGCGCCGTGCCCGGCTGCTCGCCGGCGTCGCGCAGCCACATCGCGACGTACTCGCCGGGCTCGCTCAGCTCGCGCTGCCACACCCAGGCGTCGCACGGCAGCCCCTCGAGCCAGCCGCCGACGCGGTCGTCCCACCCCTCGTCGCGCGTCACCACCCAGTTGGCCAGCAGTTGGGCCGTGCCCCGGCCGGTGAGACGGTCGGGCAGCGCCCGCACCAGTCGCCGGCTCACTTCGTCGCCGCGCAGGCCGCTGTCGCGATACTCGTAGCGGGCGCCGTCGCCGGTCGCGCCTGGGGACACCACGAACGGCGGGTTGGCGACGACGAGGTCGAAGCGGTCGCCCTCGACCGGGTCGAGCAGCGACCCCTCGCGCAGGTCCCAGTGCTGACCCGAGAGTGCCGCGGTGGTCGCTGCGAGCCTCAGGGCGCGCGGAGAGATGTCGGTGGCGGTGACGGCGGCGGCATGGCCCGCCAGGTGCAGCGCCTGGACGCCGCAGCCGGTGCCGACATCGAGCGCCGGGCCGACCGGCTGCCGCGGCGTGGCCTGCGCGAGCGTCAGCGACGCCGCGCCCACGCCGAGCACGTGGTCGGCGCGCACCGGGCCGGCACGCAGGTCGGAGCCGAGGTCCGACACGACCCACCACCGGGATCCGTCGCGCGCCGCCGTGGTCGGCGCCGGCCCGTGCGGGTCGTCCGCCGGCGGGACGAACGGCGAGTCGATCACCTCGGCGTAGGGCCGCAGGTCGAGCGCAGCGCGCACCTCGCCGTCGCCGCAGCGTTCGACCAGGCCGGCGGCGACGGCGGGGTCGAGGGGGAGGGGGTCGAGGGCGGCGGCCGCCTGCGGTTCGGGCAGGGCATCGCCGAGGACGAACAGCCGGGTGAGGACGCCGACCCGGTCCTCGCCCGCCTCGGCGGCGAGGGCGCGGCGGGCGCCGATGAGATCCCCGCGGGCGAGGGCCGCCTGGCCGGCGAGGCCGAGCCGCTGCTGCACCGCGTCGACGGTGTAGGTGTCGATCGCCTGCCGCAGCCGGTCGAGGTCGGCGGGCGGCAGAACCGGCGCGGCCATCTCAGCCGAACCTGTGCACGGGTGCCGCGGTCGCTGGTGGTCGCATCGTCCCCGGGCGCAGGATCACAAGGGTCATTGTGCCGGTGCCCGAGCACGAGCATTCCGGACCGACGAGTGCCAGGATGGAGCCATGCGCAAAGCCCACGCGGACGAGGCAGTGCTCATCACGACGGCGGCGGTGAACCCCGACGACGAGTACGACCACCGCAAGAAGAAGTACGCGATCATGATGGGCCTGCGCGCGGTCTGCGTCATCGTCGCCGCGCTGACCTACCGCTACTCGACCTGGGTCGCGCTGGCCTGCGTCGTCGGCGGTGCCGTCCTCCCGTGGTGCGCCGTGATCATCGCCAACGACCGCCCGCCGAAGAAGGCGACCGTCCGATCGCACTATGGTCTGGCGAACAACGAGAAGGCGCTGCCGTCCACCGCGACCTCGCAGGAGTACCGCGTCGTCGACGGCTGAACGGCGGTCGCACCGGCCGGCGGAAGGGGTCGACGCGATGAGCGACGGTGGCACGCAGGTACTGGAGAAGCCGCAGACCGACGACACCGACACCGGCGACGAGGTCTTCCACTACGTGCGCAAGGAGAAGATCGCCGAGAGCGCGGTCATGGGCACGATGGTGCAGGCGCTGTGCGGTGAGGTCTTCCCGGTGACGAAGGCGCCGAAGCCGGGCTCACCGGTGTGCCCGGCGTGCAAGGAGATCTACGAGAGCCTCGCGGGCTGACGCCGCCCGCCGCAGCACCGCGGCAGCACCCGGCCGGAAGGCCCGATTCGGCACCGGCGCCGGCGTCCCCTGCGCCTCCGGCGTCTGCCGCTCCTCCGGCGTCCCCGGTCCCGGGTCCGGGCGGTGGGTGGTCTCCTCGGGCGGCCCGACGGGTTCGTCGTCGGAGTCCGACACCTGCCGCCACAGCCGGGGGTCGAGGACGCGCGGCGGACGCACCGGGGTCGGGCGGAACTGCTCGATGGCCGCGTTGAACTCGGCGCCGAGCAGCACGCCGAGCGCGAGGACGAAGAAGAACAGCAGCGCCGCGATGGGGGCTGCCAGCGCCGTGTAGGCGTGGTTGTGGTCGAGGATGAAGTGGATGTAGCTGCGCAGCGCAGCCGACCCGGCGAGGAAGATCAGGATCGCCAGCAGCGCGCCCGGCACCCCGCGGTACCAGGGCAGCCGCCGCGGTGGCGCGAGGTGGTAGAAGGTCGCCAGCCCGAGCAGCAGCAGCAGCACCAGCAGCGGGTAGTACGCGGCGTCCACGAGCGTGCTCACCTGATGGTGGAAGCGCTCGGGGAAGGCGCGCACCAGCAGGTCGGGCCCGAGCACCAGCAGCGGCAGCACGAACACGCCGAGCACCACGGTGCCGAGGAAGACCCAGAGCGCGAGCAGTCGGCTCTTGACCGGCCCGCGCAGGTCGCGCATGTCGTAGGCGATGGTGATCGTGTTGACGAAGGTCGCCGTCGCCGACGACCCGGCCCACAGCGCGAGCAGGAAGCCGATCGAGATGACGTCGGCCCGCTGGCCGTGCAGCACCTCGTGCAGGGTCGGGGCGATGACCTGGTCGGTGACCTCGTGGCTGAAGGCGCGGCTCAGCGTGCGGTTGATCGTCGACTCGGTGCTGCTGACCGTCGAGCGCCCGAACCAGCGCGACACGTAGCCGAGCGTCGCCACCAGGGCGAGGAACAGGGAGGGCAGGCTGAGCAGCTGCCAGAAGGCCGCCTCGGCCGAGAGCCCGAGCACCCGGTCGTGCCACGCCTTCGCAATGGCGCGTCGCAGCAGGTACGGCGTGTGCCGTGCGCCGCGCACGACGAGCCGCACCGGATTGCCCATGCCCTCCAGTCTGCCGATCCGGCGTCGGTTTGGCGTGTTCGCGGGTGCCCGCCGCGTGTCGGCGACCGGGTCGGCCCGGCGTGATCACCGGCCTCGGCGTGCCGGGACCGGGAGGCCGCACCGGCCCGGTTAGGGTGGACGTCCGGCCGCGGGCGGGTGCCGCACCAGCGCCGCACGACCAGCCGCAGCAGGCCGCCC
This sequence comes from Jatrophihabitans sp., assembly GCF_051960575.1. GTDB lineage: Bacteria > Actinomycetota > Actinomycetes > Mycobacteriales > Jatrophihabitantaceae > JBQCEE01. Next base: position 8,714 of record NZ_JBQCEE010000171.1, read on the forward strand.
ACGTCGGGCACTCGGGAAGGGACACCGTTGGCGGAGCCGCGCCGTGAGACCGCCTCGCCGACGTCCCCCATCTCCGTCACCGCGCCGCGGCTCCGGGCCTGGCAGCAGGCCGCGCTGACGGCCTACGACGAGGCCGGCGCCCGCGACTTCCTGGTCACCGCGACCCCCGGGTCGGGCAAGACCACCTTCGCCCTCGCGCTCGCCCGGATGCTGCTCGAGCGGCGCGTCGTCGAACGGGTCGTCGTCGTCTGCCCGACCGACCACCTGCGTACGCAGTGGGCCGAGGCGGCCGACCGCGCCGGCATCCCGCTCGACGCCGCGCTCACCAACGCGGTCGGCCCCGTCCGCGCCGACCTGCGCGGCTACGTCACCACGTACGCGCAGGTGGCCGCGAAGCCCGCGTTGCACGAGGCCCGCGTGACCGCCAAACGCACCCTCGTCGTGCTCGACGAGGTGCACCACGCCGGTGACGGCCTGTCGTGGGGCGAGGCGGTCGCGATCGCCTTCGAGCGTGCGGCGCGGCGCGTCTGCCTCACGGGCACGCCGTTCCGCACCCGGCCGGACGAGCGCATCCCGTTCGTCCGGTACGACCCGGACGGCGAGGGCGGCTGGCGCAGCAGCGCCGACTTCAGCTACGGCTACCGGCAGGCGCTCGCCGACGGCGTCGTCCGCCCGGTCGTCTTCGCCGCCTACACCGGCACGACCCACTGGCGGAACAGCGCGGGGGAGGTGGTGGCCGCGAGCCTGTCCGAGATCAGCACGAAGAGCACCGAGGCGACCGCGTGGCGCACGGCGCTCGACCCGCGCGGGCAGTGGGTGCCCCATGTCATCGCCGCCATGGACGAGCGGATCACCCACCTGCGCGAGAGCGGCTTCGCCGACGCCGCCGGCCTGGTGCTGGCCAGTGACCAGGAGGACGCCCGCGCCTACGCCGAGATCGCCGAGCGGGTGACCGGCGAGACCCCGACGGTGATCCTCTCCGACGACCCGAAGGCCGGCGAGAAGATCGCCGCCTTCACCGTCGGCACGCAGCGCCTGGCGGTCTGCGTGCGCATGGTGTCCGAGGGCGTCGACGTGCCGCGGGCGATGTGCCTGGCCTGGCTGACGTCCTACCGCACCCCGCTCTTCTTCGCCCAGGGCGTCGGCCGGGTCGTGCGCGCGCGGTCGCACACCGAGGCGGCCACCGTGTTCCTGCCGGCGGTGCGCCCGCTGCTCACGCTCGCGGCCGAGCTCGAGGAGGAGCGCAACCACGTCATCCCGCCGCCCCCGAGCGCGGGCAACGACCAGCTCGAGGTGCTCGACGTCGTGCCGCCGGAGCGCGAGCCGGGGAAGTCGACGAAGACCGAACTGGTCGACGCCGAGGCGGCGTTCGCGCACGTGCTGCACGGCGGCCGCGCGGTGATCGCCCAGCCGCAGCTCACCGATGACGACGAAGCCTTCCTCGGCCTGCCGGGCATCCTGTCGCCCGAGCAGACCGCGGCCGTCCTCGCCCGGCGCGACGCGGTCGCCCGCAAGCGCGCGGTCGAGCCGACGACGGTGACCCCGTCGGCCGAGACGGCCCGGTGGCGGGCGGGTGCCGAACTGCGCAAGGAGGTCAACCGCCTCGTCGCCGTCCTGGCGGCGCGCCAGGGCGTGCCGCACCGGCAGGTGCACGCCGAGTTGCGGCGCGCCGTGCCGGGCCCGGCGTCCGCGGCGGCCGACGTCGACCTGCTCGAGCGTCGGCGCGACCACCTCATGGCGCTCGTGGGCGGCTGACCGGCGACGGTTCGCACGTCGCGTCCGCGGGAATCGTTGTCCTGTCAGCGTCGTTGGACCGGATGAGCTCAGCGGACCGAGAACCGGGCCGACGCTCCGCGAAGTGCAGGCGATGGATGTTGCATCTCGGTTACGTTGGGGATGTCACCATCGTCACCTGCAATTCGGTGGTTCCCTGGGGGAACGCTGACGCACGATGGAACACCACACGAGGGTGTAGAGCAGAGATGAGGCCCACGACGTGACCACGACACTGGCCGCGAGTCCTTTCACCGCATCCGACCGCTGCGACCGCTGCGGCGCCCAGGCCTACGTCCGGGCGACGCTCGACTCCGGTTTCGACCTGCTCTTCTGCGGCCACCACTGGCACGAGAACGAGGCGGGGCTGCGCGAGATCGGCGCCCGCATCCAGGACGAGACCTCCCGTCTCAGCGACGTCCCTGCCACGGCGGCTCCGGACGAGCGCTGACGGCAGACCGTTCGAGGAAGGCCCCGCCCGGGTTCGGGCGGGGCCTTCGTCGTCCTCGGGTGCCGCATCGTGCTCGGGACGAGTGACGCGGCGCCCGGGCCCTTCGGCCCTCATGATCGACTTCGGGCGCGCCGATCCGGTCGTCGACGCGTGCCGGCCACCGGCGCCCTGACGACGGAGGTCCCCGATGCGCAGCCTGCGGTGGGACGGCGGCCTGCCCGGCCCGTACCGCCGCCGCGCGCCCGCGCCCGACCAGCCGGCGGCGCCCGCCCGCCCGGCGCGCGTGCTGGTGGTCGAGGCGCGCGACGCCGATCGCCGCCGCACGGTCGAGCTGCTGACCGCGGCCGGGCTGGTCGTCGCCGCGGAGGCGAACGGCCTCGTCGCGGCCCGTCACGCGCTCGCCGCACACTCCGCCGACGTCGCGCTGGTCGACATCCGGCTGCCCGACGGTAGCGGGCTCGAGCTCTGCCGGGCGCTGCGCGCCGCCGACCCCGCGCTGCGGGTGATCGTCCGCACCGAGCACGACGACCGCGTCACCCGTGTGGCGGCCGCCGTGGCCGGCGCGTCCGGCTACCTGGTGCACCCGGCCGACGGCACGGCCCTCGAGGTCGCGGTGCGTGACGTCGCCGCGGGCGGATCCCTGCTCGAGGCCGAACGCGCCGCCGCCCGGCGCCTGCTCGGCGACGGCTCGATCGACCACAGCGCCCTCGGCCCGCTCACCGAGCGCGAACGGACGGTGCGCGTGCTGCTGCTGCGCGGCCACAGCGACGCCGCCATCGCCGAGCTGCTCGGCGTCGACGAGCGCAGCGTGCGCGCCGATGTGGCGCTGCTGCTCACCAAGCTGTTGCTCGCGCCTCCCTCGCGCCGTGCGCGCCGTGTCGGCGCCTCGCTGACGACCTACCTCGCGCGGCTGCACCGGCCGGAGTCGGCCTGGATGTGACCCGCCCCGTCAGAGCGGGTGGACGAGCCGGGCCAGCAACCGTGCCGTCTCGCGTTCGGGGTCGGCGGTGAGCCCGGTGTGCACGGGGCCGGCCCGCACCACCGTGCTGCGCGGCGCGGTGAGCCAGCGGAACCGCGCGCCGATCGCCTCCTGCACGGCCGGTCCGTCACCCTCGCCACGGCAGAGGCCCACCACCGCGTCCAGCACGGCCTCGACCTGCGCGACGTCCGCCGTGGGGTCGAGCGCCAGCAACCGGTCGTGGTCGAGGTCGACGGCGGCACCGAGGAAGTCCAGCGCGCGGCTGTAGACCAGCACGCCCGCGTTCATCGACTCGCCGCGGTCGACGCGGGGCACCACCTGCAGCACCGCGTACTCGAACGGTGCGCGGTCGATCACGGCCGCCATCCCGGCGGATGGCCGCGTTCGGGACGCGGTGGCGGCCCCGCGGCGACGTCGACGCGCAGCGCCTCCTCCCAGACCGGGCGGGCGGCGAGGCGGGCGCCGAACCACGCGGCGAAGCGGTCGCGGATCTCGTCGGCCGACGCGTCGTTGCGCGCCTCCAGCCACTCGTCCGGCACCTGGGCGAGGGCGTCGTCGACCTGCTCGGCCGACAGCGCCGGCAGGTCGTCCTCGTCCAGCCGTGGTGCGCAGCCCAGCAGTACGTGCTCGCGCACGTCGTACGCGCGGTCGGCGGTGGCCAGCGCCCGCGGCCACGTGTGCTGGAAGGTGAGCGTCGCGCCGTGGTCGATCAGGTACGCCTCGCCGTGCCAGACCAGCAGGTTCGGGTTGCGCCACGACCGGTCGACGTTGTTGACCAGCGCGTCGAACCAGAGGATCCGGCCGGCCGTGCCGGGATCGATCGGGAAGGCGGCGATGTCGAGGTCGAGCGCGCCGGGCAGGAAGTCGACGCCGAGGTTCAGCCCGGGGCTGGTGCGCAGCAGGTCCTGCACCTCCTCGTCCGGTTCGTTGGACGAGAGGGCCGGGTCGACGTCGATGGTGACCAGGCGCGGCGTCGGGAGACCCAGCGAGGCCGCGAGCGAGCCGCTGATGACCTCGGCGACGAGGGCGGGCGGACCCTGGCCCGCGCCGGTGAACTTGACGACGTACATGCCGTCGTCGTCGGCCTCCATGAGACCCGGCAGCGACCCGCCCTCACGCAGAGGCGTCACGTAGCGGGTGGCGACGACCGGGTCGAGCACGATGAGTCACCCTACAAAGACACCGCTTCCCCCCACCGGCAGTCACCCGGCGTGTCCGGAAATGACTGCGTGTGGGGGGAAGCGGGTGATCGGTCGTGGATCAGTCGAGGTAGTCGCGCAGCACCTGCGAGCGCGACGGGTGCCGCAGCTTGCTCATCGTCTTCGACTCGATCTGGCGGATGCGCTCGCGGGTGACGCCGTAGACCTGGCCGATCTCGTCCAGGGTGCGCGGCTGGCCGTCGGTGAGACCGAAGCGCAGCTTCACCACGCCCGCCTCGCGCTCGCTCAGCGTCTGCAGCACCGACTGCAGCTGGTCCTGCAGCAGCGTGAACGACACGGCGTCGACGGCGACGACGGCCTCGGAGTCCTCGATGAAGTCGCCGAGCTGGCTGTCGCCCTCGTCGCCGATGGTCTGGTCGAGCGAGATCGGCTCACGCGCGTACTGCTGGATCTCCAGCACCTTGTCCGGCGTGATGTCCATTTCCTTGGCGAGCTCCTCGGGCGTGGGCTCGCGGCCGAGGTCCTGCAGCAGCTCGCGCTGGATGCGGCCGAGCTTGTTGATGACCTCGACCATGTGCACCGGAATGCGGATGGTGCGCGCCTGGTCGGCCATCGCGCGGGTGATGGCCTGCCGGATCCACAACGTCGCGTAGGTCGAGAACTTGTAGCCCTTGGTGTAGTCGAACTTCTCGACCGCGCGGATCAGGCCGAGGTTGCCCTCCTGGATCAGGTCGAGGAAGGCCATGCCGCGGCCGGTGTAGCGCTTGGCCAGCGAGACGACCAGGCGCAGGTTGGCCTCGAGCAGGTGGTTCTTGGCCCGCTCGCCGTCGCGGACGATCCAGCGC
>NZ_JBQCEE010000172.1:0-8468 GCF_051960575.1 Jatrophihabitans sp.
CCTGCTTGAGCACGCCGAGATGCTGGCTGACCGCCTGCTGGGACAGGGTGACCCGGGCGGCGATGTGGCCGGCCGGCAGCTCGTCGTGCCGCACGAGCCGCAGGATCTCGCGCCGGTGCGGGTCGGCGAGCGCCCGCAGCACCGCGTCCGGCGCTGCGGGCACCCGCTCGTCCGTCGCCGTCATGGCCTCAGCCTGTCAGGACCCGAACGGCGTGCCCACCCCGGTGCGGGCCCACGTGTCGATGCTGGCCAGGAAGTGCGTCCAGCCGGCGAAGCAGTCGTCCCAGCACACGAGCGTCGGCGTGAGACCGCGGTGCCGGAAGCGCAGCTCGGTGCCCTCGGCCGTCGGCGACAGGTCGAACTCGATGGTGGTGCCCGCCCACTCGGCGGTGTGCTGGGTGCCGCGCCCGTCGGCGAGGTCGATCGACTGCCACACCACCCGTTCGAGATCGCGCTGCAGCACCCGCACCGCGTTCACCCCGTACTTGCCGAAGGCGACGGCGAGGGTGCCGCCGACCTCGGCGTCCCCCGTCGCCGGGCCCCACCAGGCGCTGACGCCCTCGGGTGAGGCGAAGAGCTCGGCCGCGCGCTGCGGCGGCACGGGCAGCTGCAGCACGGCGGTGTAGTCGTCGGTATGGGTGTCGGTCGAGATGGACATCGCTGCTCCTTTACAAGATCTTGCTTGTACAAGTGGACAGCGGTGAACGTACGCGCGTCGGTGCGCGGGGTCAACCCCACGACGTTCAGCCCTCGGTGCCGAGTGCGCGCGACTCGGCGAAGATCCGGCCGGCGGTGTCGGGGTCCGTCGTCAGCGCGAGCACCTCGTCGCCGGCGGCCAGCCGCGTCTCGCCCCGCACCTGCACGAGCCGTCCCCCGCGGTTGATGAGCGAGATCCAGAACTCCTCGCCCACGGGCAGCTCGGCGACCGTGGCACCGTCGGCCGGCGACCCGACCGCCACGCGGTAGCGCTGCAGGCCCTGCGGCTCGTCCTGGAAGCGCAGGCCCAGGGCCCACGGCTCGGGTTCGACCACCCGCATCGGCACCCTGCCCCACCGCGCGACGAGCGGCACGAGGCCGCCCTGCACCACCACGTTGACCAGCACCACCACGAAGATCACGTCGTAGATGCGCTGCGCGTCGGTGACGCCCTCGGCGAGCACGTAGGTGCCGAGCAGGATCGGCACGGCGCCCTTGAGCCCGGCCCAGAGGACGAAGACGCGCTCGCCGCGCGCCATGCGGATGGGCAGGGTCACGAGGCCGACGAGCACCGGCCGCACCACGAGAGCGAGCAGCACGGCGAGGCCGAGACCGGCGTCGAGCCGGTCGACGTGCCACAGCGACCCGAGGTGGATCGACAGGCCGAGCACGACGAACGCGACGATCTCGGCCAGCCCGGCGGCCGCCCCGGCGAACCGCTCGATCTCGCGCTGGTAGGGGGCGCGCTCGTCGCCGACCAGGATGCCGGCGACGAAGACCGCGAGGAAGCCGGAGCCGTCGAGCGACGCCGCGGCCCCGTAGAGCGCGAGCGCGAAGGCGATCGTCTGCACGGGGTAGAGCGCCTCGCTCGGCAGCGCGACGCGGCGCATCACCTGCAGCAGCAGCCAGCCGCCGACGACCCCGACGACGCCGCCGAGCACCAGTTGCAGCGCGAACTCGCCGATGCCGTGCCCGACGGCCGACCAGCCCGAGCCGGACGCGACGAGCAGGCTCACCATCAGCGCGATGCCCACCGGATCGTTGGCGCCGGACTCGCCCTCGAGCAGGGTGCCGCTGCGGCCGGAGATCTCGCGCCGGCCCAGCACCGAGAAGACGACCGCGGGATCGGTCGGCGCCAGCGCGGTGCCGAGCAGCAGCGCCGCGCGCCACGGGAAGTCGAACAGCGTGTGCGCCAGCAGCGCGAGCCCGCCGGCCGTCACCAGTGTGCCGGCGACGCCGATCCACACGATGCCGCCGATGCTGCCGCGGATGCGGTCGACCCCGATGTGCATGCCGCCGTCGAAGAGGATGAGCACGAGCGCGACCGTGACGATGCGCTGGTCGATCGTGATCGACAGGCCGCCGAGCCGCGGGGCGATGTCGGACGCGACCGCCGCGGCCACCAGGAAGAGCGCCGGTGCCGGCACCCGCAGCAGCCCGGCGAGCCGCTGCGACGCGATGGCCGCGAGCAGCGCTGCCGAGAGCAGCAGCAGCGTGACGGCGTAGGGGACGAGGTCGTGCACGGGGCTCCTCGGGTCGCGGTCGGGGCATGGCCGTGGCCACCGCCGACCAGACTTCCCGGCACACCGGCGTCCAGCCTAGTGACCGCACCTGTGGCGCGCGGTCACGGCCTGCGTCACACCGGGTGAGACCGGTCGCGCACCCGGGAAGGACAGTGACGAACGCGGCCGACCGTCTCTACCCCAGGCGGAAGCCGCTCCGACCCCAGGAGCGACAGATGATCGTCACTTCGCTGACCGAACGCGTGAAGGGCTCGCTCATCTCCGTGAGCGCGAGCCTCGTCGTGGCCGTGCTGTACGTGCAGGCCGCGGCGGAGCGTCGGACCGCCACCCGCTGACCTCGTCCCGTCCGGCCGTCGGCCGGACGGACCGTTGCGCCGCGCCCATCGCGTCCAGCGGGGCATGAGGCTCCTGCGTCCGCTCGCCGTCGTGCTGCTCGGCGCGACGCTCGCCGCCTGCTCGTCCGCGCCGACCGCCGTGGTGTCGCCGCGCAGTTCCGCGCCGCCTGCAGTGCCGACGGATCGCGTCGTCTTCCGCATCACCGAGTGCTGCGGTTTCATCGGCCCACCGGAGAACTACTTCGAGCAGCAGGCGAGATGGACCGTCTACGGCGACGGCACCGTGCTCGCGGCGGCACCCGTGTCCGCCGGCGCCGCGTGGCGGGTGACCCGCACGCAGGTGGGTCGCGCACAGGTGCAGCGCTGGATCGACGCGGCCGAACGCTCGGGAATCTTCGTCGGCAGGCCCGACCTCGGCATGCCGACGGTCGCCGACGTCGGGCGCACCCTGATCAGTTTCCGTGCAGACGCCGCACCGCCGCGCGAGGTCGACGTCTACGCGCTCGGCCTCGACCGCGGCCTGACCGGCGCGCAGCTCGCCGCACGTCGGGCGCTGACCGCGCTGGTGCACGACATCGGCACGGCCGCGCAGCGTGCGCCCGAGCCGTACCCGGTCGACCGCGTCAGCGTGCTGCGCGTGCAGTGGGGCGACGACAGCGGCCGCGCACCGGCGTGGACCGGCCCCCTGCCGGCGGTGGGGCGGTGCGTCATGCTCGCAGGCCAAGCGGCGACGAGGGCCTACCTCGCGGCCCTGCACGATCCCGGCGCACGCTGGCGCGTCGGCGCGCACACCCTGACGCTGGTGGTGCGTGCCGTCGTGCCCGGCGCCCCGGCGTGCGCCGCCTGACATGACACCCTGACCGGGTGCTCCACATCGTCTTCCTGACGCCGTGCATCCCCGCGAACACCGGCAACGCGATCCGGATGGTCGCCTGCACCGGGGCCCACCTGCACCTCGTCGAGCCGCTCGGGTTCAGCTTCGCGGACGCGCAACTGCGGCGCGCCGGCCTCGACTACCACGACCTCGCGGTCGTCACCGTGCACCCCGACCTGGACGCCCTCTGGGCCGCGTTGCCCGGCCGGCGCGCGTTCGCGTTCACGGCACGGGCGACGACCGAGTTCGCGCGGATCGCCTACCGCGACGAGGACGTGCTGGTCTTCGGCCCCGAACCCACCGGCCTGTCCGACGAGGTGCTGGCCGACCCGCACATCACGGGTCTCGTCCGCATCCCGATGCTGCCCGGCCGCCGCTCGCTCAACCTCTCGAACGCCGCCGCCGTGGCGGCCTACGAGGCCTGGCGCCAGCTCGGCTACCGCTCCTGAGCTCGCCCCGCCAGGGGTGTCGTTCAGAGGGCGTCGAGGATGCGGGTGGCGGCCTGGTCGGGCGTCTGCTCGCCGGCCCGCACGTCGGCCTCGGCCGCGCGGACCACGGCGCGCACCTCGGGAGTGTCGAGGCGGGCGAGCAGGCGGTCGCGCACCATCGCCCGCGTCCAGTCGACGAGTTGTTCGCGGCGCTTGGCGTCGAGGCCGCCGTGGGTGTCCCACCAGGTGCGGTGGCGGCCGATCTGGCGCCACACCTCGTCCAGGTTGATGTTGTTGAGGCCGCTGCAGGTGATCACCGGCGCCTGCCAGTTGTCGGCCTCGCCGCGCAGCAGCCGCAGCGCGCCGGACAGCTCGCGCGCGGCGCGCCGCGACTCGTCCTCGTGCTGCTCGTCGGCCTTGTTCACCGCGATCACGTCGGCGAGCTCGAGGATGCCCCGCTTCATGCCCTGCAGCGAGTCGCCGGTGCGGGCCAGCGTGAGGAACAGGAACGTGTCGACCATGTCGGCGACGACGTACTCGCTCTGCCCGACGCCCACCGTCTCGATGAGCACGACGTCGTAGCCCGCCGCCTCCATCACCAGCATCGTCTCGCGGGTCGCCTTCGCGACGCCGCCGAGCGTGCCGGCCGACGGTGACGGTCGGACGAACGCGTGCTGCTCGACGGCGAGGCGGGCCATGCGGGTCTTGTCGCCGAGGATCGACCCGCCCGTGCGGCCCGAACTCGGGTCGACGGCGAGTACCGCGACCCGGTGCCCCTCGGCGATCAGGTTGACGCCGAACTGGTCGATGAACGTCGACTTGCCGACCCCGGGCACGCCGGAGATGCCGATGCGCACGGACTTCCCGGTGTGCGGCAGCAGGTCACGCAACAGCTGTTGAGCCTGCTCGCGGTGGTCGGTGCGCTTGCTCTCGACGAGGGTGATCGCCCGCGCCACCGCGGCCCGCTGTCCCGCGAGCACCCCCTCGACCAGCGCAGAAGCCATCTTGTCCCCCGCCGCAGTCATTTCCGGACGCCCGGGACGACTGGGGCTGGGGACAAGCGGCATTCCAGGTCAGGCAAGGGCCTTGTCCAGGGTCGCGAGCAGGTCCTTCGCGGCCTCGGCGATCACCGTGCCCGGCGGGAAGATCGCGGCGGCGCCGGCCTCGCGGAGGGCGTCGAAGTCCTGCGGCGGGATGACCCCACCGACGACGATGAGGATGTCCGGACGCCCCTGGGCGGCCAGCTCCTCCTTCAGCGCCGGCACCAGGGTCAGGTGCCCCGCGGCGAGCGAGTTGACGCCGACGATGTGCACGTCGGCCTCGATCGCCTGCCGCGCCACCTCCGTCGGCGTCTGGAACAGCGGGCCGACGTCGACGTCGAAGCCGAGGTCGGCGAAGGCCGTGGCGATCACCTTCTGCCCGCGGTCGTGGCCGTCCTGGCCCATCTTGGCGACGAGGATGCGCGGGCGGCGGCCGTGGTCGTCCTCGAACTGCTGCGTCAGCTGCCGCACCTCGTCGATGTTCGACACCGACCCCGCCTCCTCGCGGTAGACGCCCGAGATCGTGCGGATGGTGGCCTGATGGCGTCCGTAGACCTTCTCGAGGGCGTCGCTGATCTCGCCGACCGTGGCCTTCGCGCGGGCCGCGTCGATGGCGAGCGCGAGCAGGTTCGCCTCGAGCCCCGGACGCTTGTCGGCGGCCGCGTTCGTCAGCGCGGTCAGCGCCCGCTCGACGTCACCGGGGTCGCGCTCCTCGCGCAGCCGCTGCAGCGTCTCGGTCTGCTCGCGCCGCACCGCCGTGTTGTCGATCTTGAGGACGTCGAGCATGTCCTCCTGCTCGAGGCGGTACTTGTTCACGCCGATCACCGGCTGGCGACCGGAGTCGATGCGGGCCTGCGTCCGGGCCGCGGCCTCCTCGATGCGCATCTTCGGCAGGCCGGCGTCGATCGCCCTCGCCATGCCGCCGGCGGCCTCGACCTCCTGGATGTGGCCCCACGCGCGGCGGGCGAGGTCGTAGGTGAGCCGCTCGACGTAGGCCGAGCCGCCCCACGGGTCGATGACGCGCGTCGTGCCCGACTCCTGCTGCAACACCAGCTGCGTGTTGCGGGCGATGCGCGCCGAGAAGTCGGTGGGCAGGGCCAACGCCTCGTCCAGTGCGTTCGTGTGCAGCGACTGGGTGTGCCCCTGCGTCGCGGCCATCGCCTCGATGCACGTGCGGATCACGTTGTTGAAGACGTCCTGCGCGGTCAGCGACCAACCGGACGTCTGCGAGTGCGTGCGCAGCGACAGCGACTTGTCGCTCTTCGGCGCGAACTGCTTCACCAGCTTCGCCCAGAGCAGCCGGCCCGCGCGCAGCTTCGCGACCTCCATGAAGAAGTTCATGCCGATCGCCCAGAAGAACGACAGCCGCGGCGCGAACGCGTCGATGTCGAGACCGGCGGCGAGGCCCGCGCGGATGTACTCGACGCCGTCGGCCAGCGTGTAGGCGAGCTCGAGGTCGGCCGTCGCCCCGGCCTCCTGGATGTGGTAGCCGGAGATCGAGATCGAGTTGAACTTCGGCATGCGCTGCGAGGTGTACTCGAAGATGTCGCTGATGATCCGCATGCTCGGCGACGGCGGGTAGATGTAGGTGTTGCGGACCATGAATTCCTTGAGGATGTCGTTCTGGATGGTCCCCGTGAGCTGCTCCGGCGTCACCCCCTGCTCCTCGGCCGCGACGACGTAGAGCGCCAGGACGGGCAGCACCGCGCCGTTCATCGTCATCGACACCGACATGCGGTCGAGCGGGATGCCGTCGAAGAGCTGCCGCATGTCGTAGATCGAGTCGATCGCGACACCGGCCATGCCGACGTCGCCGATCACGCGCGGGTTGTCGCTGTCGTAACCGCGGTGGGTGGGCAGGTCGAACGCGATGGACAGGCCCTTCTGGCCGTTCGCCAGGTTGCGCCGGTAGAAGGCGTTCGACTCGGCGGCGGTGGAGAAGCCGGCGTACTGGCGGATCGTCCACGGCTGGTTGACGTACATCGTCGGGTACGGCCCGCGCAGGAACGGCGCCTTGCCCGGGTAGGTGGCGAGGAAGTCGAGACCGTCGAGGTCGGCCGCCGTGGAGAGCGGCGGCACGGTGATGCCCTCGGGCGTCTCCCACGCGGCCGCGTCGGTGTGGCGACCGCCTGCTGCGACCGAGTCACCGAGCTCGGCGGACGAGAAGTCGGGGATGCTCACGAGACCTCCAACAGGCTCAACGTCTGTTGCAGCACGGCGAGTGCGTCGCAACCGGCGTAGAGGGTTCCGTCGACACCGGCGTGGTCACCCTTGCCGGCGAGCCAGACGAAGCCGGCGCCGGCGGCGTGCAGGGCTTCGGCCGCCGCCGCGGCCTCGTCGGCATAGACCTTGTCCGACGAGCACAGGCACACAACAGGCGTTGCACCGTCGTACGCGTCCGCCGGCCCCGTGACGCACTCGATGCCCGCTGCCTGGAACAGGTTGGCGGCGAAGCCGGCGCGTGCGCTGTGCGCCGCGAGCGGACCGAGCGTCGCCAGATACACCGTCGGACGCACCGCGGCAGCGTCCGTCCGGTCGCGCAGCGCCTCGAACTCGGCCGCCCACCGCACACCCGGCAGCGGACCCTCCTCGACCATCGCCGGCAACGGTTCGCGCACGACGGGCGCCTCGGCCACGAAGGCGTACTCGCTCACGCCGGTGATCGGCGCGCGGCGGTGGGCGATGTCGTCGGCGCGCTTCGCACGGGTCGCGGCGATCAGCTCGGACAGGTGGCCCGAGTCGAGCGCGGCGAGCGCGCCGCCCGCCGCCTCGATCGCGGTGAAGCGCTGCCAGGCCGCCTGCGCGAGCGACTCGGTGAACGACTCGACGAACCACGACCCGCCGGCGGGGTCGAGCACCCGCGCGAGCGACGACTCGTCGTGCAGCACCGACTGCGTGTTGCGGGCGATGCGGCGGCCGAAGTCGTCGGGGATGCCGAGCGCGCTGTCGAACGGCAGCACCGTGATCGCGTCCGCCCCGCCGACGGCACCGGCGAAGCACGCGATGGTCGTGCGCAGCAGGTTCACCCACGGGTCGCGCTGCGTCAGCATCGCGGCCGAGGTGACCGCGTGCTGCCACTGGCCGCGGCGGTCGTCCGCGGCACCGGACAGTTCGGCGACGCGGTCCCACACCCGTCGGGCCGCGCGCAGCTTGGCGATGGACGCGAACTGGTCGGCCGTGACGGCGAAGCGGAACTCGAGGCGGGCGAGGGCGTCGTCGACGCTCCAGCCGCCGTCGACGAGCGCGCGCAGGTACGCAACGCCGACCGCGGTGGCGATGGCGATCTCGTCGGCGTCGCTCGCGCCGGCCGCGTGGTAGACCGTCGCGTCGACCGTGGCGAGCCGCAGGTCGACGGCCTCGCGCGCCTGCTCGCCCAGGGCGAGCAACAGCCCGAGGTCGGCCGCCGCACCGGTCCGGGCGCGCAGCCCGATCGGGTCGGCGCCGAACGTGCCGCGCAGCTCGCCGGCGGCCACACCCCGCCGCCCCCCCAGCTCGAACAAACCCGCCGCCGCCGCCGCCGAGTCCGCCCCCCCGGCCCTCGCCATCCGCGCGAGGTCGAGGTAGACACCCAC
>NZ_JBQCEE010000173.1:0-5014 GCF_051960575.1 Jatrophihabitans sp.
GGCCCGACCGAGGTGGGCGTCCGGCTGGCCCAGCAGCGGGACGAACAGGCACCGAGCTACCAAGCCGGCGAACGAGGTTCGGCCGGCCGCGCCGGCACGACGCATGCCGAGCGGGCGGCCGCCGACAACACCGGGGCGCGCACCGGATCCAGCGCGCACGACGAGCCGCTGCAGACGGCGGACAGCAATCCGGCCGCGGAGTCGAACACCGGCGGCCAGAGCGAACGCATCGAGAAGGGCACGTAGCGATGCCGCTGACTCCCGTCCTGACCAAGCGGTTCGGCACCGATGCGCCGTGGCTGCTGGAGAATTACGAACAGCTGGACGGCTATGCCGGGCTGCGCAAGGCGCTGCGGATGCAGCCGGACGAGCTGATCGCACTGATCAAGGAATCCAACCTGCGCGGCCGTGGCGGTGCCGGCTTCCCGACCGGCATGAAGTGGCAGTTCATTCCGCAGGCCAAGCCGGGTGAGCCGGCCTTGCCGCACTACGTGGTGGTCAACGCCGACGAGGGCGAGCCCGGCACCTGCCGGGATCTGCCGCTGATGATGAACGATCCGCACTCGATGATCGAGGGCATCATCATCGCCTGCTACGCGGTCCGGGCCGAGCGGGCGTTCGTCTACATCCGCGGTGAGGCGGTGCACGCCATCCGCCGGGTCAGCCAGGCGGTGGCCGAGGCCTATGCCGGCGGCTATCTCGGTGCCGACGTGCTGGGCAGCGGGGTGAGCGTGGACATCACCGTGCACGCCGGCGCCGGCGCCTACATCTGCGGCGAGGAGACCGCGCTGCTGGACTCGCTGGAGGGCAAGCGCGGCCAGCCGCGGCTGAAGCCGCCGTTCCCGGCGACGAACGGTCTCTACGACGCCCCGACGGTCGTGAACAACGTCGGCACGCTCGCGACGGTGCCGGCGATCGTGCTCGGCGGCGCCGAGTGGTTCAAGCAGATGGGCCCCGGCGGTTCGCCCGGCACGTCGATCTACTCGCTCTCGGGCCGGGTGAAGAACCCGGGCCAGTACGAGGCGCCGATGGGCACCACGCTGCGTGAACTGCTCGACCTCGCCGGCGGCATGAGCCGTGGCAAGGCGTTGAAGTTCTGGACGCCCGGTGGCTCGTCGACCCCGCTGTTCACCGCCGAGCACCTCGACATCCCGCTGGACTTCGACGCCGTCGCCAAGGCGGGGTCGATGAACGGCACGTCCGCTGTCATGGTCTTCGACGAGGACGACTGCGTCGTGCGCGCGACGAAGAAGTGGTCGGAGTTCTACAAGCACGAGTCGTGCGGCAAGTGCACGCCGTGCCGCGAGGGCACCTACTGGTACGTCGGCATCTACGAGCGGCTGGAGAACGGCGAGGCCACCGAGGCCGACCTCGACACGCTGCTCGACCTGTCCGACAACATCCTCGGCCGCTCGTTCTGCGCGCTCGGCGACGGCGCGACCTCCCCGGTCTCGTCCTCGATCAAGTACTTCCGCGACGAGTACCTCGCCCACCTGTCCGGCGGCTGCCCGTTCCCCGGCGTCCGCACCCTGGTCGGAGCTCATCACTGACATGACGACCGTCGACAAGCCCGCGCCGGCCAAGGAAGACCTCGTCACCGTCACCATCGACGGTCTCGAGATCTCCGTCCCGAAGGGCACGCTGCTGATCCGGGCGGCCGAGCAGCTCGGCATCCAGATCCCGCGCTTCTGCGACCACCCGCTGCTCGACCCGGCCGGCGCCTGCCGCCAGTGCCTGGTCGAGGTCACCGACATGGGCAACGGACGCGGCATGCCCAAGCCCGCCGCGTCGTGCACCACCACGGTGATGCCCGGCATGGTGATCAAGACCCAGCTGACCAGCGCGGTCGCCGACAAGGCGCAGCAGGGCGTGATGGAGCTGCTGCTCATCAACCACCCGCTCGACTGCCCGGTGTGCGACAAGGGCGGCGAGTGCCCGCTGCAGAACCAGGCGATGAGCAACGGCCGCGCCGACTCGCGGTTCCACGAGACCAAGCGCACCTACCCGAAGCCGATCGCGATCTCGAGCAACGTGCTGCTCGACCGCGAGCGCTGCGTGCTCTGCCAGCGCTGCACCCGGTTCAGCGAGCAGATCGCCGGTGACCCGTTCATCGATCTGCTCGAACGCGGCGCGGCCGAGCAGATCGGCACCTCGACCGACGTGCCGTTCCAGTCGTACTTCTCCGGCAACACCGTGCAGATCTGCCCGGTCGGTGCGCTGACGGGCGCGTCGTACCGCTTCCGCGCGCGGCCGTTCGACCTGCGCTCGACCGAGACGGTCTGCGAGCACTGCTCGTCGGGCTGCTCGCTGCGGGCCGACTGGCGCCGCTCGAAGGTCACCCGCCGGCTCTCGGGCAACGACCCGCTGGTGAACGAGGAGTGGAACTGCGACAAGGGACGCTGGGCGTTCCACTACGCCGAGCAGCCCGACCGCATCCTCACCCCGCTCGTCCGGCGCGACGGAGTGCTGGTCGAGGCGGCGTGGCCCGAGGCGCTCGACCACGCCGCGCAGGGCCTGCGCGAGGCCATCGACCGCGGCGGCGTCGGGGTGCTCCCCGGCGGCCGGCTGACGGAGGAGGACGCGTACGCGTACGCCAAGTTCGCGCGCGTCGTGCTCGGCACCAACGACATCGACGCCCGCGTGCGGCCCACCTCGGACGAGGAGTCGGCGTTCCTGGCCGCGCACGTGGCCGGCCGCACCCCGGCCCACGTCTCGTACGCCGCGCTCGAGCAGGCACCGGCGGTGCTGCTCGTCGGCCTCGAGCCGGAGGAGGAGTCGCCCATCGTCTTCCTGCGCCTGCGCAAGTCGACCCGGCTCGGGCGCACGGCCGTGTACTCGGTCGCGCCGTTCGCGTCGCGCGGGCTGACCAAGCTGGGCGGCCGGCTCGTGCCCGCGGTGCCCGGCGAGGAGGCCGCGGCGGTGCGCGCGCTCGGCGACGACGCGGTCGTCGCCCTGTCGGCGCCGGGCACGGTCATCCTCGTCGGCGAGCGGCTCGCGTCCGTCCCCGGCGCGTACACCGCGGTGGCCGAACTGGCCGAGCGCACCGGCGCCCGCGTCGCGTGGGTGCCGCGGCGCGCCGGCGAGCGCGGTGCCGTCGACGCCGGCGCGGTGCCGACGCTGCTGCCCGGCGGGCGCCTCGTCTCCGACGCCGCCGCGCGGGCGCAGGTCGAGGCGCTGTGGGGCACGGCCCTGCCCGACCTGCCCGGACGCGACACGCACGGCATCCTGCAGGCCGCGGCCGAGGGCTCGCTGGCCGCGCTGCTGATCGGCGCCGTCGACCCCGACGACACCCCCGACCCCGGCTGGGCGCGCGAGGCGCTCGGTCGTGCCGGGTTCATCGTCAGCCTCGAGATCCGCCGCAGCGCGGTCACCGAGCACGCCGACGTCGTGCTGCCGGTGGCCCCGCCCGCCGAGAAGGCCGGTCGCTTCGTCGACTGGGAGGGCCGGCGGCGTCCGTTCGACCTCACCATCGCCGGCACCGGCCTCATCAGCGACGGGCGCGTGCTCGACGCCCTCGCCGAGGAACTCGACGTCCCGATCGACCTGCGATCGCTCGAGGCGGCCCGTGCCGAGCTGCTCGAGCTCGAGGCGGGCACCGCGCGTCCCGCGATGGCCGGAACCCACGTGCCGGCCGCGAGTGACGACACCGACGGCGTCCGGCTGGCGACCTGGGCCGAGTTGATCGACCACGGCCGCATGCAGGACGGCGACGAGCACCTCGCCGGCACCGCCAAGCCGGTCGTCGCCCGCATCAGCGCCGCCACCGCGCAGCGGCTCGGCGTGCTCGACGGCGGGCTGGTCACCGTCAGCACCGAACGCGGCGCGATCACCGCGCCGGCGGCGGTGACGGCGATGCCGGACGGCGTGGTCTGGCTCCCCACCAATGCGCGGGGCTGTACGGTCCGTGCGACGCTCGCGGCCGCACACGGCTCGGTCGTCGCGCTGGCGCCGGCCGCCGCGGACGCCGTCGTGGGCAGCGAGTCGTTCCCGTACGAGATCGAGATCGTGCAGCCCGAGGACGAGACGGAGGTGGCGCCGGCATGAACGGTGCCGTGCTGGCCGCGGGCCAGAACCTGCCGGGCTTCGGCAACCAGCCGTTCTGGATCATCCTGATCAAGGTCCTCGGCGTCTTCGTCTTCCTCGTGCTCATGACGCTGTTCGCGATCGTCTTCGAGCGCAAGGTCGTCGGTCGAATGCAGAACCGCATCGGCCCGAACCGCGTCGGCCCGTGGGGCGTGCTGCAGTCGCTGGCCGACGGTGTGAAGCTCGCCTTCAAGGAAGAGATCATCCCGCTGCTGGCCGACAAGCCGGTCTACTTCCTGGCCCCGGTCGTGTCCGCGGTGCCGGCGTTCCTCGCCTTCTCGGTGATCCCGTTCGGCCCGGTCGTGTCGATGTTCGGCCACCACACCGCGCTGCAGCTCACCGACCTGCCCGTCGGCGTCCTGGTCGTCTTCGCCTGCTCGTCGCTCGGTGTGTACGGCATCGTGCTGTCCGGCTGGGCGTCCGGCTCGACCTACCCGCTGCTCGGCAGTCTGCGCTCGGCGGCCCAGATGATCTCGTACGAGGTCGCGATGGGCCTGTCGATGGTCGCCGTCTTCCTCTACTCGAACACCATGTCGACGTCCGGCATCGTCGCCTCGCAGGCGCACACCTGGCACGTCATCCCGCTGTTCGTGTCGTTCGCCATCTACGCGATCGCGGTGGTCGGCGAAACCAACCGCGCGCCCTTCGACCTCCCCGAGGCCGAGTCGGAGCTCGTCGGCGGTTTCCACACCGAGTACTCGTCGATGAAGTTCGCGCTGTTCTTCCTCGCCGAGTACATCAACATGGTGACGGTCTCGGCGCTCGCGACCACGCTGTTCCTCGGTGGCTGGCGCGCGCCCGTGCCGATCTCGCTCTGGCACGACGCGAACTCCGGCTGGTGGCCGTTCCTCTGGTTCACCGTCAAGGTGATCATCATCCTGTTCGTCTTCGTCTGGCTGCGCGGCACGCTGCCCCGCCTGCGCTACGACCA
>NZ_JBQCEE010000174.1:0-2501 GCF_051960575.1 Jatrophihabitans sp.
GCCCTGCCTCGTCCAGACCATCAAGATCCGGCAGCACCGGCACAGCAGGCGCCGCCACGGTCAGCACCGCACAGCCGGCGCGATCCACACGGGGTCCGGGGCCCGATGCCCAGGCTCAACCGACGCGCGCGGACGCGACCGGCCCGGCAACAGCGACGATGGCCGCCGCCCCGCGGGGGCGACGGCCATCGAGGACGATCGAGCTCAGTGCTGGGCGAGGCGGCGTCCGTGGCCGTAGTACTCGAACAGCAGGCCGCCGACGGTGAACAGGATCAGCGCGACGCCGACCAGCGCCAGCCAGATCTGGACGAAGGCCAGGCCGAGGCCGGTGACCGTCGCCGAGGCGGCGATGCCGACCGGCCAGTAGCTGCCCGGGCTGAAGAAGCCCAGGTCGCCCGCGGCCTCGGCGATCTCGGCGTCCGGACGGTCCTCGGGACGGGCGTCGATGCGGCGCGACACGAACCAGAAGAACGAGCCCGAGATGCCGAGCAGGCCGCCGGAGAGGATCAGCGACGAGACGCCGACGGGCTCGAGCTTGCCGTTGCTGAAGCTGTTCGGCAGCGAGGTCCAGATGCCGTAGCCGGCCGCGGCGATGAAGCAGAAGACGGCGATGAGCAGGAAGATGCGGGCTTCGGTCTTCATGTCAGCTGTTCGTCCCCTTCGTGGACGGGCCCGCGTCGACGACGTTGCGGTTCGTGTCGAACGGGTGGGTGGTCGTGGCGACCGGACCGCCCGGGATCTTGGCCTGCGTCAGCGCCTTCGACTGCCGGGCCGGGTCGGCCGAGCCGATGCTCTTCAGCGCGTCCAGGTAGGCCTGGAACTGGTCGGCGGTGACCACGCGCACCTCGAAGTTCATCTCGGCGTGGTACGTGCCGCAGAGTTCGGCGCAGCGGCCGACGAAGCTGCCGGTGTGCGTCGGGGTGATCTCGAACTGGTTGTCGCGCGTCGTCTTGTCCGTGTAGAAGGGGATCACGTCGCGCTTGAAGAGGAACTCGGGCACCCAGAACGAGTGGATGACGTCGTAGCTGTGCTCGTCGAAGCGGACGCGCTCGTTGACCGGGATCACCAGCACGGGAATCTCCTGGTCGGAGCCCACCGTCGAGAGCGGCGCGTTCGCGGACGGGTCACCGCTGCCGTACGTCGTCGCCTGGCCGTGGTTCTGGATGTACTCGAACTCCCAGTTCCACTTGAACGCGTCGACCTGCACGCGCACGTCGGGGTTCTTGGTCAGGTGGTTGACATTGTCCTCGACGACCGCGGTGCGGTAGAAGAGCACGCCGATGATGATGAACGGGATGACGACGCCCGCGAGCTCGATCGTCAGGTTGTACTTCGTCTGCCGCGGGATGTAGTCGGTGTTCGTCGACCGCTTCTGGCGGTACCGGACGCTGGCCCAGAACATCAGGCCCCAGACGAACACGCCCAGCGCGAGGGCGGCGACACCGGCCCACGTCCACAGCACGCGCATCTCGGTGGCCTGACGGGTGACACCGGTCGGCCAACCGAACCGCAGCCGCTTCTCCCAGTCAGCGGCCGAGCAGCCCGTGAGCACCACCGACAACAGGCCCACGAGGCCCGCGACGCGGACGACTCGGGCCCAACGTGTGCGACGCACGTGCAACCGCCTCTCCGACGATCAGACTGACCCTTGGAGCTTAGCCAACTTCGGCCTTTCCCCCGCCCCCGGGGCGGTGCGCGGAGGCGGTGAACCTGTGCACTATGACTACCGTCTCCCGGGTGACCACCGAACCGGTCCTGCTGGACGCCGCATCCGGCGCGCCGCTGCACCCGGTGGCCCGCGAGGCGCTGTTCGCCGCCCTCGACGACGGGTGGGCCGACCCGGCCCGGCTCCACGGGGCCGGTCGCCGGGCCCGCCTGCTGCTCGACGCCGCCCGGGCCACCGTCGCCGAGGCGCTGGGCGCGCGTCCGGACGAGGTGTCGTTCGCCGCGAACGGCACCCAGGCCCTGCACGGCGCCGTGCTCGGCACGCTGGCCGGCAACCGCGGCAGCACCTTCGTCCACAGCACGGTCGAGCACTCGGCCGTGCTGCACGCCGCCGAGCGTCACGAGGCGGCCGGCGGACGCGTCGTGCCGGTGCCCGTCGACCACCTCGCGCGCGTCGACGCCGCCGCCTTCACCACCGCCGCGAGCGCCGGTGACGTCGCCGCCGCCGCCCTGCAGGCCGCGAACCACGAGGTCGGCACGCGCCAACCGCTGGTCGACGTGCCGGTGCCGCTGGTCGTCGATGCGACGCAGACCCTCGGGCACGACGAGCTGCCCGCGCACTGGTCGGTGCTCGCCGCGGACGCCCGCACCTGGGGCGGCGGCACGGTCGGCGTGCTGGCGGTGCGCACGGGCACGCGCTGGCGCTCGCCCTGGCCGGCCGACGAGCGCGAGGGCGGCCGGGTGCCCGGGGTGCCGGACATCCCGGCGGTCGTGGCGGCGGCGGCGTCCCTGCGCGCGGTCGGCGCCGAGCGCGCGGCGACGGCCCAGCGGCACCG
>NZ_JBQCEE010000175.1:0-17934 GCF_051960575.1 Jatrophihabitans sp.
ACGCTGATCATCGTCGACGAGGGCGCCTACGTGCACTACGTCGAGGGCTGCACCGCGCCGATCTACAGCTCCGACTCGCTGCACTCGGCGGTCGTCGAGATCGTGGTCAAGAAGAACGCCCGCTGCCGGTACACGACCATCCAGAACTGGTCGAACAACGTCTACAACCTGGTCACCAAGCGGGCCAAGGCCGAGGCCGGCGCCACCATGGAGTGGATCGACGGCAACATCGGCTCGAAGGTCACCATGAAGTACCCGGCCGTGTGGCTGACCGGCGAGCACGCCAAGGGCGAGGTGCTCTCGATCGCGTTCGCGGGCGAGGGCCAGCACCAGGACGCCGGCGCCAAGATGCTGCACCTCGCGCCGCACACGTCCTCGACGATCGTGTCGAAGTCGGTGGCGCGCGGCGGCGGCCGCACGTCGTACCGCGGGCTGGTGCAGGTCAACAAGGGCGCGCACCACTCGGCGTCCACGGTGAAGTGCGACGCGCTGCTCGTCGACGACATCAGCCGCTCGGACACCTACCCCTACGTCGACGTCCGCGAGGACGACGTGTCGATGGGGCACGAGGCGACGGTGTCCAAGGTCAGCGAGGACCAGCTGTTCTACCTGATGAGCCGCGGCCTGTCCGAGGACGAGGCGATGGCCATGGTGGTGCGCGGGTTCGTCGAGCCGATCGCCCGCGAACTGCCGATGGAGTACGCGCTCGAGCTCAACCGCCTGATCGAACTGCAGATGGAGGGCGCTGTCGGATGACAGCCGTACTCAAGCCGACCGGTTCGCCGGCCGAACGCTTCACGTCCACCAACCCGGACGACTTCGCCGTGCCCCGCGGGCGCGAGGAGGAGTGGCGGTTCACGCCCGTGCGGCTGATCCGCGACGTGCTCGAGCCCTACGAGCACGAGGGCACCGAGACGGTGACCGTCGACGCGCCCGAGGGCGTGCGGCACGAGCTCGTCGGCCGCGACCACCCCCTGTTCGGCTCGGTGGCGAGGCCCGCCGACCGCGTCGCCGCGCTCGCCTTCGCCGGTGCGCAGCAGGCGCTGCTCGTCGAGATCGACACAGAGGCCGCGCCCGAGCGTCCGGTGGTCATCGACGTGCACGGCAAGCCCGGGCGCAACTACGGCCACGTGATCGTGCACGCCGGGCGGTTCAGCCGGGCGACGGTGATCTTCGACCACACCGGCCAGACCACCGACACCGCCAACGTCGAGTTCGTCGTCGACGACGGCGCGTCGCTGTCGGCCGTCTCGGTGCAGGACTGGGACGCCGGCACGATCCACATCAGCGCGCACAGTGCACGCGTCGGCCGCGACGCGACCTTCCGGCACGTCTCGGTCGGCCTCGGCTCGGGCCTCGTGCGGCTCTCGCCGACGGTCACCTTCGCCGGCCCGGGTGGTCGCGCCGAGCTGCTCGGGGTCGCGCTGGCCGGCGACGACCACCACGTCGAGAGCCGGCTGTTCGTCGACCACGGCCAGCCGAACTGCAGCTCGAACGTGCTGTACAAGAACGCGCTGCTCGGTGATTCGGCCCGCACCGTGTGGATCGGCGACGTCCGCATCCGCCCGACGGCAACGGGCACCGACACCTACGAGATGAACCGCAACCTGCTGCTCAGCGACGGTGCGCGCGCCGACTCGGTGCCGAACCTCGAGATCGAGACCGGCGACATCGCCGGTGCCGGCCACGCCAGCGCCACGGGACGCTTCGACGACCTGCAGCTGTTCTACCTGCAGGCGCGCGGCATCCCCGAGGACGAAGCCCGGCGCCTGGTCGTCCGCGGCTTCTTCGCCGACGTCGTCGAGCGCATCGGCCTGCCCGACCTGCAGCACCGCATCATGACCGCGATCGAGAGCCGGCTGGGCTTCACAGCCGTTGAGGAGACTGAAGATGTCTGAGCTCGTCATCCGTGACCTGCAGGTCGCCGTCGAGGACACGCCGATCCTGAAGGGCGTCGACCTCACCGTCCGCTCGGGCGAGACCCACGCCATCATGGGCCCGAACGGCTCGGGCAAGTCGACGCTCGCGTACTCGATCGCCGGCCACCCGAAGTACACCGTCACCGGCGGCACCGTCACGCTCGACGGCGAGGACGTCCTCGCCATGACCGTCGACGAGCGCGCGCGGGCCGGGCTGTTCCTCGCGATGCAGTACCCCGTCGAGGTGCCGGGCGTCTCGGTGTCGAACTTCCTGCGCACGGCCGCGACGGCCGTCCGCGGCGAGGCCCCCAAGCTGCGCACGTGGGTCAAGGAGGTCAACGGCACCATGGCCGCCCTCGAGATGGACAAGGCCTTCGCCGAGCGCAACGTGAACGAGGGCTTCTCGGGCGGCGAGAAGAAGCGCCACGAGATCCTGCAGCTCGAGCTGCTCAAGCCGAAGATCGCGATCCTGGACGAGACCGACTCGGGTCTCGACGTCGACGCGCTGCGAGTCGTGTCGGCCGGCGTGAACCGCGTGCGCGAGCAGGGTGTCGGCACGCTGCTGATCACGCACTACACGCGCATCCTGCGCTACATCGAGCCCGAGTTCGTGCACGTCTTCTTCGACGGCAGGATCGTCGAGTCGGGCGGCAAGGACCTCGCCGACCAGCTCGAGGCCGAGGGCTACGCCCGCTTCGGCGTCAACGAGACGGCCTCGGCCTGACCGGAAGGTTCATCGTGAGCTACGACGTCGAGCGGATCCGGAAGGACTTCCCGATCCTGACGCGCGAGGTGCACGGGCGCCCGCTCGTGTACCTCGACAGCGCCAACACGTCCCAGAAGCCGCAGCAGGTGCTGGACGCGATTACCGAGTTCTACGAGCAGCACAACGCCAACGTCGCGCGGGCCGTGCACACCCTCGGCTCGGAGGCGACGACCGCGTTCGAGGCGGCGCGCGACAAGGTGGCGGCGTTCCTGCACGCGCCGAACCGCGACGAGATCGTCTTCACGAAGAACTCGTCCGAGGCGCTCAACCTGGTGGCGTACTCGCTGTCGAACGCGACGACCTTCCCTGGCGCCGAGCGGTTCCGCATCGGCCCGGGTGACGAGATCGTCGTGACCGAGATGGAGCACCACAGCAACCTCGTGCCGTGGCAGCTGCTCGCGCAGCGCACCGGCGCGACGTTCAAGTGGATCCCGATCGACGACGACGGACGCCTGGTGCTCTCGTCCCTCGACGAGATCATCACCGAGCGGGCCAAGGTCGTCGCCTTCGTGCACCAGAGCAACGCCCTCGGCACGATCAACCCGGTGCAGCAGATCGTCGCGCGGGCAAAGGCCGTCGGTGCACTCACCGTGCTCGACGCGTCGCAGTCGGTGCCCCATCTGCCGGTCGACGTGCAGGCGCTCGACGTCGACTTCCTCGCCTTCACCGGTCACAAGCTCTACGGCCCGACCGGCGTCGGCGTGCTCTGGGGGCGCTACGACCTGCTCGCCGCGATGCCGCCGTTCCTCGGCGGCGGCGAGATGATCGAGACCGTCGACATGAGCGGCACGACCTACGCCGCGCCGCCGCACCGCTTCGAGGCGGGCACGCCGATGATCGCCGAGGCGATCGGGCTCGGCGCCGCGATCGACTACGTCACGGGTGTCGGCCTCGACGCGATCGCCGCGCACGAGCACGCGCTGGTCGAGTACGCGCTGCCGCGGCTGCAGGCCGTCGACGGGCTGCGCATCATCGGCCCGGCCGACGCCGTCGACCGCGGCTCGTCGATCGCCTTCACGCTCAAGGGCGTGCACCCGCACGACGTCGCGC
This sequence comes from Jatrophihabitans sp., assembly GCF_051960575.1. Classification (GTDB taxonomy): domain Bacteria; phylum Actinomycetota; class Actinomycetes; order Mycobacteriales; family Jatrophihabitantaceae; genus JBQCEE01. The sequence continues at coordinate 3,736 of NZ_JBQCEE010000175.1, forward strand.
AGCTGCTCGACGAGTACGGCGTCGCCGTGCGGGCGGGGCACCACTGCGCCCGCCCGGTGTGTGTGCGCTACGGCGTGCCGGCCACGACGCGCGTCTCGTTCGGCATGTACACGACCGAGGCGGAAATCGACGCGCTGGTGTCGGCGTTGCAGGCCGTGAAGGAGATGTTCACATCATGACGCTGCCGCTCGAGTCGATGTACCAGCAGATCATCCTCGACCACTACAAGCACCCGCAGCACCGCGAGCTGCCCGAGGCGTTCGACGCCGAGGTGCACCACGTCAACCCGACGTGCGGTGACGAGGTGACGCTGCGGGTGGCGGTCAAGGACGGCGCGATCGCCGACCTCGGCTGGGAGGGTGAGGGCTGCTCGATCAGCCAGGCCTCGACGTCGGTCATGAGCGGCCTGGTCGTCGGCAAGCCGGTCGACGAGGCGCTCGCGCTGCAGGCGAAGTTCCTCGCGCTCATGCAGTCGCAGGGCAAGGCCGAGCTCACCGACGCCGACGAGGACGAGTTGGACGACGCGATCGCGTTCGAGGGCGTCTCGAAGTACCCGGCGCGCGTGAAGTGCGCGCTGCTGGGCTGGATGGCCATGAAGAGCGCGGTCACCGAAGCAGCAGGGGAGCAGGCATGACCGAGACGATCAGCAGCCCGAGCAAGGACGACGTCGAGGAGGCCATGCGCGACGTGGTCGACCCCGAGCTCGGCATCAACGTGGTCGACCTCGGCCTGGTGTACGACGTGCAGATCGACGCGGGCGAGGACGAGGGGGTCGCGTCCCTGGTCACGCTCGACATGACGCTCACGTCGGCCGCCTGCCCGCTCACCGACGTGATCGAGGACCAGGCCAACGCCGCCCTCACCGGCGGCGCGCGCCCGCTCGCGCGCGAGGTGAAGATCAACTGGGTGTGGCTGCCGCCGTGGGGCCCGGACAAGATCACCGACGACGGCCGCGAGCAGCTCCGCGCCCTCGGCTTCAACGTCTGACGCGACGCCCGAGTACGACGCTTCCCCCCTCGCGCAGTCGATCTCCGGGTCCGGAGATGACCGCACGAGGGGGGAAGTCGTCGTTCGGTGCGGGTCGTCCTAGCTCAGGTGCACGATCTGCCACATGCCCATGAAGGCGTGCGGCATGCCGGAGTCGTCGTCCGGCCAGAAGCAGGCGACGACGTACTCACCGGCCGGCAGGTCGAGGTGCATCGCCTCGCCGAAGTACGGCGAGATGACGCCCGAGTTCGTGCTGGCGCTCAGCGCCCACGACGGCTGCGCGTCGGACGGGTGCGAGAAGTAGCGCCGCACCTGGCGTGCCGTCGTGCCCGGCTTGACCTGCTGGAACACCCAGAAGTGCGGCTGGTCGCTCTGGTTGTAGAGGCGCACCCAGCCGTTCGCCGGCAGCCGCCCGGCGGCACCGAAGCCGTAGCTGTAGGCGGTGCTGGTGCCCGAGGTCCGCGGCGGACCGCCGGCACGCCTCGCCCCGGCGACGGTCAGGAAGCGCACCGCGCCGCCGTCCTGGTCGAGCACGACGTAGCGGGCGGGGCCGAGGGTGGTCGAGAACCATCCGGCGCTCTTGTGCGCCTCGGCGCCGCCGCGGAAGGTGATGCGGCTGTCGACGCGGCGGATCGCGGCGGTGTCACCCGAGAACGACTTGCCGAGGTCCTGCTCGGCCTGCTGCAGCGAGTAGCCCGCGTGCAGGCGTCCGATCTGGATCGTGTGGTCCTTGCCGTCGGCCGACACGACCTTGAAGGTGTATGCGCCCGGACGGATCGTCCGGCCGCTGCTGAAGCCGATGTGGGTGTTGGACACGCGGATGGTGACCTGGTTGGCCGGCGTCGCCGCGCCGGCCGCCGACGCGTCGACCACCGCCGCGCCGCCGAGTGCCACGCCGGCAGCGACGACGCCGGCCAGCACTGCTCGTCTCGTCATGGATCCCTCCCTCGTCGCGCCGCCCCCTGCGTCGCGATCTTGCGCAACGTAGGGCGAAAGGGATCTTGCTGTCCAGGAGTTGATCGAGAATTTTTCGATCTTCCTTGACTCAGCCGGCGGCTGCTGTCCGGTTCGGGACGATTGCGGCGCAGAGCACGGCGCCGGCGGCGCAGAGCGCGGCGGCGAGGTAGAAGGCGAGGTCGTAGCTGCCCCGCAGGTCACGGATCCACCCGGCGCCGCCGGCAGCCACCGCCGCGCCGAGCTGGTGCGAGGCGAACACCCAGCCGAAGACCACCGGGGCGGACGCGCCGAAGTACTGCCGGCAGATCGCGACGGTGGGCGGCACGGTCGCCACCCAGTCGAGGCCGTAGAAGAGGATGAACAACCACGTGCTCGGCTCGGTGTGCGGGCCGAGCAGTGACGGCAGTGCGAGCAGGGACAGGCCGCGTCCGCTGTAGTAGACGACCAGCAGCACGCGCGGGTCGTAGCGGTCGGTGAGCCAGCCGGACGCGATCGTGCCGGCGATGTCGAAGACGCCGACGAGCGCGAGCAGGGACGCCGCCACCGTGACCGGCATGCCGTGGTCCTGGGCGGCCGGGATGAAGTGCGTGCCGATCAGCCCGTTCGTCGTCGCGCCGCAGACGGCGAAGCTGCCGGCGAGCAGCCAGAACACCGGCGTGCGCAGGCCGAGACGAAGCCCGCGCAGCGCCGCCGCGGCGCTGCTGCCCGTGCGTGCGGCCGGCGGCGGGCCCGGCTCGGCCGCGGTGGCACCGTAGGCCTGCAGGCCGACGTCGTGCGGGTGGTCGCGCAGCAGCCCCAGCACGAGCGGCACGACGGCGAGCGCGGCGATCGACACGGTGAGCGACGCCGTGCGCCAGCCGTGGTGCGAGGTCAGCGTCGCGAGCAGGGGCAAGAAGATCAGCTGGCCGGTGGCCGTCGCGGCGGTGAGCACACCGCTCACCAGCCCGCGCCGGGCGACGAACCAGCGGGTCGAGACGGTGGCGACGAGCGCCATCGACATCGAGCCGGTGCCGACGCCGACGAGCACGCCCCAGAGCAGCAGCAGCTGCCAGGCGTGGTGCATGAAGACGGTGAGGCCGCTGCCCGCGGCGACGAGCACGAGGGCGCAGCTGACGACGCGCCGGATGCCGAAGCGGTCCATCAACGCCGCGGCGAACGGCGACATGACGCCGAACAGCGTCATGTTGATCGACATTGCGGCGCCGATGAGCCCGTGCGACCAGCCGAACTCGCGGTGCAGCGGGTCGAGCAGCACGCTCGGCACCGACCGGAAGCCGGCCGCGCCGAGCATGGTCACGAAGGTGACCGCGGCGATCGTCCAGGCCAGGTGCGGCCCGCGCCGGCGCCGGGGCAGCGGCGGTGCGTCAGCAGCGCGGACGGTCTGGGTCACCGCACCAGTCTCCCGGCCCGCCCCGGCCCCCGTCGATCAGGTTTGCGCCGCGTCCAGTCGGTTTCCTGCCGCGCACCCGACAGGTGGGGGCGCAAACAGCCGGTGTCGGTCGAGGTTTGCGCCGCCTACTGGCGGTTTCCTGCCGCTCAGCCGACAGGTGGGGGCGCAAACAGTCGGTGCGGGGTGGCGGCGCGTCAGAGCGTGGCGGCGCCGAAGGTGTCGCAGCGCGTGGGGTCGCCGGTCGAGTAGCCGGTCGAGAACCAGCGCTGACGCTGTGCGGACGAGCCGTGGGTGAAGGTGTTCTGGTCGACGTGGCCGTTGCCGAGGTTCTTCTGGATCCAGTCGTCGCCGATGCGCGCGGCGACCTGCAGCGCGTTGTCGATGTCCTGCTGGCTGATGTCGCTGATGAGCGCCGGCTCGCCGTTCGGCCCCGGCTCGGTGGCGTGCTTCGCCCAGACGCCCGCGTAGCAGTCGGCCTGCAGTTCCAGCCGCACCGAGTCGGAGTTCGCGCCCTGGCGCGTGCGCACCTTCGACTCGACGCCGAGCAGGTCCTGCACGTGGTGCCCGTACTCGTGCGCGAGGACGTAGGCGTCGACGAACAGGCCGCCGGTGGCCTGGAACTCGGTCCTGATGTCGTCGTAGAAGCTCAGGTCGATGTAGACCAGCTTGTCGGCCGGGCAGTAGAACGGGCCGGCGCCCGAGTCGGCCGCGCCGCAGCCGGTCTGCACCGAACCGCTGAACCACACCGTCTTGACCGGGCTGTACCGCGTGCCGAAGACGGTCGGCAGCTCGCGCGTCCAGAACGCCTGGATCGAGTCGATGTCGGCCACGACGGCGCACTCGAGCCGGTTGTTGGCGTCCTTGCCGGTGCGGCACTGCTGCTGCACCTCGGTGTTGTCGGCCTGCTGCGCCCCGCCGGCCTGGCCGAGCTGCCCGAGCACGACGTCGGCCGCGCCGAGGCCACCGCCCCCGCCGCCGCCGCCGAGGAAGGTGAAGAGCAGGTACGCCACGATGCCGAGGATGCCGACCCCGCCGCCGGCGGCCGCGCGTCCGCCGATCATCCCGCCGAGCAGGCCACCGCCCCCACCGCCGCCACGGATGTCGCTGACCTCGGACGTGTCCAGCTGCGCGTCGTCGTTGTAGCGCATCGTCGTGCTCCTGCCCGTCGTCGGCCCCCGTCCCGCTCATCTTGCCCGCATCAACGGTGTGAGATGCCGCAACCGGGTGCTCGCGATCCCCGGACATCGGGAAAGATGCACACTGCAACGGTGTGAGGAGGCAAGAAACAGGTGGACGCAGCACCCATGACGCGCGACGTCGGCCATCTCGGCGACTACACCGCCACCCGACGCATGCTCGTCATCGCCGCCCTGGCCGTCCCGGTCGGCGCGGCGTCCGCCTGCGTCTCGTGGCTGCTGCTGCGCACGATCGGCGTCATCACCAATGCCGTCTTCGACGGGCGGTGGGGCACCGCGATCGTCGCGCCCGACGGCGGCCACACGTCCCCGGCGGTGATCCTGCTCGCGCCGGTCGCCGGCGGCCTGGTGATCGGCCTCATGGCGCGGTTCGGGTCGGAGAAGATCCGCGGGCACGGCATGCCCGAGGCGATCGAGGCGATCCTGCTCGGCGGCAGCAAGGTGCAGCCGCGGGTGGCGGTGCTCAAGCCGGTCTCGGCCGCCATCGCGATCGGCACCGGCGGTCCGTTCGGTGCCGAGGGCCCGATCATCATGACCGGCGGCGCGGTCGGCTCGCTGTTCGCCCAGTGCCTGCGCCTCACTGCGGACGAGCGCAAGACCCTGCTCGTCGCCGGCGCCGCCGGGGGCATGGCCGCCACGTTCAACACGCCGTTCGCGGCGCTGTTGCTGGCCGTCGAGCTGCTCCTGTTCGAGTGGCGTCCGCGCAGCTTCGTGCCGGTGGCCACCGCGGTCTGCGTGGCGACGGTGGTGCGGCAGCCGCTGCTCGGCCGCGCCGCGCTGTTCCCGGTCAGCGGCGCGCTCCACCTGCACACGACGGCGTACCTGCTCTGCGTCGTGTCCGGGGTCGGCGCGGGCCTGCTCGCGGTCGTCGCGACCGTGCTCGTGTACGCCGCCGAGGACGTCTTCCGGCGCCTGCCGGTGCATTGGATGTGGTGGCCTGCGATCGGCGGCGTGATCATCGGCGTCGGCGGCCTGGTCGTGCCGCAGGCGCTCGGCGTCGGTTACGACGTCATCGACAGCGAGCTCACCGGCCACATCTCGCTCGGCCTCGTCGTCGGCATCCTCGTCGTCAAGACGCTGATCTGGTCGCTGTCGCTCGGCTCGGGCACCAGCGGCGGCGTGCTCGCGCCCATGTTCATGATCGGTGGCGCGCTCGGCGCGCTCGAGGCGCAGGTCTTCCCGGCCGTCGGCCCCGGCTTCTGGGCCCTCGTCGCGCTCGCCGGCGTGCTCGGCGGGGTGATGCGCTCGCCGATCACCGGCGTCGTGTTCGCCGTCGAGCTGACGCACCGGCTCGACGCCCTGCTGCCGCTCATCATCGCCGCGACCGCCGCCTTCGCCGTGTCGGTGCTGGCGCTGCGCCGGTCGGTGCTCACCGAGAAGATCGCGCGCCGCGGCTACCACCTCAGCCGCGAGTACGACGTCGATCCGCTCGAGATCCTCTTCGTCAGCGAGGTGATGGCCGACGACGTGCTCACCTTCGCCGCCGACGTCACCGCGTCCGACGCCTTCGCCGGCATCACCGGCACCGACCCGGGGTCGCTGCCGCACCGGCGGCAGGCGCTCTACCCGGTGGTGCGCGAGGGCCGGCTCGTCGGCGTGGTCACCCGCACGCAGCTCGAGACGGCGGTGCACCACGACCAGGGTGACCGGCCGGTCGCGTCGCTCGCCCATCCCGAACCCGTGGTCACCCACCCCGACACGACGCTGCGCTCGGTGGCGGTCGTCATGGCCGCCCGGCAGGTCGACCGCATGCCCGTCGTCGACCGGCACGATCCGGCGCGGGTGCTCGGGATCGTCACGCTCACCGACCTGCTCGCCGGCAGGCTGCGCGACCTGCAGGAGGCCCGCGAGACCGAGCGCGTGCTGCGTCCGCGGGTGGTGCGGTTCCGGCGGCGCCGCGCTCGTCCGGCCGAACTGACCGCCGCTGCGGGGTAAAATCGACCGGTCCGCACCGGCTCCAGCGAGTCGTCCGACCGAGGAGCCTGCATGATCACCGCCACCGACCTGGAACTGCGGGCCGGCGCCCGCATCCTGCTCGAACCGATCACGCTGCGGGTGCAGGACGGCGACCGCATCGGCCTGGTCGGCCGCAACGGCGCGGGCAAGACCACCTCGATGCGCGTGCTGGCGGGGGAGTCGCTGCCGCACGCCGGGCGCATCGACGTGAAGGGGCCGATCGGCTACCTGCCGCAGGATCCCCGCACCGGCGACCTCGACGTGACCGCGCGCGACCGCGTGCTGTCGGCACGGGGCCTCGACACCCTCGTCCGCGACATCGCGAAGATCCAGGTGCAGCTGGCCGAGCGCCCGCACGACGACAACCTGGTGCGCAGGTACGGCAACCTCGAGGAGCGGTTCACCGCCCTCGGCGGCTACGCGGCCGAGAGCGAGGCGGCCCGCATCTGCGCGAACCTCGGCCTGCCCGACCGGGTGCTCGAGCAGCCGCTCGGCACGCTGTCCGGCGGCCAGCGCCGCCGCGTCGAGCTGGCGCGCATCCTGTTCGCCGACGCCGGTGAGCCGACCACGCTGCTGCTGGACGAGCCCACCAATCACCTCGACGCCGACTCGATCGTCTGGCTCCGCGACTTCCTCAGACAGCACACCGGCGGGCTGATCGTCGTGAGCCACGACGTCGGCCTGCTCGAGGCCGTGATCAACAAGGTCTGGTACCTGGACGCGAACCGGGCCACCGTCGACGTCTACAACCTCGGCTGGAAGGCCTACCTGCAGCAGCGCGAGACCGACGAGCGCCGCCGGCACCGCGAGCGCGTGAACGCCGAGCGGAAGATCGACCAGCTGAAGAGCCAGGCCGACAAGATGCGCGCGAAGGCGACCAAGGCGCGCGCCGCGCACCAGATGGACCGTCGCGCCGCGGCGCTGGCCGCGAACCTCGCCGAGGTGCGTGTGGGGGACAAGGTGGCGCGGTTGCGCTTCCCCGAGCCCGCGCCGTGCGGCAAGACGCCCCTGCGCGCGACCGGCCTGTCGAAGAGCTACGGCTCGCTCGAGGTGTTCACCGACGTCGACCTCGCCGTCGACAAGGGCACCCGCGTCGTGGTGCTCGGCCTGAACGGTGCCGGCAAGACGACGCTGCTGCGTCTGCTGTCGGGCACCGAGCAGCCCGACACCGGCGAGGTCGTCCCCGGCCACGGCCTGCGGCTCGGCTACTACGCGCAGGAGCACGAGACGCTCGACCACGACCGCACCGTGCTCGAGAACATGCGCACGGCGGCGTCCGCGGTCGGGCGTGCCGACCTGTCCGACACCGAACTGCGGCGGGTGCTCGGCGCGTTCCTGTTCAGTGGTGACGACGTCGACAAGCCGGCGGGCGTCCTGTCGGGTGGCGAGAAGACGCGGCTCGCGCTCGCCGCACTCGTGACGAGTGCCGCGAACGTGCTGTTGCTGGACGAACCGACCAACAACCTCGACCCGGTCAGCCGCGACCAGGTGCTCGACGCGCTGCGCACCTACACCGGCGCGATCGTGCTGGTGACGCACGACGAGGGCGCGGTCGAGGCGCTGTCGCCGGACAAGGTGATCCTGCTGCCCGACGGCGTCGAGGACACCTGGAGCGACGACCTCGCCGATCTCATCGCGCTGGCCTGATCGCGTCCAACGTTTTCATCCTGCAACTGTTGTCACGGAAACGACGGTTCGTCGACGATCTTTGCGTTCCTTGGACCGATCCGCTGAATGATCGCTGATCAAGGCTGCGCAAAGACCCTTCGGATCTTGCGGGAGCGGTGTCATTGATCGCAGAATCGCGCCGTCCCGTGCTGTGGATGGGACGGACGGCGCCTCCTGGCACCGTCGATCCACACCAGAGGAGAGTCAACAGTGACCGCACTCAAGAAGGGCGCACGGATCACCGGCGCCGACCGCACCAAGCTCAGCGCCGAGCTCAAGAAGGCGTACGACAAGGGCAAGAGCATCCGCGAACTGGCCGACGCCCACGGCCGCTCCTACGGCTTCGTCCACCGCGTCCTGTCCGAGTCGGGCGTGACGCTGCGCGGCCGCGGCGGTGCAACCCGCACCAAGACCAAGTCGACCGCGAAGGCCGCCAAGTAGCGCCTCGCACGTGAGAGGCGGCGGCGCCTCGAACCACGACCAGCGCCGCCGCTCCGCGACGGGCCGACCGGCAGGACCGGTCCGATCGGCCGGGTCGACGGAACAACCTGCCGCGCGCGCACGTTGGCGCCCGCGGAGGTAGACCTTGTCCATGGACTCCATGCACGCGATGAGCGCGATGCGCTCGATGGGTCGTCGTGACCCGTCGGTGACACAGCGCGAACTCGCCCCGGGCACGTGGCGGCGGGTGTTCGCGTTCGCGCGCCCCTACCGCCGCGATCTCGCGATCTTCCTGGCCATCATCGTGCTGGACGCGCTGATCAGCGTGGTCACGCCGGTGCTGGCCGGACGGGTGGTCAACCAGATCACCGGTCATGGTGCGGTGCACGTCGTCGTCGACATCGCCCTGGTGATCGCCGGGTTGGCGATCTTCGACGCGGGGCTGTCGTTCGCGCAGCGCTGGTACTCGGCGCGCATCGGCGAGGGCCTCATCTACGACATGCGCACGGCGGTCTTCGACCACGTGCAGCGCATGCCGCTCGCCTTCTTCACCCGCACCCAGACCGGTGCGCTCGTGAGCCGGCTGAACAACGACGTGCTCGGCGCGCAGCAGGCGTTCACCTCGACGCTGTCCGGCCTGGTCTCGAACGTGATCGGCCTGGTGCTCACGGCCGCCGTGATGTTCAGCCTGTCCTGGCCGATCACCGCGCTGTCGCTGGTGATGCTGCCGCTGTTCGTCATCCCGGCCCGCCGCATCGGCACGCGCCTGCAGGCGATCACCCGCGAGAGCTACCAGCTCAACGCGTCGATGAACGCCACCATGACCGAACGCTTCAACGTCTCGGGGGCCCTGCTGGTGAAGCTGTTCGGCCGGCTCGCCGACGAGGACGACTCCTTCCGCCGCCGCGCCGCCCGCGTGCGTGACATCGGGGTGCTGTCGGCGATGTACGGGCGGGCGTTCTTCGTCGCGCTCTCACTGGTCGCTGCCCTCGCCCAGGCGCTGGTGTACGGCCTCGGCGGCTACCTCGCCCTGCGCGGGCACCTCAACGCCGGCCAGGTCGTCACCCTCGCGCTGCTGCTCACCCGGCTCTACGGCCCGCTCACCGCGCTGTCGAACGCGCGCGTCGACGTGATGAGCGCCCTCGTCAGCTTCGACCGGGTCTTCGAGATCCTCGACCTGCCGCCGATGATCGACGACGCGCCCGACGCCGTCGACCTGCCCACGGACGCCCGCAGCATCGAGTTCCGCGACGTGCGTTTCAGCTACCCGACCGCCGCCGAGGTGTCCCTCGCGTCGCTCGAGGACGTCGCCAAGCTCGACACCGCGCCGTCGCAGGAGGTGCTGCACGGGGTGTCCTTCCGCGCCGAACCGGGTCAGCTGATCGCGCTGGTCGGGCCGTCCGGTGCCGGAAAGACGACGATCAGCCAGCTCGTGCCGCGCATCTACGACGTCTCGTCCGGGCAGGTGCTGATCGGCGACCACGACGTGCGCTCCGTGACGCAGTCGTCCCTGCGCGCCCGCATCGGTGTCGTGAGCCAGGAGGCGCACATGTTCCACGACACCATCCGCGCCAACCTGGTGTACGCGCGTCCCGACGCCACCGACGACGAGCTCTGGGCGGCTGTCGACGACGCCCAGATCGGGCAGCTCATCCGCTCGCTGCCCGACGGCCTCGACACCGTCGTCGGCGACCGCGGCTACCGCCTCTCGGGCGGTGAGAAGCAGCGGCTCGCGATCGCGCGGCTGCTGCTCAAGGCGCCCGAGATCGTGATCCTGGACGAGGCCACCGCGCACCTCGACAGCGAGAGCGAGGCCGCCGTGCAGGACGCCCTGGCCCGGGCGCTGGCCGGACGCACGTCGCTGGTCATCGCGCACCGGCTCTCGACGATCCTGGACGCCGACCGCATCCTCGTGCTCGACGCGGGCCGGGTCGTCGGGTTCGGCCCCCACGCCGAGCTGCTCGCCCGCGACGGCCTCTACGCCGAGCTCTACCGCACCCAGTTCGAACGCCAGGCCGCCGGCACCGTCGGCTGATTCGCTCGACGCGCGGTCAGCCGGCGAGGGCGCGCACGGCTCCGACCGGGTCGGTGAGCAGCGAGCCGAAGGCGATCTCGGCGGCGCCGACGAGCGCGAGGTCGGCGCCGAGGGCGGGCGGGGCCAGCTCGACGTCCGGTCCTTCGCCGAAGACGTTGCGGCGCAGGCCGCCGAGCAGCTCGTCGTGGGCGATGTCGAGCACGTGCGTCGACGAGCCGGCCAGGATGACGCGTTGCGGGTCGATCGTGTTCACCAGCGCGGCGATGCCGTGCCCGAGCGACGCGGCGACCTTGCGCACCGCCGTCATCGCCTGCTTGTTGCCGCCGCGCGCGTCGTTGAACAGCGTGGCGACCGCGGGCGTCGTGGGGGGACCGGCCCGCCCGGCGAGGTCGAGCAGCGCGGCGTCGCCGACGTAGGTCTCGAGACAGCCGCGGCGGCCGCAGTGGCAGCGGGGGCCGCGTCCGTCGACGATGTTGTGGCCGATTTCGCCCGCGCGCCCGTACCGCCCGTGCAGCAGCTTGCCGTCGACCATGATCCCGGCGCCGACGCCGACACGTCCCATGATGAGCACGAGCTCGTCGACACCGCGGCCGTTGCCCCGCCGGTGCTCGGCGAGCACGCCGAGGTCCGCGTCGTTGCCCAGGTGCACGGGCAGGTCGATCGGTGCGCGCGAACTCAACATCGGCCCGAACGGCACGGCGTGCCAGTCGAGGTTCGGCGCGTTCGAGACGACGCCGGTGTCGTGGTCGACGGTGCCCGGCACGCTCACGCCGATGCCGACGGCACGACCGGTGTGCGCCTGCTGCACCTCGGCCAGCAGCCGGGCGATGACGGCGACCGCGCGCTTCGGCGTCGGCGGTCCCTGCTTCGACCACTCGGCCGAGCGCCGGGCCAGCACCGCCCCGCCGATGCCGACGGCCGCCGCGCTCACCCCGGTGACGTCGAGGTCGACCGCGAGCACGTACGGGCCGTCGGGCGCCGGCCGGACGACGTGCGACGGTCGTCCGGCCCGGTCGTTGCCGCTCGGCACCGACTCCGTGACCAGCCCCAGGTCGACCAGGTCGGTGACGAGCGCACCGATCGTCGACCGGCTGACCGTCAGCCGCTGGGTCAGCTCGGCCCGGGTGAGCGCCCCGTCCCGGTGGATGTGGTCGAGCACGAGCGACAGGTTGTGCCGCCGGATCGCATCGGGACGGGCCGCGGGGGAGGCGCGCACGATCCTCAACTCACGCCAGACCGGACGCCCCCGCACGGCGACGCGACAGGGCGTCGACGGCGGCGGCGAGCAGCAGGGCCAGACCGACCGCGATGAGCTGGATGGCCGAGTTGTTGTTGCCGTTGAACAGGTCGCCGAAGCCGTTGTAGATGACCTCGACCACCGCGCCGCCGATGATCGCGTCGACGATGCGGCCACGGCCGCCGAACAGGCTCGTGCCGCCGATGACGGCGGCGCCGACCGCGAGCAGCAGCGTGTTGCCGCCGAACGCGTTCGCGGCCGTCGAGGACGTGAACGAGCTGATCATGATGCCGCCGATGGCGGCGAGCATGGCGCTGATGGCGAAGACCGAGATGCGGACGCGGTCGACGTTGATGCCGGCGCGGCGGGCGGCCTCGGCGTTGCCGCCGACGGCGTAGACGTGCCGGCCGTACCGGGTGCGGGTCAGCAGGAAGGTGAGCACCACGAACAGCACCAGCAGCACGGGGATCACGTAGGGCACGCCCTCGACCGGCGGCGGCTTGACCGTGACGTACTGCGGCTTGTGGTTCACGTACACGACGGCGCGGTGGGCCTGCCCCTGCGCACGGTTCTGGTTGAGACCCCAGACGACGAGCAGGGCGATGACGGCCAGGGCCCCGACCTTGAACCCGAGCACCGCGGCGGGCTCACCGGCGAGACCCTGGCGCCGGCGGGCGGCCTGGGCCGCCATCTTCTGCACGCCGTAGCCGACGATCACGACGGCCGCGAGCACCCAGCCCGCCCAGAGCGGCATGTAGTTGTTGGCGAAGCCGTTGATGACGCTGTCGCTCAGCGTGATCTGGCCGTGCTGGCCCTTGCCGTTGGACAGGATCAGCAGCACCACGCCCTGGAAGGCGAGGAAGAAGCTCAGCGTCACGACGAACGACGGGATGCGCAGCTTCGCGACCAGCACGCCGATCGCCAGGCCGATGACGAGACCGCAGATCACCGCGGCGGGGATCGTGCCGTACCACTTCCAGCCGTAGCCGTCCATGAGCCGGGCCATCACCGACGCGCAGATGCCGGCGGTGTAGCCCGCGGCGAGGTCGATCTCGCCGAGCAGCAGGACGAACACGAGGCCCATCGCGATGAAGATGGTGCTCGTGCCCTCGCGGAACATGTTCGCGAAGTTGTAGAGCGAGCCGAAGTTCGACTCGGCGATCAGGAAGATGATCACCAGGACGACGAGGCCGCCGATGGCGGGCAGCGAGCCCATGTCGCCACCGCGCACGCGCAGGAAGTAGTTGTGGACGTAGGTGCGCAGGTCGACCTTCTCGCCGAGCGCGCCCGGGGGCACGGCCAACGTGGCGGCCTCGGGCGCTGCGGTCGTCGTCTCGTCCGCCTCGGGCGTTGCCGACTTGTCCAGGCTGGTCATGCGGACACCTCGTTCTTCACACCATCCACCTTCGCGCCACCGAGTTGTCCGGTGGTGATGAGTTCGACCAGTTGGGTCTGGTTGACGTCGGTCTTGCGCACCCGGGCGGCCGACTGGCCGAGGTACATGACCGCGATCTCGTCGGCGACCTTCAGCACGTCGAGCATGTTGTGCGAGATCAGCACGACGGCGACGCCGCGGTCGGCCAGGCGACGGACGAGGTCGAGCACCTGGGCGGTCTGCGCCACGCCGAGCGCGGCGGTCGGCTCGTCCAGGATGACGACCTTCGAGTTCCACAGCACGGCCTTGGCGATGGCGACGGTCTGGCGCTGGCCGCCGGAGAGGGACGACACGCGCTGCCGCACCGACTTCAGGGTGCGCACCGACAGCGAGCGCAGCGTCTCGGACGCCGCCTGCTCCATGCTGCTCTCGTTGAGCACGACGCCGCGCGTGCGCTCGCGGCCGAGGAACATGTTCTGGACGACGTCGAGGTTGTCGCAGAGCGCGAGGTCCTGGTACACGATCTCGATCCCGAGCTCGGACGAGTCACGCGGCGAGTGCACCTTCACCGAGCGGCCGTCGAACAGGTACTCGCCCGAGTCGAGGACGTAGGTGCCGGCGATGCACTTCACCAGCGTGGACTTGCCGGCGCCGTTGTCACCGACGAGCGCGGTGACCTCGCCGGCGTTGGCGCGGAAGTCGACGTTCTTGAGCACGTCGACGGCGCCGAAGCTCTTGTTCACGTTGTGCAGTTCCAGGATGGCTGGCATGTCGACCTTCGTGCTCGGAGCGGTGGCAAGAGGGTGGGGTGGGGCGCCCCCCCCGAGGGCACCCACCCCGGTTCACCAGTTCAAACCGGGTTTCCGCTCCCCCGGGTCAAAACCGTTTGGCCGTGCCCCCGGTCAAACCGGGGGGGGGGGCGCGGCGGGGGGGGGGCCCCACCCCACCCTCTTGCCA
>NZ_JBQCEE010000176.1:0-10851 GCF_051960575.1 Jatrophihabitans sp.
GTGATCATCGACGCGGACGCGATCGCCCGCGAGGTCGTCGAGCCTGGGACGCCGGGACTGGCCGCCGTCGTCGACCGCTTCGGTCCCGAGGTGCTGACCGCAGCGGGCGCGCTCGACCGGCCGAGGCTCGCGGGCATCGTCTTCAACGACGAGCAGGCGCGCGCCGACCTCAACGCCATCGTGCACCCGCTGGTGGGCGCGCGGACCGCGGAACTCATGGCCGCGGCGCCGCCGGACGCCGTCGTCGTCTACGACGTGCCGCTGCTGGTCGAGTCGAACATGGCCGCAGGGTTCGAGGTCGTGATCGTCGTCCTCGCCGACGAGGACCTGCGGCTGCGCCGACTCGAGGGACGCGGCATGCCCGAGGCCGACGCGCGCGCCCGGATCGCCGCCCAGGCGACCGACGAGCAGCGCCGGGCCGTGGCCGACGAGGTGATCGACAACAACGGGTCGCTGGACGACCTGCACGCGCAGGTCGACGCCGTCTGGCAGCGGCTCGCCGACCGCAGGGGTGGTGTGGAAGGCGGTTCGGCCGTCCAGTAGAGTTCTTCGAGGCACGGGGCGATGGCCCCGGACCGAATGCGGACGTAGCGCAGCTGGTAGCGCATCACCTTGCCAAGGTGAGGGTCGCGGGTTCGAATCCCGTCGTCCGCTCGGAGGGGGCCTGACGGCCTCACGCGGTGGCGTGGCCGAGAGGCGAGGCAACGGCCTGCAAAGCCGTGTACACGGGTTCAAATCCCGTCGCCACCTCGCACACAATGCAGCCGGCAACGGCTCACATACGGGCGATTAGCTCAGTGGGAGAGCACTACCTTGACACGGTAGGGGTCACTGGTTCAATCCCAGTATCGCCCACCACTACAGGCCCCGGTTTCCGGGGCCTTCGTGCTTCTCGGGTATGAGACGCAAGATCACTTGTTGCTCAAATGTTGCTCTATTCCTGCGCGGCATTGAACAACCCGGGATGGCACGGTGCGACCCGCTTCGGCGAGGGTGGTCGACGTCGGAGGAGAGGCCGCAGCTACCTGTGGACTCTCTCAGGCAGTGCGCCTTGCGCATCTGCCGCTTGTTCGATTGCAAGGCGGCCATCCGCTGTTGACCCCCAGCGCCGTCCCGTCCTCTAGTCGCGGTTCCACCGTCGAGCCGTGAGTGGCGCACCAGCTAGCTCGCGATGCCCAGCGACGCAGCGAGGGCACGCCGGTCGACACCGCGGTTGGTCCTCGGCGCGGCCGTGATCCGGTCAAGATCAGCCCGGCTGTAGAGGAAGTGGCGCGCGGTGAGGCGGCGGGTGTTCGGCAGCAGCCCGCGCTTGTCCCAGACATTGATGGTGACGCCGGCGGCGCCGGTGTGCCTCACCGCTTCCCCAAGGGTCAGCCAGTCCGGGTCACGCCGCGGCTTCACTCGCCGCGCCACGACGGGCCGGGTTATCGACGGTGGCGCCGGCACCATCAGGCCCACCTGGCCGCCACGCTGTCGCGCTTCGGCGATGCGATAGTTGGCCGTACGGTGCCCGATCCCGGCAGGGTGGAGCAGTTCGGTGACGCGCCACCCCTCTAGAACGCAGGCGAGGAGTAGCCGCCCTGACGCCCGGCGGACGGCATGCTGCCGGTGCTGACGGCGGTCGGTCAGCAGCTCTAGTTGACGCAGTCGAGCGAAGGCGTCGGCGAGCTCGGGGGGCAACGGCCGTTGGTGCTCAGCAGAGCTCATGCCATCCACAACGATCACCGGTCGGTCTGGTCACTTAGGGTGCGCAGTGTGGCACGCGATGTCGAGCGTTGGGAGCGGGCGACGGAGTGGCCGCTTGCGATCCTGGCCGTTGGGTCCTGGTTGCGTACGCGGTCGATGTGCTGGACCGGCACCTCAGCCACGGCGGGGGCACGGCGCTGGCCGTGGTCGAACTCGTCGTCTGGGTGGCATTCGCGGCCGACTTCGCGGCCCGGTTGTGGCTCGCACGGCGCTGGCGCTACCTGTGGACGCATCTGCACGATCTGGCGATGATCGCCCTACCGGCGCTACGGCCACTGCGCCTGGTCCGGCTGCTGATGCTGCTCCGCCTGCTGAACCGCCGCGGCGCCGACAGCCTCCGCGGCCGCGTGGTGCTGTACGTCGCTGGGTCGGCGGCCATCCTGCTGTTCTGTGCGTCGTTGGCGATCCTCGACGCGGAGCGCGGCCGTGCTGAGGCAAACATCGAGACGTTCGGCGACGCGTTGTGGTGGGCGACCGCCACCGTGTCGACGGTCGGGTACGGCGACCGGTACCCGGTCACTACGGAGGGCCGGTTCGTCGCCGCCGGGTTGATGATCGGCGGGATCGCGCTGATCGGTGTTGTCACGGCGACCTTCGCCTCGTGGCTGATCGACCGGGTCCGCGATGTCGCGGATGAGGAGCAGGCTGCCACGCGGGCTGACCTCGAAGCGCTCCGGGCGGAACTGGCCGCGCTCCGTACCCTGCTTGCGAACAGCGTCTCCGGCTCGAACGGTGTCCGATCGGGTGAGGCCGCCGAGCGTGACGTGACTGCGGGGTAGCGCCGGTCAGGCGTGTACGTAGTACCGCGGGGCGAGCGTCTTCGCGGTGGTCCAGTTGCTGTCGATCAGCTGCTGCGCGCGGGCGAGGGGGAGGTAGTAGGTGGCGCTGCCCTGGTGTTTCGAGGCGAGATGGACGGCGTAGCAGACCCGGGTGTGCATCCAGTTCTCGACTGAGTCCTTTGGGTTGCGCACGCCTTGGCTGGCGGTGTGGCCGGGGGACGGCGGCTCCACCCAGAGGTTCTTCGGCGAGTTCGGGTCACCGCCGAGCTCAAGCGAGATCAGGTGGTCATACTCGGCGTACGACAGAAGGCCGGTGTAGTGATAGGCGGCGGCGTCGCGCTTCTTTTCCGGCTCGGTGACCGACTCGGGCGGCCGGATGGTCGTGGTGTAGCCGGTGTGGCAGATGGTCGCGGCAAGTGTGGACTGCCGTACTTTCGGGTTGAGCGCGCCGGGGTTGCAGCGGACGTCGGGGAGCGGCTGGCCAGTCGAGGTGTGGCGGTAGTGGCAGGTGCCCGGCGCGGGCTGCGGCTGCACCGTGTACGTGCGCTGAGGCCCAGGTCCGTAGGGGATGGCCGCCAACGCGGCCTCCGTGCTGACGAGCGTGAGCGTCATGGCGGCAGCAAGGACGATGCTGCTGCGGACGGTTCGCTTCATGCCGGCTCGACCTCTCGCCTGGTGATCAGGGTGTTGAGCAGGATCGCCGAAGGCCGCTGAGGGTCCGCTGCGACGATGCTCGCCAGCTCCTGCACACGTCCGGTGGGCCTCGCGCCGGTGCGGCGTCGGAAACCTCGGAGGTCCGCGGAACGGCCCATTTTCACCTATGGGGGCGAGGAAGGGAGTCGCGATGACCCGCGAACAGTCGAACACGATGGAGACGCGTCGTTCAATGACCGTCTTAGAGGCCGCGGAGGCGCTGGGGATCGGCCGCACGCTTGCCTACCAATTGATCCGCACGAACGCCTGGCCGACCCCGATCGTGCGAGTCGGCCGGGTCATCCGGATCCCTCGTCAACCGTTCGAGGCGTTCCTGGCGACCGGCGCGTACGACGCCGCCGGTTAGGTCGGCACCGTGTGTCCGACCGGCAAGAGGGGGGCGGTGACGCGGCGCCGAAGCGGGGGAGTCGCGTCACCGTCGCTCGTCGAGACGGTTCGACAGGCGCGCACGGCCTCGAGGTGTGAAGATCTGCGTCCTGGCTCGGGGTGCCTTGACTTCCGTGCACGGCCGATGGAAGCTTCCGCCATCCCGCCCGGAATAGGGGGATTTGACCGATGAGCGGCAGAGGTTCGCAAGTTGCGATCGCCGTCGCCTTGGTCGGCTGCGCGGCGTGTACGAGCAGCGCAGGCGTCCGGACGCAATCGGTGCCGCCGTCCGACACGGGGATTTCGTCTGCCACGCCGCCGCCGTCGCAGACCCACACTTCCAGCAAACCTGCGCCTTCAGCGACGTGGAATCCGCCTGACTACGGCGCGGCTCAGCCAGCGGTAATGGCGTACCTCGCATTGAACTCGGCCAGCATCGCTGCGTTCAGACACCCGAAGACCGCAAACATGGCGTCGATCAATCGTTACGCAAACGG
Organism: Jatrophihabitans sp.; assembly: GCF_051960575.1. GTDB lineage: Bacteria > Actinomycetota > Actinomycetes > Mycobacteriales > Jatrophihabitantaceae > JBQCEE01. The sequence goes on from NZ_JBQCEE010000176.1 coordinate 4,103, forward strand.
CCAGGCCCGAGTGGTCTTTCAGCAGACGCTTACGCAAGCTCGAGCACAAGGCATTGCGTACCGAGGGACGCCCGCCACTCCTCGAGTGACGGTGATATCGGTCCACCTGGACGGCCATCTGCCCGAAGTTGTGCTTCGAGATTGCGGCTTGATTTCTTCTGTTGACCCCGAAGCCCCGTACTACGTCGCGACGGGCAAGCGCGTGCCGCAACCGACCCCGAAAGTGCCGCCGCCGTACGCGAACAAGATCAGTCTGTTCAAGCCGTCAGGAGCGTGGCAGGTCTTCACAATTTCGACTGACGCGAGCAAGACATGTCAGCCGTGAAGCGACCGCTTGCTGCAGCGGTCCTCATTGCCGTCGCTGTTTGTCTTCTTGGACCATTCGAAACGCTGGCGGACGCGTCACCGCCGAGCGGTACACCGGTCTGTCGACCGGGCGACCCGTCCTGTGTGATCGTGATCGTCACTGATCCCGGCGAGCCGGGTGGCGGCGGGAAGTCGTCGGGTGGGGGTAACGCTCCTGATCCCTGCGCTCAATACCCGGGTTACCTACATCAGCAGTGCGTAGACAACACCGGTCAGCAGTGTTTGAACCTTTACGCTCAGTACTTCGGGGCCATTCCGATCGACGCCTTGAACGCGTTGCTGGTGAAGAATGGTTGTGGGGCGTTGCCGCCGACTGTGGTACCGCCTGATCCGGCGACGCTGGCGCAGCGTGCGGCCGACGGGTTCCGGCTGCCGTCGCCGTCGGGTGCGCGGTCTCCCGACAACGATCTGGTGTATCGCGGGTTCGGGTTCACCTACGTCAACCTGGTGACCTATTTCTGGACGGACCCGTCGACGTGGCGGCCGTTGACCGCGACCGCGCGAGCCGGTGCGGTGTGGGCGACAGTGGTCGCGACACCGGTGACGCTAACCGTTGACCCGGGCGACGGAGAACCGGCCGCGGTGTGCGGCGGGCCGGGAATGCCGTGGGTCGAGGCGGACGGCAACACGGCAGTGCCGGGTGCCTGCACCCACATTTACCGGCGCATGAGCGGCCCGGCCTACGACCATCCGTTCACGGCGACGCAGACAATCAGCTGGCGGCTGACGTGGACGGGCTCGGGTAACTCGTCCGGCACTCTGACTCAGCGGTCCACCTCGACGAGCAGCCGGCTCAACGTCCTGCAAATCCAGACGGTCACTTGCGGATCCCACGGGTGCGGGGCTAGGTCGTGAGCGGACCAAAGCGCCGACGTCTCTGCAACCGATCTCGCGGCGCCGCGGGACGTGGATGGGGGTGGCGCTGAGATGCCGACGACGTCAACACTGCCGGGAGCCTCGGTCAACGGCCGCACACCGGCCGGTGCCGACCGGGTCGGTGTCGCGTTGCCGACGCGGCAACGACGGCCGGGATTCATCGCGTTGGCGGTCATGCTGATCGTGGGGCTGGCCGCAGTCTCGGCCTACCTGTATTCGCAGGCCGGATCGAAGACGCCGGTGCTGATGGTGGCCAAGCGAGTCGCCGCCGGGCATCCGTTGACGCGCGGCGACATAACGGTCGTCAACGTTGCCGGGGACGTCACCGCGATCGGCGCCAACGGCCTCGACGATGTGGTCGGGCATGTCGCGACCGTCGATCTCCTGCCACAGACACTGCTTCAACGGTCGATGCTGACGCGGACAAACCCTCTGCCGGCGGGGTCGGCCATGGTCGGCGTGGCGTTGAAGCCAGGACAATTACCGGCCACCGGGCTGCCGGACGGCGCACATGTCGACGTGCTGCAACTGCCCGACCACAACGCGGCCGCGGCGACGCCCTCTCCGGCGCCGCGGCTGCTGGCCGGGTCGGCGCTGGTGTTCACGACAGTCAGCGACGCGTCGCAGACCGGCGGGACGCTCGCGACGCTGGTGGTGCCGCGCGCCGCCGCGGCCGAGATCGCCGCCGCCTCGGATGCCGGCAGCATCGCGCTGGTCGAGGTGGCGCCGTGATCCTCGCGATCTGTGCGGACAAGGGCGCGCCCGGCGTGACGACGGCCGCGACCGCGCTGAGCGTCGCGTGGCCAGGCCGGCGTGTGCTGCTTGAGGCGGACCCGTCTGGCGGCGACCTCGCGCTGCGGCTGCGCGGCACCGACGGCAGGGACGGCGGCGAGCTGGCCGTCGACCGCACCCTGACCTCGCTGGTCGCGGGGCTGCGCGACGGCGTGACCGAGGACCTGCTCGAGCGGCACGCGCAACCCGCCAGCCTGGGCTTTGACGTGATCACGTCGCCGCTCGCGGCGGACGGACTCACGGCGCTGGCACCGTTCTGGCCGCAGGTCGCCGACCTGGCCCGCCGGTGGCCGGGAACCGTGCTCGCCGATTTCGGCCGCCTGCAGGCCGGCCACGCGGCGCAGGCGTTGGCGACCGGCGCCGAAGGCGTGCTACTGGTGACCCGGGCCGCGACCCGGGAAGACCTGTACCACTTGCGGGAGCGCGCCCGCGCGCTGGCGCCGCGCCTCGGACCGGGCCCGCGCGGCTGGAGCGCCTTGGTCGTCGCGGTGGTCTGCCCGCCGCGCGACGCGAAATACGCGACGAGTCAGGCGCAGCAGGCGCTGGTGAGCCAACCGCTCACCGCCACTGTCCCGGTGCTCGGCTATCTGGCGCTGGACGACCGTGCCGTCGCCCAGCTCACGTCCGGGCCGGTCACGAAGCGGCTGCTGGCCTCGTCGCTGCTGCGGTCCGCGCGCGACCTCGCAGCGGCGCTCACCGGATGGTTCCCCGCCCTTGCCGACGCCGCGGACGGCGATGCGGCGCCCCCGGTCGACGACATCCCGGCGATGGGCGCTGCGTCGACGGGAACGCGGGCGGGGCATGAGGTCGGGTGGCCGGCGTGACTGGGGAGCCGCTGGACTACGCGCTGGTGCGGGCGTTGCAGCGCCGGGTCGCGGATCTGCAGATCGCTGACCGGCAGCAGCGGGCCGCGCGCGGCGACGCGGACCGCAGTCCGGCCGATGAGCAGCAGCAGGCGCAGAGCATCATCCGGCAGGTCGTTCGCCAGCACATGCAGGACCGGCTCGCCGCGGGCGAGCAGGTGCCGGACGCGAGCGTCGACACGCGGCTGCGGGCGGCCATCTTCGCCGCGATGTACGGGGCGGGGGAGCTGCAGGAGCTGCTCGAGGACCCGCTGGTGGAGAACATCGACATCAACGGCTGTGACGACGTGTGGGTCAGTTACGCCGGCGAGCAGTGGCCGCGCCGCTGGCGGCCGGTCGCGGTCAGTAACGAGCACTTGGTCGACATCATCGCCAATCTCGGCTCCTACGCCGGCATCAACGCCCGCCCGTTCTCCAGTGCCACCCCGGAGCTGGACGTGCGGCTGACCGACGGGTCTCGCCTGTCGGCGATCATGATCGCCGCGGAGGCCCCCGCGCTGTCGATCAGGCGGAACAGGTTCCCGGACATGTTTTTGCGCCGCGACCTGGCCGAGGCGGCCGCGCCGGCTGGGCGGGAGGTGCCGCCGGACCTGGTCAGTCATGGCGCGATGAGCGCGGAGGTCGCCGATTTCCTCTGTGCCGCGGTCCGGGCCCGCTGCAACATCGTCGTCGGTGGCGCGACTGACGCCGGCAAGACGACCCTGCTCCGAGCACTGGCCCATTGCGCGGATCCGCGCGAACGCCTGGTCACGGTGGAACGCGCCCTTGAGCTCGGTCTCGGCCGCAACCCGCGCTTGCACGACAACGTCGTCGAGCTCGAGGAGGTGCTGCCTGACGGGGAGGGCAGAGGTGGGGTCAGCATCGCCGCCCTGGTTCGTCGCACCCGCCGCATGAACCCGGACCGGGTGATCGTCGGCGAGGTCCTCGGTCCCGAGGTCGTGGAGATGCTGTCGGCCATGGCGCAGGGCAACGACGGGTCGCTGTCGACGATCCACGCGCGCGATGCCGACGAGGTGTTCAACCGGATCAGCACCTACGCTCAGCAGCACGAACACCTGACCCCGGACGTCTCGCACGCGCTGATGGCCGGTGCCATCGACTTCGTCGTCTTCATCGCCAAGAACCCCACGCTCGGCGGCCGTCGCTGCGTCACGCAGATCCTCGAGATCAGCGGCCTGCAAGGCGCCCGGGTTGCCCGCAACGCGATCTTCGCGGAGTCCCCGGTCGATGGCCGCGCCACCCGCAACGCCGAAATCGCCCTCACCACCCGCCGCGCGGGACGGCTGGCCGCGGCCGGCTACCGCGACGTGATCGACGGCCGCGCCGCGGCCTCGTCGATCCCGCCGTTGCCGTCGGGGAGCGGGTGGTGACATGAACCTGGCGAGCCCACCGGTGGTCGCGGCGGCCGCGCTGCTCGGCGCGACGTTCGGCGGCGCGGTGCTGCTGTTGATCGCCGGCGTCCGCGGCACCCCGATCGAGCCGAGCCGGCCACCGGGACGGATCCGTGCCTGGGTGGGCCAGCAGCGGTCACCGATGCTGCTACTCCGCCTGGGCGGGGGGCTGCTGGTCGGCGTGCTGGTGATCGCGGTGACCAGCTGGCCCGTCGCCGCCCTCGGACTGGCCGGCCTGTTCGTCGCGTGGCCGGCGCTCGCCGGCGGCGCACGGACCGAGCAGTTGCAGATCGCCCGGCTCGAAGCACTCACCACCTGGACCGAGGCGCTGCGCGACACCACCGCCGCCCGCGCCGGCCTCGAGCAAGCCATCCCCGCGACGGCGCAGCATGCCCACCCGCTGATCCGGCCTGCGCTGCTGCAACTGGTCGGCCGCCTGCACACCCGGGTCCCGCTCGCCGACGCGCTCATCAGCCTGGCCGAGGAACTCGACCACGCCGGCGACATGATCATCGCCGCGCTGATCAACAACGTGCAGCGACGCGGCGACGGCTTGGTCGACGTCCTGTCCGCCCTCGCCGTCGCCTGCCGCGAAGACCTCGACCTGCGCCGCAAGATCAGCGCCGGCCGAGCGGGTGACCGGCGGGCGGTCCAGCTGATGCTCGGCATCGTCATCGGCGTCGCGACCTTCCTGGTGCTGTTCGGCAACGGCTCATACACCCGCCCCTACGCCACCGTCACCGGCCAGCTCGTCCTGCTCGTCGTGCTCGGACTGTTCGCGACCGCCTTCATCTGGCTGCGCTCGCTGGCCGGCGGCCGCGCCCCGTCCCGCTTCCTCCCGAACGCTGACGCGCCGCTGGACGCCGACGAGCTCCGCATCGTCGCCATGCTCACCGCCACCACCCCAGGACCGGCGGCGGCCACACCTGTTGAGGTGGTCGGGTCGTGACTGCGATGCTGCTCCTCGGCGCCGCGCTCGGCGCCCTCCTGTTCGCGCTGATCTGGCTGCTCGTGCCACGGCGCACCAGCCCGCTGGTCGGGTTAGGCCGCTACGACGCCCACCTCCGCGCCGCCCACCAACCGCGCGTCAGCACCGCACCGTTGGACCCCGGTGCGGGCTCGTGGCGGACGCAGCTCGGTGCCCGGGTCGTGGCCGAGCTGGCCCGGCACGGCATCACCTACCGGTCGCTACAGCACGACCTCGCTGTCACCGGCACCCGCTTCGACGTGCTGATGGGCCGGAAGGTCCTCGCCGCGGTCAGCGGCTTCCTGCTCTCCCTGCTGCTGGTGGGCTGGTGGCAGTACGCCGCCCCACCGGCCGCGTCACTGCAGCTGCCGGCCGGCGCACCGCTGCTGCTGGCCGCGATCGTCGCCGTGATCCTGTTCGTCGCCCCGGACGTCGATGTCCGGAAGCTGGCCCGCCGCCGCCGCGAAGAGTTCACCGACGACCTGGCCGTCTTCCTCGAACTGGTCTCGCTCGAGATGGCCGGCTACGCCGCCGCCGAAACCGCGCTGCCGCAGGCCGCCCGCCGTGGCGGCACCTGGTCGATGCTCCTCATCCGCGAGACGCTCGTGCACGCCCGCCTCGCCGGCGACGACCCATGGCTCGCTCTGGCTGCACTCGGCGAACGAATCGGCGTGCCGGAGCTGCGCGAACTCGGCTCCCTGATCAAGAACGTCTCCGACGACGGCGCCCAAGTGCGCCGCACCCTGTCCGCCCGCGCCGCCTCGCTGCGCCGCAAACGCCTCGCCGCCGAGGAGGGCCACGCCGCCACCCGCAACCAGTCCATGCGGCTGGCGCAACTGCTCATCGCCGTCGGGTTCATGGTGTTCGTCGGCTACCCCGCCTTCGCCGTCATCCGCCTCTGACCCACCACCGCAGCCTCGACACACCGCACCTCAACGAACGTTGCAGCACCGAACCGAAAGGGACACCCATGAACGAACTGGCCATGATCTGGATCTGGGCCCAAGCCCGCGTCCGCCAGCTCCGGCGCGACCCCGACGGCATCAACGACGACGGCATCAACGACGACGCAGGCTTCACGACCCTGGAGTGGGTCGGCCTGGCCGGCGTCATCATCGTCGCCGCGATCGTCGTGGCCACCATCCTGATGAACACCGCCAAAGACGGCGCCAACAAGGTCAAGGTCCAGTAACCCTAATGCCGCGCCGCCACCCGCACGCCGCCGCGCCCGCTGCACTGGCAGCAGCCGACGCGCAATCACGACGCCCAGGGCGCCGAAGGCGTCAGGGGCGGGCGTGCGGTGACCGCGGGTTCGGCGCGCTCGAGGCCGTCATCGTCATCCCGGTCGTCGTCCTCACGACGATGATCGTCATCCAGTACGTGATGCTGTGGCACGCCCGCCACCTCGCCGCCGCCGCCGCACAGAACGCGCTGCGCGAAGCCCGCAGCTACCACGCCACCGCCGCCGACGGGCAACAGCGCGGCGAGGAGTAC
>NZ_JBQCEE010000177.1:0-14046 GCF_051960575.1 Jatrophihabitans sp.
GTCCGATGCTCACACCACCCTCTGACAATTTCGGCGAGCCACGCGCACGTCCGTAGACTGGCGGCCCGTGGCCCTCACCATCGGAATCGTCGGACTCCCCAACGTCGTCAAGTCGACCCTGTTCAACGCGCTGACGAAGAACGACGTCCTGGCCGCGAACTACCCCTTCGCCACGATCGACCCGAACGTCGGTGTCGTCGGCGTCCCGGACAGCCGCCTCGACACCCTCGCCGACCTGTTCAAGTCCGCGAAGACGGTGCCCGCGACGGTGTCGTTCGTCGACATCGCCGGCATCGTGAAGGGCGCGTCCGAGGGTGCCGGGCTCGGCAACAAGTTCCTCGCGAACATCCGCGAGGCCGACGCGATCTGCCAGGTCATCCGGGCCTTCAGCGACCCCGACGTCGTGCACGTCGACGGCAAGGTCTCGCCGAAGGACGACATCGAGACGATCAACACCGAGCTCATCCTCGCCGACCTGCAGACGATCGAGAACGCGTTGCCGCGCCTGCAGAAGGAGGCGAAGGTCAACAAGGAGAAGGTGCCGGTCATCGCGGCCGTCGAGCAGGCGCAGCAGGTGCTCGAGAGCGGGCAGACGGTCTTCGCCGCCGGCCTCGACCGCGGCCCGCTGCGCGACCTGCACCTGCTGACGGCCAAGCCGTTCCTCTACGTCTTCAACGTCGATCCCGACGAGATCACCGACGAGGCGTTCACCGCCGAGATGCGCTCGCTCGTCGCACCGGCCGAGGCGATCTTCCTGGACGCGAAGACAGAGGCCGACCTCATCGAACTCGACGCCGACGAGGCCCTCGAGCTGCTGCAGTCGATGGGGCAGGCCGAGTCGGGCATCGACCAGCTCGCCCGCGTCGGCTTCCAGACCCTGGGCTTGCAGACCTACCTGACGGCTGGCCCCAAGGAGTCACGCGCCTGGACGATCCCGGTCGGCGCCACCGCCCCGCAGGCCGCGGGCGTCATCCACACCGACTTCGAACGCGGGTTCATCAAGGCCGAGGTCGTCTCCTTCGGTGACCTGGTCGACGCGGGGTCGATGGCCGAGGCGAAGGCCCGCGGCAAGGTGCGCATCGAGGGCAAGGACTACGTCATGCAGGACGGCGACGTCGTGGAGTTCCGCTTCAACGTCTGAGAGTGCGCTAGAACCCGCGTGGTTGCTGGCCTCTAGGCGCTTGCAACCCGGGCGGCGTGTTGGTCGGTCCTGTCCCGGACGAGGGCGGCGTCGTCATCGTGCTCAGTTTCCGTTCGAGCCGACGTACGTGCTGATCAGCACCTTGAGCGCGTGCTTCGGCGTCTCGGAGTCCCCGTAGGACTTGCACACTGTGGTCACCGCGTCGGTGCTCGACTGCACGTTGTCGTCGCTCGTGTCGACGCGCCCGTCTTCGTTCATCAACTCGAAGATGACCGAGTAGCGGTCGACGTCACCGAGCGCCAAGAAGTCGGCGCACGACGACGATGCGTCGAAACTCGGGTCGTCGGTCGACACGTCGGAAGGCATCGAGGTGTCGGAGGGCAGGCCGTCGTCCGTGGGCACGTCCGAGAGCCCGTCGTCGGTTGGCAGGCCGTCGTCGGTCGGCGCGTCGGAGATCTCGGCGTCTGAGGGCACATCGACCGCGGCGGACGACGGCCCGCTCGGACTGCCCGTGGCGCTCGACTGGCAGCCGGTGGCGAGTACACCGACGACACACAGCGCAGCGAGCAGTCGAGCGGAAGCCTTCATAGCGCACCTTGATGGGTCGGGGCTCGAGAGCCGGGTCGCGGGCGGTCAGACTCTCATCGACCACACAGTGTGTCGACATCACTTCCTGCGCCCTATGCTGCCGCGGTGATCAAGTCTGCGGTCATCGCGACGGCGGTCGTGTGCTCGCTAACGGGCTGCTCGTCGTCGAGCGGCTCAACCGCGGCAGCAGTGTCGTCGGTGCCCGCGACGACGACAACCCCAACTCTGACCGACGGGCCGGTGACGCCTCAGCGCCCGTTCCGCGCGCCCGGCGACCGCCCTTCGACGACTCAGCGCGCGAAGCCGACCGCCGCCGCGCCGAAGCCGACGACGCCCGCCGGGAGCGGCTGCCCGAGCGGCCCCGACCTGATCATTCGGGAGACAGACTTTGGACTGCCCGCGTTGGCACAGCGGCTCGGCGCGAACGTCTATACCGCGAGCGGCTGCAAGGACACCGTGAAGTCGCTCGAGGACACCGCGCCCTCGAGCGGCTGCATCGACGTGGCCTACGCCCGCGACAACCCCGGCTACAACCCCGACGCAGACCCCGCGCCGCCGCTGAAGAAGGTTTTCGCGTCGGTCGGCGGCGCCTGCTGATTGATCCCGTCGAGTGGTCGTCCGCGACCCTGAGCGGCACGCTGAGCGTCCAAAATGGCGACGAGCGGAGGGCGGGGGAAGCACCACCTGATGGCTACGAGCCGGACGGCGCGCTGACCGCAGCCGAGGAACACGAAGCACGAGAGTGCGCCCGCATGCTCGGGACGAGTCTCGACGTCGAGCGGGAACTGATCGCGATAGGCCGCGGCGATCCCTGTTGCCGACGCGACCTCGACGACGGCGCCGATCGCGAGCGCGCAGGAACTTGTCGGACCCGGCAGGCACCCTCGCTGCATGTGTCGACTCCCCGGGCGCACCGAGGACGAAATCGTGCTGATCGCCCCGCACGCCTGCCGCCAGGAACACCGCCTACGCCCGCCGAACGTCCGCCTGACCACCGAGCGCCGTAAAGGCGTCCTGCGCACCTGCTGGACGTGTCAGACGTGCTTCGACGTGATCGCCGACGATGAGGTCGAGAGCTAGGCCGGAGACCGGGCGGCGCGCCTGCTTAGCGGCCCAGGGCACGGGCGCGACGATCGAACTCGTGGATGGGGTCGCGATCGCTTCCGTGATCTCGAGCGCCGCCGTCGCGGTCGTCGCGACCGGCGCGCAGGTCTCCACCGCGATTGGTGATCGCCGAGCGTCGTGGGCGATGAAGCGTGAGGAACTCGCATGGCCCGCCCGCATGGCTGTGCTGCAGCAGGTCGCCGACGTGGCTGCGCACCTACGCCAACTTCTTCGTGCTCAGATGTTCGGCGGCGATCAAGCGGAGTCGGCGGCGGAACTTCGTGCCGCGCTTGACCGCCTGCAGAGTCTCGTCGGTCCAGTCGAGATGTACGCCAGCCCGGAGCTATCAGAGGCGCTTGACCTTCTGCGGTACGGGCTGCGGGACCTCAAGTCCGGCTCGCCTGAGCAGTGGCAGCAACTAGACGACGCGCAGCGCGCGAAGGAAGCGGCGCTGGACGCTCAGGATTGGGATCGTGCGGCGGAGCAGCGCCGGGCGGAACGCAGGGCGCTTCGTGCTCTCGGACTGCCTGACCGCGCGGGGGGTCTTGAGGCGCTTGTCGAGCAGGTGGACCGAGTGATCACTGCAGTTCGGGCGGACGTGTCGCCCGATCCACGTCAGGTTCGGCGCGCCATGCCGAAGCGGGCCCGAGAGGTCGCGCAGGCCGATGCCACCGTTCGGCGCCTGACCGCGAGAAGGCGTGCTCCGCGGGACGCCGGTTCCCCAGGCGTGGGCTCGAGTTCCACCGAATCGAACGACTTACCGTCTAGTTGATCTCCGCGGGTACACATCGGGTACACAACAGGACCGCACGGGACCGCCTCGAAGCCAACGCATCTAGCACCCGCCAGGCCCTTGCAGCCCCGAAACTTCGGGGTTCCCGTCGAGAGCCAACGCGGGCCGCTTGCACCGTCAGCGTTCCGCTTCAACGTCTGGAGCCGCAGGTCGACCCTGCCCCGGTCTCGCGGGTTGCGGGGGGAATTCCGAGACCGGGGCGGGCCCGACAGCCCCCGCCGACTCCACCGGCACCAAGGGGGGATGGTCCCGTCGAGGTCGCACGGCGTGGGCCGGTCGGACGCTATCGGCGTGCCGGCTCCTGTCGAACCGGATCAAGACCTTCGGTGCTTCCCGGCCGATCCGCGACATTCGGACGCTTCACGCCGAACCGGGGCGGCTCACGCGGGACGCAGGAGCGCGCCGGCGCGGTACGCCACGGCCAGCGAGTCGGCGGTGGCGCTGATGCCCACGCCCAGCGGGGTCGGCGGGGTGCGGAGGTCGATCTCGGTCGCCACCCGCGACAGCAGTCGCAGATCCCGGGCCTGCACCGAGGCCAGCGGGGAGGGGGCGAGGATCACGCGGGGCGCGCGCTTCCAGATCCGCCGGCACTCGGCGATGACCGCCCCGAGCGTGGTGCCCTGTTGCGTGGCCAGCACCTTGAGCGTGCTGGGGTCCGGCAGCCCACCGGCGCGAAGCAGCGCGATGCCGTCGACGATCTTCGCGGCGCAGTCGTCGACGAAGAGGTAGTCGCGGATCGTGTCCATCGACACGTAGATCGAGATGGGTTGGCCGGTCAGGTGGGCGCGGCAGAGGTGGGTGATGACCCCCTGCGGCTTCCGGAGGTTCTGGCCGGGCCCGTACAGGTTGGAGATGCGCCCGACGAGTGACCGGACGCCCGTGCGCACGCTGAAGTCGCGCACGAGGGCCTCGTGCGCCAGCTTGGCGACGCCGTAGGACGAGAGCGGCACCGGCTCGGTGAGTTCGCTGTGCGGCGCGCCGCCCGAGCCGGCGTACACGGCACCCGCGGACGACGCCAGGAACAGCGCGCCCTGCTCCGCCGTGAACGCGGTGCCGAGCCGGCGCCCGACGCTGTCCAGCAGCGCGGCGAGTGCTCGTCCCTCCTGGTCGAGCACCGACGACGCGGCGGCCGGCGTCCCGGTGCCCGCGCACCAGAGGATCTGCCATCCGTCGTGCCCCGCGCGCGCCGCCAGCTCCTCGACGCCCCGGTCGAGCGCCGCCGTGCACGCGTCCTCGTCGCCCCAGGGGATGGCGTTCGTGATGACCGCGTCCCGGCCGAGCGACTCGATCCGGCGACGGACCGCCGATCCGAGCAGTCCGCCGGCCCCGATGACCCAGACGGTGTCGGGCCTCGTCACCGGGTGCGGCGGGCTTCCGCCAGCGGTCCGGACTCCTCGTCGCCCACGATGAGGTAGAGCGGCTTGCCCATCGCCATGTTCACCGCGACGCCGAGGTATTCGGCGATGACGCCGAGCGAGAACAGCACCGCACCGGTGCTGATGAGCACGACGATGATCAGCGACGTCCAGCCCTGTGGCAGCTGCGAGCCCTCGATCTTCGCGACGAGCAGCACGACGGCCAGCACCAGTCCGGCCAGCGCGAATACGCTCCCGATGACGCTGACGAGCCGCAGCCCCCGCGTGCCGCTCGTGAGCACCATCCGCCAGAAGTGCGACAGCAGCGTCCGCAACGTGTAGCCGGACACGCGCTGGCCCTCGTCGCGCACCTCGATCGGGCAGGTGGCGACCCGGTCGGTGACCCAGCCGATCGCCACGTCGAGGTACACGCCCGGCCCGGCGTAGGCGGCGACGCTGCGGCCGATCTCGCCCAGGATGAGCCGGTAGCTGTGGTACCGGGTGGGCGCGTCCGAGCCGATCATCGCCATCACGACACGCTTCGAGCCGCGGGACGCCGTGTTCCGCCACCAGCCGTGGGAGGGCCGGTTCGTGGGAGCGGCGTAGACGAGGGCGGCGCGCTCGCGCAGCGCGACGTCGATCATGGCGCCGATGTCGGTCGGGTCGTGCTGACCGTCCTCGTCCATGGTGACGATCCACTCCGAGCCGGAGGACGCCATACCGGCGAGCGTCGCCGCGTGCTGCCCGAAGTTCCGGCTCAGCCAGATCGGCCGGACGAAGTCGTGCTCGGCGGCGATCTCGCGGATCACCCGAGCCGAGTCGTCCGGCCCGTGATCGTGCACGAGCAGCACCTCGGCGACCACGATCTGGTGTCCGTCGGGCGTCCGGACCGGCTCGCGCAGTGCCGACAACTCGCCCAGCAGTTTCGGGAGGGTCATCTCGCCGCGGTAGACCGGGATCACCACCGAGACGCGATGCGTCCGCTCGTTGGTGTCCTGCGCCTCCACGGCCACAGTCTAGACGCGCGGGTCCCTCGGGCAGGGAGGACGCGGCCGCTCCCGGCAGCGTCGTCTCAGCCTGCGGCGCGGGCCATCCGCCGACGGAGCACGGCGTAGGCACTCCGGCGCAGCAGGGCCGTCGCGCTCGCCCGGACGTCGCCGACCGCCACATCGGCGCGCGACAGCAGTTGCGGCGCCTCCAGCCGCAGCGCGTGATGCATGCCGGCGGCCTGGCGCGCCTGTACCTCGGCGAGCCGGACGCTCCACTGCGTCATGTTCACGCGGAACGCGGCGAGCGTGCGCGGGACGGCGGCGAAGCGACCGCCGAGCAGGAGCCGCGAGTAGGTGAACTGGTCGATGAGGTACGGGAACGTGTCGTCCCAGCCCCCGATCGCCGCGAGCCGGTCGCGGCGCAGCAGCACGCAGCCGGGCTCGCCGAAGATGTTGGTGCCGAGCCGGACACTGCGCCGCACGGCGGTCGGGCCCTCGACGACGCCCTGCAGACCTCCCAGACCGCGGGAGCGGACCACGACCCGCCCGTCGGCGTCGACGATGTCGCGCGGCGAGGCGGCGAGCACGGCGTCCGGCGCCGCGTCGAGCGCCGCCACCTGCTCCTGCAGGCAGTCGGGGTAGATGACGTCGTCGCCGCACACCAGCTTCAGCAGGTCGCCGGACGCCGCATCGGTCACCCGCTGCCAGTTCGCGCGGGCGCCACCACCGGCGGGCGTCTGCAGCAGCGTCAGCCGCGGGTCGTCGCGGTAGCGCTGCAGGCGCTCCCAGGTGCCGTCGGTCGAGGCGTGGTCGGCGACGATCAGCTCGAAGTCCGAGTAGGTCTGCGCGAGGATCGACGCCATCGTCGCCTCGATGTAGTCGGCATTGTTGAACGTCGGCACCACGACGCTCACATGCGGCGTCACCGGTGACCACCCGGGATCGCGGCATCGTGCGAAGGCCGCGACGCCCGCCGGAACGAGAAGTGCCGGTGACCGAACCAGCTGATGAGGGTTGTCAGGAACGTCACGACCGCCTGCCCGAGCAGCGGCCCGAGGCCCACGACCTCGACCAGGAAGGGCAGCAGCACGAGGTTCGTGCCGAGCGAGGCGAGGTACACGAGTTCGAAGCGGGCGAGGTCGCGCAGCACGTGCCCGCGCACCACGAACACGAAGTTGCGGTAGAGGACGAACGCGCAGAGCACGGCGCAGACGTGGGCGACCACGAGCGCGGCCAGGTAGGGCAGGCCGGCCGCCAGGAACAGCGTGTAGAAGCCGAACCCGATGCCGGTGTTCAGCACGCCGACGACGAGGAACGCCAGCTTCTGGTTCCGGATCAGCCGGAACAGCGGGCCGCGATCACCGTGCATCCCGGCCGGTGGTGCCACGAGGTCGTCGGGGGCGTCGAGGCCGACCGCGCGTTCCGACGCCATGACCACCCTTCGTGTCGCACCACCCTGCACCGCCCGATCAGCCTATCGGCTGGTGCGGGGCCGGACCGTCCATCCGCCGCGCGGCCGCGCCTGTGCCGGCGTCGCGATCGGCGCGGCTAGTGTGCGGTGTCGGCGGATTCGCCGGGATCGGAGGCAGGTTCGGTGGGACCGACAGCGCAACCCGCGCTCGTCATCGGCGGACCCCCTGACGTCGGTCGGCCGCCCCGCGCCGATCGTCGGACGACCGCGCTCTGGTTCCTGCTCACCCTGGTCGCGGCCGGCTGTGCCGCCGTGGTGCCGGTGCTCTTCTACCACCGCTTCTACTTCGTCAACGACACCGAGTCCGGGGCGTTCGGGGTCTGGTACAAGCTCGGGACGGAGTTGCGCGCCGGCCACATCCAGATCTTCGATCCCCACGTGTGGCAGGCCGGGAACTACGTGGCCGAAGGGCAGTGGGGCTTCTGGAACCCGCTGGTGCTGCTCATCGCCCTGATCGCGAGCGTGGCCGGCAACGCCGCCCTGTTCTGCACGGGTCTGAAGATCATCCTGTCGATCGTCGGCGCCGCCGGGGCCTTCGTGCTCTCACGCAGCTTCGGCGCCGACGAGCGGTGGGCCGCCGTGGCCGGCCTGGCCGTCTCGGTCTCGGGTTTCACCGTGTACATGGACGCCGCCTCGTGGGTGACGGGCCAGATGATCTGGGCGTTCCTGCCCTGGTTCTGGGTGGCCCTGCGGCGGTACGCCGATCGGCGGGCCAATCCCGCGCCCGCGCTGATCATGGGCTACCTCTGCATCAGCGTCGGCTACGTCTACGGCGCGATCGGCGTGATCTTCGTGCTGATCGGGACGGCGGTCGAGGTCGCCGTCGAGCGCCGCTGGCGCGACCTGCTCCGGCTGGTGGCCGTCGGGGTGCTGTGCGGGCTCGTCACGATCACCGTCTACCTGCCCGGCGTGCTGTCGTCGTCCGTCTCGACCCGCTACAAGATGATCGGGAACGACGGCACCCTGGCGCCGTCGCTGAGCGGTCTCGCCGTCGGTCCCCAGCCCGCCGCCCGCCCCTTCATCAACGGCTTCTGGCTGTACCACCCGGACGCGCCGATCCTGTACATCGCGTGGTTCCTGCCGCTGCTCGCGTTCCTGGACTGGACCGCGGCGCGGCACCTCCTGCGCCGCCGCATCGGCGGTCTCGTCGTGCTGGCGCTGTACAGCCTCATGCTGTTCGCGCCGTCCCAGATGGGCGCCATCCGCTTCCCGGCGCGCAACATGTCGATGTTCGTCATGGTGCTGCTGCCGCTGCTCGCCTGCCTGCTGAGCCGGGCGCGGACGGCGCCGAGCCGGCGGCGGTTCGCCGTCGCGGTCGGTCTCACCGTCGCCAGCGGCTATCTGGCCTGGGCCCAGGCGCCCATGGTGCTGGACGACGTCGTGATCTCGTCCGTGCTCATGATCATCGCTTTCTGGGTGCTGCGGTGGATGCTCCCGGCCTCACCGCGCCCGATGCCGGCGCGCGGCGCGGCGCTGCTGCTCGTGACGTCGCTGGTCTTCGTCGTGCTGCAGCACCACGCGTCGCCCGCGTCGCCCCTGCTCGACTACAAGCTGCCTGCCAAGGTGTCCGCCTACCGGACGATCGCCACCGGCAGCGTCGGCGACGGCATCGTCGTCGGCAACCAGACCCTCCTGCCGGCAGATCCGGGCTACTGGCGGGACAGTGCGCTGGCCAACACCTGGTACCTCACCGGTCACCAGTACGCGAACGCGTACACGCCGGTGGGCTTCCGCGCCTACGCCAACGTCACCTGCATGAACTACCTCGGGTCGACCTGCCCGGCGCTGCTCCGCCGGCTGTTCGAGGTGCAGCCGACCACCGGCATGTTGCTGGTCGACGAGATGTCCATCAACTCCGTGCTCATCATCAAGCGGGACGTGCCGAGGCGCCTGCGCCGCGAGGTCCCGGACGGGTGGTCGCTCAAGGAGGACACCAAGTACGTCCAGCTCTGGACCCGGGACGACCCGGTCGCCGCGGTCGGCAGCCCCGTCGACGTGTCGCCCGGGCTCACCATCAGCGACGTCCGGTCGTCGGACCGCGCGGTGAGCTTCCGGGTCGACGCCGTCCGCGACGGCACCGGCCGCGTCGTGTTCAGCCGGTTGGCCTGGCCCGGCTACGTGGCGACGAACGCGTCGCTGGGGAAGCCCGTCGACGGGTTCCTGCTCAGCCTGCGCATCCCGCCCGGTGCGACCGGCAGGACGGTGGAGGTGCGGTTCTCGCCCCCGGGCTGGCGGCTCGGCTGGGTGACCTGGGCGCTCGCCGTCGGCTCGGGGCTGATCTGGTCGGTCGTCGCCGGCGTCGACGCGCTGCGCCGACGCCGACGCGACCGGGGCACGACCGAGGCCGAGCCCTCGACGGTCAGTGCCTGACCCGTCCGCTCACTGCTGCGGCGGCGCCTGACCGGCGGCGGCGACGATGCGGGTGCGGACGACGACCTCGGCCCGGCCCTGCGGCGTGCCGTCGGGTGTGACGGGCTGGAACCCGACGAAGGCGTGTGTCGTCGCGTCCAGCACGAGGCCGTACGAGCCCGCGGCCATGCTGGGGCAGGTGAGTCCGACCAGGGCGCGGCCGTTGTCCTCCGGTTGCACGTCGACGAGGCGCAACCCGGGGCAGCCCGCGGTGAACCGCAACAGGGCGGCCTCGGCCTGCGGGGACACGAGATCCTGGTGCAGCACCTGGACGATGATCTTGCCCTGGGCGCCGGCGGCCCGCGATCCGGGCGCCATGTGCTCGAGATAGGCGTCCCAGGCGGCGGGCACGGTCGGCGCGTCGGCGAGGTAGTGCGGCACGTCGGCGAGCGTGCACTCGCCGGACTCGCCGGTCGAGACGAGCCGGCCGTCGCGGCACCCGGAGATCCAGATCGGCTCGCCGTCGGCGTTCGTGCCCCGGCCGGCGCGCTGCCCGCTCACCGACGTCCACGTCGTCGCGTCGGTCGTCTGCCGGTAGAAGAAGCTCGTCGGCCTCGGCTCGGTCCACGGCGCGTGGTCGAGCTGGGCCGCGGCGTCGGCGAGCGCCCGGGCCGGGGTGAGCGGGGCGGCCTTCGTCGTCGACGGTGCGGCCGCGGTCGGTGGGCGAGTGCCGACGGCCGAGGCGGTGCGGTGCGACGCCGGGCCGGTCGTCGAGGCGTGGTCGTCGCCGCCGACGGTCGAGGCCACCGCGACCCCGGCGACGACCAGCGCCGCCGCCGAGAGGGGCAGCAGCCACGTCGTTCGCCGGTGTCCGGTCGGCTGCTGCTCGGTCGAACGGGTCACCACGTCGCCGATGAGGGACGTGGCCGGCGGGGCGCCCTCGCGGTCGGCCCGGGCGGCCAGGTCGTCGAGTGCGGCGCGCAGATCGTCTTCGGTGCGGTTCATCGGTTCGGTCCTTCCGGGTCGTCCTGGTGGGCGCGGTTGACGCGCAGGGTGGCGAGTCCGCGGGAGATCGCGCTGCGGACGGTGCCGGGACGGCAGCCGAGCTCGGCGGCGATCTGGTCGTCGTCCATGTCGGACCAGTAGCGCAGCACGATGGCCGCGCGCTGGCGGGCCGGCAGCCGGGTCAGCTCGTGCTGGAGGGCGGCCCGTTCGGCGTGGACGTCGCCGTGGTCGGGCCCGGCAGGCTGGGTGCGGTCGACGAGGTCGCCGACCTCGGCGTGCGGGAACGAGCGGGCCCGGCGACGGTGCCAGTTCATGAACTCGTTGACCAGCATGCGGCGCACATAGGCGTGCGGATCGCGGGCGTTGCTGACGAGCGTCCACCGTTCGTACGCGCGACCCAGGACGTCGGCCAACAGGTCCTGCGCGAGCACGGTGTCGCCGCACAACACGACGGCGAAGCGGTAGAGCGGCTGCCTCGCCTCGTGCACGTACTGCTCGAACTGCACGGTCGGTACTCCTCCGACCTCCGCGACCACCGATGGGGCTGGACCCATGATCGCCTCCTCACGCCTCGTTGCGGACGAGGCTCAGACGCGCGAGGAGCTGCTCCCGTTGCGGTCGGCGTCGAGCTTCCTGCACGGTTCCTGAAAACCGGGGGTGCGGACCCGTCTAGCCCGTGCCAGAAGTCGGTGCTTCCCTGCATCCCGGCGCGTCGACCCGCAGCAACGCCATTAGCGTCGGACGTGCGGGTCGGCTCCCCCCTCGGCCCGCCGCTGGCGCGTACCGATTCCCCCGCGGTGCGCGCCAGCCTTCAGCCACGGGTCGCGTCCCGGACGCGATCGGACGCGACGCGGCCGGATCCTGCGGGGCAGGATCCGGCCGGGTGCGCGCGCGGGAGAATCAGTCGTTGCCGTTGCCGCTCCCGCCGTCCACCGGCTGCGTGTTCTGTGCGTCGAACGCGTAGACGAAGCTCGCGGCCAGCGGCAAGCGCACCCACTGGCCACCGCCCGAGCCGTCGGCTCCGAGCACGAGCACCTCGTCGCCGACGGCCGGCAGCGTGCCGTCCTGCGCGCCGTCGACCACCACCTGCGCCGCGGTGAGGTCGACCGGGATGCCCCACGGGCCCTGCCCGCCGGCGCCGTCCTCGTGCGGGTGCACGACGTCGCCCTGGGCGTCGCCGGGCCCGTCGCCGCAGTGGCGGCCCCGCGGGGTGATCACCATGCTCGTCCCGCCCGGGTCGACCGAGACGACCTGCCCGAACAGGAACGCGGGACGGGATGCGTAGACCATTGCCTGCGCCGCGGCGAACATGCCGTTCAGCTGCTCGCCGAGCGCCACGACCAGGTCGCCGGCCTGCAACTGGTCGACACCGTGCACGGCGCCCGCGAGGGCGGCGTCGGACAGGTCGACGGTCAGCGCCGGCTGCTGGCCGGGGCAGCTGCCCGTCGGTGCCGTGCCGGGGTTCCCCGAGCCGTCGCCGGCGCCGCCCGTCCCTGGCGTCGGCGTGCCGGGCGAGGGGTTCCAGCCGTCCCAGCCGCGGTGGCGTCCGTCGCCGTGGCCGTCGGCGGCGCCGAGCGAGCAGACGAGCGCGACCGCGCCGTCGACGTCGGCCACCCGACCGACGACGACGGTGGCCGGCAGGGCCGACAGCGCCCGGACGTGGCCGTGCTGCAGATGGTGGGCGCCGGCGCGTCCGGCCACCTGGCCGTCGCCGGAGACCACCCAGCCGGCGCGGACCGCGCGGTTCGCCGGGGTGTCGCCCTGCAGCGTGACGTGCTCGACGACGTCGTGGACGACCGTGCGGCCCGTCCGCACCGAATCGGCGAGCACCGTGAGCTGCCGGCCCGAGCGACGCACGACGACGCCGTGCACCGAGGCCGTGACGGGTCTGGCCTGCTGCGGGCGGTGGTGGGTGCGGTGGTGCGGCGCAGCGGTGTGGCGGGTGGCCGCCGAGGCGGCGGCGGGAACGGCGACCACGGCGGCGGCCGCGGTGAGACCGGCGACGAGCGCGGCGGGGCGAGAGCGGGGGATCACGGACACACTCCGGGGGATCGGGATGCTCGCGCCGGGTGTGGGGGACCGCGGCGCGACCTCGACCCAACATCGAGCAGCAGCGGCGGTTGCGTTGTCGGGTGATCGGGCACCGTTGTCGGCACCTGCTCCTAGGGTCACGCGTCATGACGACGATCGATGACCAGGGCCGGCCCGAACCGCCCGTGGCGGCCGACGAGGTGGCCGCCGTGCTGGGGTTCCTCGACTACCAGCGCGCGACCCTCGAGTGGAAGACCCGAGGGCTGGACGCGGCCGGGTTCACCACCCGGACAGCGGCCTCGAGCATGACCCTCGGCGGCCTGCTCAAGCACATGGCGCTGGTCGAGGACTCGTGGTTCTCGGAGGACCTCTGGGGGCGCCCGGCGGTCGCGCCGTGGGACGCCGTCGACTGGTCGGCGGATCGCGACTGGGAGTGGCACAGCGCCGCGGGGGACACGCCGGACGAGCTCCGCGCCCTGTGGCGGGCGTCGGTCGAGCGGTCGCGTCAGGCGGTCGCCGAGGCGTTGGCGGACGGTGGCCTCGACCGGCTCGCGGTCAAGGGGTGGTCGGACGGGAGGAAGCCCTCGCTGCGCTGGATCGTCCTGCACATGATCGAGGAGTACGCCCGGCACAACGGCCACGCCGACCTGCTGCGCGAGGTCGTCGACGGCGAGACGGGGGAGTGAGGCGCCTCAGGCGGTGAGGCGGCGGTCGACCCAGTCGACGATCTCGTCGAGCACCTGCTCACGCTCGGGCTCGTTGTGGGCCTCGTGGTAGAGCCCGTCCCAGATGCGCACGGTGACGTCGGCCCGTGTCGCCTGCTCGGCGAGCCACCGCGTGGCGGCGACCGGCACGAGCCGGTCGTCGGTGCCGTGCACGAGGTACAGCGGGAGTGTCAGGCGCTGCACTCGGGGGCCGAGCGCCTGCACGGTGCGCAGCATCTCGGCGCCGGTCCGCGCCCGGATCTTGATCATGCTGTTGAGCGGGTCGGTGGTGTAGTCGCGCACGACCTCGGGGTCGCGGCTGACCGCGGCCGCCTCGAGCTGCACGACGCCGAGGTTCGGCGCGAGCCGCGACAGCAGACCGGCCGCGCGCACCTGCACCGGCGAGGCGGCGCTCAGGTCGACGGCGGGCGCGCTGATGACCGCCCCGGCCAGCGGCACGGTGTCGCCGGTGAGGTACTGCAGCGCGATGAGGCCGCCCAGGCTGTGGCCGTACAC
>NZ_JBQCEE010000178.1:0-22866 GCF_051960575.1 Jatrophihabitans sp.
GATCACCGACCTCAGCGCCGGCGTCCCCAAGGTGCTCACCGAGCTCACCACCCTGGGCCGGACCCTGAAGAAGCGAGCCGCTGACGTGCTCGCCTACTTCGAACGACCCGGCACCAGCAACGGGCCGGCCGAGGCGCTCAACGGACGGCTCGAACACCTGCGCGGCTCCGCACTCGGGTTCCGCAACCTGACCAACTACATCGCCCGAAGCCTGCTCGAGACCGGCGGCTTCAAACCCCAACTCCTACACCCCCGATTGGGATGAGCCACCAAATCGCCCTGCGTCATCGGTGCGGATCCATCGATCTCGCCGTCTACCTCTGCCCCTGCAAGAACTGGCACGTGGGGCACAGCCACGAACGGCTCAACCGGCGAATAGCGATCGCGCTCCGGCACCGTCGCCGCCTCCCCGGAGCGAAGCGCAAAGCCGCCTAGCCCACTGCCACGGGCGGCGATGCGCGCAGCGGGCTCACCATTGAGTACCGGTACTGCGACGACTATGCCGACAACACCGACCATCTCCCGTGATTGGGCTCACCGCGACCGAGGGTGCGTCCGCAGTTTGGCGATTGGGCAACAGCCTGTTGCCGGATTTGTCCATTGGTCTTGTTCTCCCGACTCGCCTGCCTTGTCGGTGTCAACCGCCGGGTTCAGGCGAGAGCGCTGAACTCCGGGCTGACGCACACCCGAACTCTCTGGCGGCACTTCGCAAGGTTCACCGCCATTCAATACGCACGAGCGACGTCTGCGACTGCGGCGGCTACTCCCCCACCCTCCGAGCCGATCGGGCACCACCTAGCCGGAGAGCGTCGCGCGCTCGAGCGGCCACCTCCTCACCCGGCGCCCGGCCATCGTCGGACTTGCCAAATGAACACCGTTCGCGGCCGCCCGGCGGAACCGCTGGGCTTTCGGACCGTCGACCTGCGCGCTGTGGTCACCCACGCCAGCCAGCTCGCGAGTTGCCGTCGGTCGCGTCGTCCCCTGCGTCATGCCGTCGGCCCCGTTCCCGCGCTACGCAATCAGCGTGCCAGGACGACCTCCAAAACGGCAGGGCCTAACCGCTCGGACATGCTGGTGGTTCGGCCCCCAAGTTGATCAGGTGTTCCTCGTTTTTGATCGCTCGCATATGGGTCGAACCGTGCGGATGGAAATTCACCGTGCGCCGCAAGGTGTCGCGCCTGGGATGGCGCATCGCGGCCAGCGTCCGCGCTAGTGGAGCGCGATACGTGTCTGTGCGTAGCCAATGGCTGCCCACGCGGCGGCGACGAGGAGGTAAAGCCAGACCGCCGTCGCGAGCGCGATGACGACCAGGGCGATGGTGATAGTCAGGTCGGCGATGGCCGTGGGCCAGTTGTGCTCGCCCGGGTCGCCGCTCGTTCTCGCCATGTCCGCCGGTTCCACTGCGCCCTCATCCTCCGGTCGATTGTGCTCAGTGTGCGCTCGCTCAGCTTCGCCGCACCAACTGCGCACGCGATGGGAAGGGCCATCCACGGCGAGACCCCGGTGAACTCGAGCGCGAGCACGATCGCGGTCCACGGTGCCCGCTGGGCTACGGCGAGCACCGCGGCCGCGCCGAGAAGCGACCACTCGGTGGCCGATGCGCGGTGGGCCGGTTGGAGGTAGCTGAGCAACGCGCCGAACGCGGCACCGGTGGCGAATGACGGGGTGAGCAGCCCGCCGATCGCGCCGCTGCGTAGGCAAGCTCCGGTGGCGACCGGTTTGAGTCCCGACAGGATGGCGGCCAGCCCGGCCGTCAGGACGCCGGCGAAGGCCAGTTCGGCCATGTTCTTGCCGTTGCCAAGCAGTTGCGGGTAAACGATCGCGACGGCACCTAATGCGGAGAACACAGACGGGATGGCGACCGCGGCGCGCCACCCGGACGGCGCATGCGTTCGGGCACGGGTCATGCCCGCTCGGAACAGCATGCCCACCGGTGCGGCGAGCACGCCGACGATCAGGCCGGCCACGAACGTGGCGGCGGAGATCGCGACCGTCGGGAGGTGATAGGTGGTCGCTGTGCCGAGGAAGGGCCAGGCCACCACCGTCGCGATAAGGGCGGCGACCACCGTGGGCAGCAACGCGCGGAGGCGGTGGCGGGTGAGCAGGATCTCGAGGCTGAACACGGCACCGCCGAGGGGCACGTTGTAGACGGCGGCGAGGCCCGCCCCGGCCCCGGCTGCGAGCAGGATCCGTCGCTGGTCGACGGTCAGTCGGCAACGGCGGGCGATCTCGCCGGCCAACGACGCCCCGACCTGGCGAGGGGCGCCCTCGCGGCCGAGCGAGGCTCCCGATCCGACCGCGACGATCTGCAAGAGGGCGTCACTCACCGTGGCGGCCACGCCGAGGCGGGGGTCGGGCGTGGCAAGGGCGTGGGTGACGGACACGCTCGCGGTGGAAGAACGCCGGTGCAGCCACCACCATCCCAGCCCGGCGATCAGGCCACCGGTGCCGACGGCCAGGACCCGGCGGGCCGAGCTGGCCTGCTCGACGCCGGTCAGGAAGGTGTTCTCGGTGTAGCCGAACGCCAGGTGCTGCACTGCGTGCAGGAACAGGGTCAGCGCGGCGCCGCTCAGCCCGGCGGCGACCCCGACCGCGACCGCCGCCAGCAGGGTGCGCCCGTGCTCGGCCAGCCCGACGCGCGCGGTGTTCCCGGCCGGAGTGGCGGGCGCGGCGACGGACGCGGCTCTCATCGCGGCGCCGTGTCCGCGGTGACCGTCGCCTCCCGCCGAGCCGGGTACGGCGCATCGTCCCGGCATCCGCGGCGCAGGCGGAACGCGATGACGGCGGCCACGAAGACGAGCAGCGAGGTCCAGTCGTTGAGCCGCAGGCCAAGGATGTGGTTGGCGTGATCGTGTCGCAGGGCCTCGATCCAGCCGCGGCCGACGGTGTAGATCGCGACGTAAAGGGCGAACAACTGGCCGGTGCCGAGGCGGCGGCGCGCGTCGATCCAGAGCAACAGCAGCGCGGCGCTGAGGTCCCAGATCGACTCGTACAGGAAGGTCGGCTGGAGGTACCCGACGACCAGCGGGTGCCCGGCCGCGTCGAGCGCGGCTCGGCCGGTGCTGACGTCCAGGCGGTGGATCTGCAGCCGCCAGGGCAGGCTCGTGGGCCCCCCGTACAGCTCGTTGTTGAACCAGTTCCCCCACCGGCCGACGCCCTGCGCGGCGACCACGCCGGGGGCGACCGTGTCGGCGAAGACGACCAGACGGATGCCACGTCGTCGACAGCCGATCCAGGCTCCGACCGCGCCGAGCGCGACGGCGCCCCAGATGCCGAGCCCGCCGTCCCAGATCTTCAACGCATTCAGCGGATGACGGCCGTGACCGAAGTACAGCTCCGGGTCCGACGCGACGTGATAGAGCCGGCCTCCGGCGATGCCGAACGGGATGGCCCATCCGGCGACGTCCCACAGTTCGTCCGCTCGGCCGCCCCGCACTGCCCACCGGCGCCGCGCGATGCCGAGAGCGAGCAGGATGCCGGCGACGATGCACAGTGCATAGGCGCGGACCGGCAGCGGCCCGACTTGCCAGACGCTTTGCGTCGGCGACGGCAGGTACCCCAACGCGCGGATCATCGCGGCGGCCTCGGCCAGCTCGCCCACTTCAGCGCGCATCCCGCGGCGCCGGCCAGAAGCACGGTCACGACGCCGGCACCCGGCCAACCGAGCGTGGACGCCGCCAACACGACACCGGCGCCCACAACGAGCATGACCGCGAGCACGCCGGCCGAGACAGGACCATCGGGACCAGCGGCGTGCGCCTTGAGCCTCACGGGCGACGCCCCTGAACAGCGGGATCGGCGCGGGCCTCGAGGCGCAGCACCAGCTGGGTCAGAGCCGGAAGTGCGGCCTCGATCGCCTCACGGTCGCGCGCCGGCAGCTCGCCGAGCGCCGCATCGATCTGCCGACGGTTCGCCTCCCGCCACTGCTGCAGCAGGCGTAGTCCCTGCTCGGTCGGCGCTACCGCGACTGCTCGGCGATCCCGAGGATCGGTCTCCCGGGTCACCAGCCCGGCCTGCACCATCTGCTGCACCACCGTGCTCACCGTGTTCGTCGCAAGCCGGTGCCGTGCGGCCAGGTCGCCAACCCGGAGACCGGGCTCGTCAGCGAGCCGTTGCAGCAGTTCGACCTGCGCCATCGGAAGCCGCTCCCACGGGATGTCGCTCCGCACGCCCGCCCGCAAGACCCGACGCAGGCGCGTCACGAGCTCGGCTAGCGGCCACACCAATCCAGACCCGGGAGCCGGGGCATCCGCCTCGGAACGGGCCGTCATGCAGCCAGAATAGCTCTGCCGAGCGAACTGTTCTGCCCCGGACGCAACCAGATGGGCGCGGCGGCGAATCGGCCACCATGACGCTGCTGCCGCTGCGACGACCATCGTGGCGGCTCCGGCGATCACATCGAGGAGATAGTGATTCCCCGTTCCCAGCACCACCAGTGCCGTGCCGACCGGATAGCAGGCTCCGAGCACCCGCGTGACCCGCCGGCGCCCGAGCCGGAACAAAAACCATCCCGCCCACAGGGCCCAGCCGACATGCAGCGACGGCATGGCCGCAAACTGATCCGTCATCTTGCTGAAGCCCCGCGGGACACTGCCGTGATCGCTCCACCAGCCCCAGGACGCGAAGCGGGCCAAGGTCCACGACGCCGTCGCGGGGAACCAGCCGAGGAGGGGCCGTCGGCACGAACACGAAGCCCAGCACGCCCAGGCCGGTGCTGAGCGCCAGTGTCGTGCGTGCGCGCCGGTACTGGCCCGGGTGAACCCGGTAGAGCCACACCAGCACCGACGGTGTGACGACGTAGTGCAGCGCCGCGTAGTAGTAGGCCGCCGGTACGGCCAGCCAGGCCGTTGAGTCGAGCATCTGGTTCAGCCATCGCTCGGGATCGCAGTGCCAAGCCGACTCCCAGGCCAGCATGGACCGCCCGGTCGCGACCGCCCTGAACCGGCCGTTGGCCGCGAGAGCGCGGCTCGCCTCGTAGGTCGCATAGATGAGCCCCAGTAGGGCAAGCTCGGCGGCCCACGGCGCCACCGACAGGCGTCCCGGCTGGGCCCGGGTGATTGGCGACCCTCGTTCTGGTCGCCTACCGGGATCGCGCACGCGACGACGCTAACGGCCTTTGGCGGTAAGCCCGGCCGACTGGTCAGGTCACTGCCAGTGAAGATCGGGGTCGACGAGCGCTGCCGATTTCTTGTGGCCTGGGGTTACCGCGGATGATGGGCTGATGCGGATCGAGTTGGCGGTTGTGGCTGACTGTCCTCACGAGGCCCCGGCCGCCGCGTTGCTGCGTGAGGCGTTGGACGACATCGGTCTCGAGTCGGAGTCGTTCTCGGTCAGGGTTGTCGGGAGCGAATCGGTCGCGGACGAGCTGCGCTTCCTCGGTTCTCCGTCGTTCCTCGTGGAGGGACGCGACTTGTTCGCCGACCCAGACCGCCCGTCGGTGATGGCGTGCCGGATCTATCCGGCTGGTTCGCTGCCGTCGCTGCGGGAGTTGCGTGGGGCGCTGAAGGAGGCGGCCGCGGCGTTGACATCGCCGTGAGCGGCCCGACCCAGCATGACGATTGAGCCCGGTCTTGCGGCGTGGATGCGCGGGGATCTCGACGCGCTCGAGCGGGTTCTGGGTCCGCAGGTCACGCTCGCCGCGGTCGAGCCTGATCGCTGAGACTGTGGCAACGCCACCTCGCGTGACCGCGGCCGAGATGCGGTGTACGTCGAATTAGTCGGTGTCTCCCGTTGCATCGTCTGCTTCCTGACACATGCCAATAGTTTGCATCGAGATGCGGTGAGCGCGGCTGGGCCGGTGAAACGGACCGCCGACTTCGCTGACGTGCCCCTGCGTTCACCGCGACCGGTGGCTCTAGCGGCCGAGCATGCGGGCGAGCCAATTTCCGCGCTGCCCGCGTGCTGACGCGTGTCCGGGGCAGCGTTCGCCGGTAGGTACGCCGGCCAGGACTTGGTCTACGTGGCGGCCGCAGCCGGCCCAGGTGGTTTTGCCGCAGCTCTTGCAAGTGACTGCTCGACACATAATCGCTCCTTGGCGCGTGGGTACGTGTGGCGTGGAAAGGGGTGGTCGGTGGTGGGGTTAGATCAGGGCCGGCAGGGAGCGCGTGGCGGTGTAGACCGCGACGGCCAACACCAGTCCGGTGAAGGCGGCGGAGAGCTTGGCGGTGTCGGTGCGGTCGGCCAGGCGCGCCCCGGCGATGCCGCCGATCACCGATGCGCCGGTCAGGGCTGTGACGAGGCCCCAGTCGGGGGTGGTGCCAACGCCGGCGCGCACGGCCAGCGCGGCGGCGCTGGTCAGTGTGATGACGACGAGCGAGGTTCCGGCGGCGTATTGCATGGGCAGGGCGAGCGCGAGTGCGAGTGCGGGGACGACGAGGAATCCGCCGCCGACGCCGAGGAAGCCGGTGAGCAGTCCTACGGCAGTCGCTGTCACGAGTACTTTGACCGCGCGGGGGCAGTCGCATCCGAACCCGTCGTGCAGTGAGATGATCGGGTCGTCGAGCGCGGTGCGTGCGGTCGACGTGCCGCCGGCCTGAGGAGCGCCGCCGGCGTGGCGCACCTGCCGGACGATCATCATCGCCGCGATGAGCAGCATCAGCGCGGCGAAGCAGGCCAGTAGCACCGGCTCGCTGACGAGCGAGGACGCGGTGGCGCCGGCCGAGGCCCCGCCGATGGCGACCACGCCGAAGCTCACGCCGCGCGCGAGTTTGACGTTGCCCGCGCGGTGAGCGATGACCGCGCTGGTCAGCGACGTGACGCCGACGACCACCAACGCGCCGGTCGTGGCCTGCGACGCGGACTGGTGCAACAGATACACCAGCACCGGCACGGCAAGGATGGAGCCGCCGCCGCCGAGCGCGCCGAGACTGAGCCCGATCAGCGTGCCGGCGAGGACCGCTAATAGCAGTGTCACCATGCGTCGGGGCTTCAGGTGTCGGGGCCGACGAGGTGGAGCCCGGCCTTTTCGGCGTTGGCGAAGCTGTCGTCGATGGCCACCAAGGTGCGCCCGGCCGCGTTCAGGATGGAAGCGGCGATCGAGGCGCGGTAGCCGCTGGCGCAGTGCACCCACAGCTCACCCTCGGGTACCTCGTCCACGCGTCGCGGCAGCTCATGGATGGGGATGTTGACTGCTCCCGCGATCCGGGCGGAGCGGAACTCGTCCTCGCGCCGCACGTCGAGGACCACGACCGGGCGGTGTCGTCGGACCTGGTCGAGGTCGGCGAAGGTGCCGGTCGGGAACGAGGCAAGCTGCTCGTCGGTCCACGTGTGCGGGTCGCCGGTGGCGTGCGCGGCGGGCCGGTCGATGCCGATGCGGACCAGCTCGCGTTGGGCCTGTGCGACGTCGGCGGCGGTGTCGCCGAGCAGGGTCACCGGGGTGCCCCATGTGATCAGCCAGCCCAGGTAGGTGGCGAACGCGCCGTCAAGACCGAAGTTGAGCGAGCCGGGGGCGTGACCGGCCGCGAACGCGGTGCGGTTGCGCAGGTCGACGACCCACTCGCCGGCCTCGATGCGGCGCCGCAACTCACTCGCGTCTGCCTTGGCCGGGGGAGACAGGTCGGGCGCGGAAGGTCCTGCCGCGTTACGTGGGGACATGTGTGCGTAGTAGGCCGGGTAGGCGCTCAGCTCGTCGACCAGCCCGCGGACGTAGTCCTCCTCGTCCTGGGTGAGGACGGGGTTGGACTCCTTTTCCTGCCCGATCGTTGACTCCGTTGCATTGGACTGGGTGGAGGAACAGAACGAACCGAACCCGTGCGTGGGGAACACGCCGGCTGTGTCGGGGAGCATGCCCGCCAACGTGTGCGCCGAGGCGTGTTGGAGGCGGGCCAAGGTGTCGGTGTGCTCGGTGCCCAGCAGGTCGGGGCGGCCGGTGGAGCCGAACAGCAGCGACCCTCCGGAGAACACCCCGATGTGCTCACCGGTCTCGGCGGCCAGTGTGTAGGACAGGTGGGTGAAGGTATGTCCGGGCGTGGAGACCGCGGTGACCCGCATGCGGCCCACCGGCACGGTCTGCCCGTCGCGGATCGTGGTGCGGTCGAACTCCACCGGATCCTCGGCGTTGACCAGGTAGGCGGCACCCGTTCGCCGCGACAACGCGAGCCCCCCGGTCACGTAGTCGTTGTGGATGTGGGTCTCGAACACGTGGGTGAGCTGCACCCCGGCGTCGTCGAGGACCGCCAGGACCCGGTCGATGTCGCGCTGCGGATCGACTACGAACGCCTGTGTGCCGTCGTGCACCACGTAGGTGCGGTCGCCCAGCGTCGGCGTCTCGATCGGAACAATCTTGATGCCGTTGGCGATCGTGACGTCCTGATTCGTGCCACTCATCGCGTGCCCTTCTCCACCGAACGGCCCGACTGGATCCAGGCCTGCATGCCGCCGGCGACCGAGGACGCATCGAAGCCCGCACTGCGCAGCAAATCGGTCATCGCTCGAGAGCGGTTGCCGCTCGCGCAGATGACGTAGACCGGGCGGCTCGAATCCAGCTCGGACATCCGGGCCGTCAGCTGCCCCATGGGCATGAGCACGGCCCCGCGAACATGGCCCTGCGCGAACTCAGCCGGCTCGCGGACATCCACCACCGCGGCGTCGTGCGCTGCGCCGGCCACCTGATCGACGTGCACTTCCGGCGTTCGGTCCTCGGTCATAGATCGCCTCTCTGTAAATTACCCCCAGGGGTATCTGATCCTCACCGACCATAACACCCCAGGGGGTATCGTTCACAAAGTGGCGATGCCGTGGACCCGGTGCCGTCAACCACAGCGACCAACGACCCGTGTCGCTGTGTAGCGCTGAACGAAGGGACGCTTACCGGATGCCCGGATACACCCTCACCATCACCGTTTCCCAGCCGTATGCCGAGGCGGTGGAGGCCGTACGTGCCGCCCTTGCCGAGCAGGGCTTCGGCATCCTCACCGAGATCGACATCCAGGCCACGATGAAGGCCAAGCTCGATGTCGACGTGGCGCCGCAGATCATCCTCGGCGCGTGCAGGCCCGAACTGGCCCACCACGCCATCGCGGCCGAACCCTCCATCGCGACCGTCCTGCCCTGCAACGTCGTCGTCCGCGCCGAAGACGCGCAGACCACCGTCGTCGAGGCCCTCGATCCAGACGCCATGATGGGGCTGGCCGGTCCCAGTCAGACATTGCACACCGTGGCCGCCGACGCCAAGGCGCGCCTGAGCGCCGCACTGGCGTCCCTCACCCAGGAGACCTGATGGAACTCGACCCCGCCGGCATGACACCGGTGATCAACCGCATCAAACGCGCCCGCGGCCAACTCGACGGTGTTCTTCGCATGCTCGAACAGGGCCGCGACTGCGAGGACGTCGTGACCCAGCTCGCCGCAGTCTCGCGAGCCCTCGACCGGGCCGGTTTCGCCATCATCGCCACCGGGCTGCGGCAGTGCCTCGCCGACGGCGACGGGCTCGACAGCATGGACGCGAAAAAAATGGAGAAGCTGTTCCTGTCCCTGGCCTAGCAGCCCGCCCGGGCACCGACGCGTAGAGGTGATCCCATGACCATGTCGACGACGGTGGCCGGCCTGGCCGCTGCCGGGGATCCCTCGCAATTGATCCCGGCCCGCGAGCAGATGGCCTTCACTCTCGGTTTCCACATCATCCTGGTGCCGTTCGGGGTGGCGTTCACCTTCATCACGATGATCGCCAACTGGCGGGCGCTACGCAGGGACGACAGGGACGCGCTGCTGCTCGCGCAGCGCTGGTCGAAGGTCGCCGCGGTGTTGTTCGCGGTCGGGGCGGTCTCCGGCACGGTGCTCTCGTTCGAGATGGGGCTGCTGTGGCCCGGCCTGATGGGCCGCTACGGCGCCGCCTACGGCATTCCGTTCGCCGTCGAAGGGATCTTCTTCTTCCTGGAGGCGATCTTCGTCGCGATCTACATCTACGGCTGGAACCGGCTGCCGCCCTGGGTGCACTTCTGGACCGGCCTTCCGGTCGTCCTGTCCGGCGTCGGCGGCACCTTCTCCGTCGTCGCCGCGAACAGCTGGATGAACACCCCGAGCGGCATCACGACGCGCGACGGCCGGATCGTCGACGTCGATGTGTGGAAAGTGTTCTTCAACGACGCGTTCTGGTACGAGGCGATCCACATGCTGCTCGCCGCCTACGTCGTGGCCGGCTTCACCGTCGCCGGCGTCTACGCCGTCGGCATGCTGCGCGGCCGGCGAGACCCCTACCACCGCATCGGCCTGCTCCTGCCGCTCACCGTCGGGGCGATCGCCATCCCGCTGCAGATCGTGATGGGCGACTTCATCGCTCGCTACGTGTTTCAGTCCGAGCCCGCGAAGTTCGCCGCCATCGAAGCCCTCCCGCACACCCGGAGCCACGCCCCCGAGACGCTCGGCGGCGTCCTGGTCGACGGCAAGGTCCACTTCGGCATCCCGATCCCCAGCGGCGCGTCGCTGCTGTCCGGGTTCAGCCCGAACACGAAGGTCTCTGGACTCGACGCGATCCCGAAGGCGGTGCGCCCGCCCGATGACCTGGTCTCGATCGTGCACCTGTCCTTCGACGTCATGGTCGGCACGGCATGCGCCCTCGCCGGGCTCGCGCTGTGGTTCGCGTTGTCCTGGTGGCGCAACCGCGCACGGGAACCTAACCGCTGGTTCCTGCGCGCCACCGCGATCAGCGGCGTCGTCGCGATCGTGTCGCTCGAGTGCGGCTGGATCACCACCGAGGTCGGTCGGCAGCCCTGGACAGTCGTCGGGCTGCTACTCACCCGCGACGCCGTGCAGACCTCCGGCAACCTGTGGCCGCTGTTCGCCGGCGCGATCGTCATCTACGCCGGTGTGACGGTGGGCGCGGTATATGCGCTGCGGGCGCTGCGCCGACGCTGGGCCGCAGGCGAACAAGTCCCCGCACCCTACGGGCCCGAGGACGCCGACGAACCCGCACCGGCAGCGACGCCATGATCAACACCCGCTGGGCCCCCGTCGCCACGGCTGCGCTGTTCGTTCAGGACAGCGCATGACTACGGTCGTCGCCGGCGTGCTGCTGGCCGGCATCATCCTCTACGGCGTATTCGGTGGCGCCGACTTCGGCACCGGCCTGTGGGACCTCACCGCCGGCGGCGCCGAGCGCGGAGCGCGGAGCGCGACCACGCGCGCTCATCGACCACGCCATCGGCCCTGTCTGGGAGGCCAACCACACCTGGCTGATCTTCTGCCTCGTCCTGCTCTGGAGCGGATTTCCGACCGCGTTCGCCGCGATCATGACCACCCTGTACATCCCGCTCGGCGTCGCCGCGTTCGGCATCGTGCTGCGCGGCTCCGGTTTCGCCTTCCGCAAGGTGTCCATGCGCACCGCCGAGCAGCGCCTCAACGGCATCGCGTTCGCAGCCTCCTCGGTGCTCACCCCGTTCTGCTTCGGCGCCGTCGCTGGCGGCGTCGCATCCGGCCGTGTCCCCACAGGCGGGCACGGCGACGCGATCACCAGCTGGCTGAACCCCACCGGGGTGCTCGGCGGCGTGCTCGCCGTACTCACCTGCGGCTACCTCGCAGCGATCTTCCTCATCGCCGAGGCGAAGCGCGAAGAGGCCGCCGACCTCGAACACTGGTCACGCCGGCGCGCCGTCCTCGCCGCGCTCGCCGCCGGAACCACCGCGTCTGCCGGCCTGTTCGTGCTCCACGCAGACGCACACCGACTGTGGACACGACTGCTGCACATCGGCTGGCCCCTCATCGCGATATCCGCAGCAGCAGGGCTCGCAGCACTGCTAACCACCGTCACTCCCGCGCTGCGCAGCCGTCCAACGCTCGCACGCCCACTCGGCGCGCTCGCCGTCGCCGCCGTCCTCGCTGGGTGGGGCGTCGCGCAGTACCCCTACCTGCTCGGCACCCACCTCAACCTGTACACCGACGCCGCGCCGGCATCAACGATGACCGCACTCGCCACCGTCACCGTCCTCGCCGTCGTCCTCGTCGTCCCCTCATTTTTCTGGCTGCTCTGGCTCACCCACCGCGGCACCCTCGCCGACACCGAACCGGAACGCCGTCCACAGGCTCCGTCCCCAACCCGCCGCGACTGAAACTGCGCACCGAATCCCCCAGACTGCGGTTGCTGACACGCCTTCGAAGCCGGTCAGCCCGACCGCCGGGTCCTAGGCAAAGCGGCACGCCACACCTCCAGCCGGTCCCGAGAGCGGTGACCGGCCGTCTCGACAGGCGCGATCAGCGAGGCTCACCGAGCAAACCGCCGACCGCGGCTGAAGTCATGGAGCCCTCGTTTCACGCAGACCCCGAGGAAAGCGCAGTGCAGCCCGTGAACACTGGCCCTAACTGCGAACACTCCGTCCCATGGGAGCTACACCGGCGGGCGGGCTTCAGCGTCGTCGTCCGTACGCGTCGCTCGGCAACTGTTCCGTCACTGGGCCCCACGGAGAGCTGTACCGGGCCGATGGCGTTGTAAGTGGGCGGCGTCGTTGGGTTGCACGACGATGCACCGTCTGCGGCGGCGGGCAGCGTCGACACATACCTGCACGGCGGCACGCATGCCGACGAGGATGGCCTGGACCTCGACCGCGGTGATCTCGTCCGGGCATAGCCTGTACACGAGGCGGTAGCGGAGCTTGCGGTCGTGCGTCTCGTCGAAGTCCACCTTGCGGCAGTCGGACACGTCACCGACCGACGGGTGATCCTCGAGCGGCTCGCCGAGGTTCTGGCCGCCGGCGGCGTCGGCGAGGATCTGAATCGCGCGCCGTTGCTTCTCGCGGTCGGAAGCCGCTTGATGTCGTCGCCGAACTCAGTCGCGCGGTGAGCTTGCGCCGCTTCACGCCCCTACAGACCGGACTCGTCCGGGGGTGAACCCGAGCTCGTCGACGACGTTGGTCAGCGGGATCGACTCCGCGGTCGAGGCGAGACGGGCGCGGACAGTCTCGGCGAGCAGATGTCATCGATCGTTGACAGGAGCCGCTCGAACAGTGCGTAAGGCATGACGAGGCCTTCGGGCTTACGGTGGCTTCGGACGATGACCGGGGTCGCGACCAGCGCATCGTGACACAACCGGTCCGGCATCTACGCCGAAGACCGCACCGCCGGGGCAACGATCAAGTTAGGCCGTTCGAACTCGCCACCGTGTGAGCGACATAGCCGACGAATGGAAAGTGCCGCCGCCCGAGCTGGCGACACCTCTGCCCCGACCTGGCGTGCGTTCGGATCTGAAGTCGGGTCGTAGTTCGCGAAATTCGCCCATTCAAGATGCAGGAGTTGCCGCCGAAGGTTCCTGGCTCTGTTGTCTCCCGACAGGTCGCGCGTCGTCGGCCGGACGACCAGCTCCGTTGCCCGTGCAACAGCCCAGGTTCGGTGGCGAGGCTGTTATGCGGACTTCAATGCCTTGAGCTGGTGCCATGGCTTGGCTTACGGGTTCATCGTTCGCGGCGCAACAACACCCACGTGAACGCCTATGTCCCGCCTGCGGGGGTGTGGTGCTGTTCGACGAGGTCGTCGAGCAGCTGCCAGCCGTGGCCGAACAGCGTGGACAGCTGCGTGCTGTCGTACCTGGCGACGGTGAGGCCGGAGCATTCGCGCGGCCCGTCCGGGGCGAAGGTTCCGATCACGGCGATACTGCCGGGCACGGTCGAGCGGCTCAAAGCATTGAGGTAACGCTGCTGGTCCTGCTTGGTGGTGAAGAAGTGCAGCAGCGCCCGGTCGTGCCACACCTGCCAGACACGATCGGGTGTCCACTCCCGCAGGTCGGCGTGCCAGCCAGGTGACGTGCGCCGACGTGCCGGCCAGGCGACTTTGGGCGGTCACCAGCGCGGTCATCGAGATGTCGAGGACGGTGATGTCAGTAAATCGTCTCCCGATCAGGTCATCGGCCAGGCGGGAAGCGCCGCCGCCGACGTCGATGACGCTGTCGCCGGGCCCGACTCCGGCGGTCTCGAATATGCGCAGCGACATCTCTGCGTGGTCTTGGAACCAGCTACGGCTGGCCTCTCCCCGCCGGTAGGTGTCATCCCAATGCGCGGCCGGGCCGGCCGGATCAGCGGCGCCAGTGCTCATCGCGTTGCCCACCCAATCGCCGGCGCGGTGCTCAACATGCACCCGGCCGGGCGCCGAGGCGGGTCAGCAGTAGCGACATAGGGCACCATCCGGTGGCGACCATGAGCAGCTGGTTTACGCCGACCATGGCCGGGACGAGCAGGAACCAGGTCGATACCGTCGCGGCGA
Source organism: Jatrophihabitans sp. (assembly GCF_051960575.1). GTDB lineage: Bacteria > Actinomycetota > Actinomycetes > Mycobacteriales > Jatrophihabitantaceae > JBQCEE01. Next base: position 14,182 of record NZ_JBQCEE010000178.1, read on the forward strand.
CGACGACGCCAGAGAGCGTGAGGGTGCCCGCGAGGAGGAACAGGATGCGATGCAACGGCCACCCGGCGCGGACAGCGGCCTGCCCGGCCTGGGTCGCGCTCACTGCGTCGCGTCCGGGCGGAGGACATTGAGGGCGGCGGCCAGCTTGGCGCGCGCCTCGGTCGCGACCGGCTCCAGATCGGCGTTCCCGGTGAACGACACCATGGTCGCCGGGTCGAGCGCCGCGACGATCGTGCGTCCGTCGCCGCCGTCACGCAGCGTCACGTTGCACGGCAGGAGCAGCCCGATGGACGCCTCGGCGCTGAGCGCGCGGTCGGCGAGGACGGGGTTGCACGCGCCCAGGATGAGCTGCGCCGGGACGTCCTTACCGAGCTTGGTCTTCAGGGTCGCGGCGACATCGATCTCGGTCAGGACGCCGAAGCCCTGCTCGGCGAGCGCGGCCTCGACCAGTCGGCGGGCGGTGGACAGGTCGGTGTCCAGCACGATGCTCATACCGGAATCGATCACGGTCATCTCCTTCGTGATTGCGGGGTCAGTCGGTGGCGGGGTCAGTCGGTGGCGGTCAGTCGGTGGCGGGGTCAGTTGGCGGGTTCAGTTGGTGGCGGGGTCAGTCGGCGGTATCAGTGGTTGAAGCGGACGTCGGGCAGCAGGCGGGCCAGCCAGCGTGGCGCGTGCCAGGCGGCGTGTCCGGTCAGGCGCAGGACGACGGGTAGGACGACGAGTCGGATGCACAGGGCGTCGAGGAAGACGGCGGCGGCGAGGATGATCCCCATCTCCTTTGGCGCGAGCGGGCCGGAGAGGGCGAAGGTGAGGAACACCGCGACCATCACCCCGGCTGCGGCGACGACGACGCGTCCGGACGTACGCAGCGCTTCCCGCATTGCGTGCTGTGGGTCGCCGGTGGCGTCGTAGTGTTCGCGGGCGGCGGAGAGCAGGAACAGGGTGTAGTCCATTGCGACGCCGGTGAGCATCGCGCCGAAGAACAGCGGTCCCCAGGCGTCGACGAAGCCCTGCGGCTGGAAGCTGAGCACGCCGGCCAGGTGGCCGTCCTGGAAGATCAGCCGCGCGACGCCGAACTCCGCCGCGATCGAGGCCAGGTTGGTGACCGTACCCACGAAGGCGACCAGTGGACTGCCGAGCGCGACGAGCAGCAGCACGAACCCCAGCGCGATCAGCAGCCCGAACACCAGCGGCGTGCGGTTCGACAGCGCCGTTTCCAGGTCGTGGTTCTCCGCCGCCGCGCCGCCGACCAGTGCGCCGCGGGGCAGCTCGTGGCGGATCCGGTCGATGGTGGCGCCGGTCGCGGCTGACGAGGCGTCCGTGGTGGGGATCGCCATGGTCATGGTCCAGCCGTTGTGCTGCCCGGCGGGCAGGGCGGCGGCGATGCCCGGGTCGGCCTTGAGGGCGTCTCGCGCGGTGGCGGCCTCGCCGGTGGGGGTGACGACCTGCAGCATGCCCGGTGCGCCGGGTCCGAACGCGTCGACGACCTGGGTGTAGCCGGCGCGGGCGGATTGGTCGGTGGGGATGATCGTGATCGACGGCATGCCGGTGCGCAGCCCGAGCACCGGTGCGGCCAGCACCGCGAGCGCGGCGATGACGAGCGTGCCTGCGGCCCACGGTCGGCGGTGCAGCAGCGCGCCCCAGTGATGCAGCAGCTTTTCCAGTCCGCGGCGGTGCCGCTCACCGCCCGCGGCGGCCGCGGCGGTGGCCTTTGCGGCGTGCCGGGCGTCGCGGCGGCCGGCGCCGGGCAGCCGCACGCGGCCGGCGTCGATTCTGGTGCCGAGTTTGCCGAGCACGGCCGGAAGCAACGTCAGCGTCGCAGCCAAGACGGCGACAACGGAGAGCATGATGCCCAGCGCCATTGACCGGAATGCCGGCGACGGGACGAGCAGGACCGTGGACAGCGACACCAGGACGGTGATGCCGGAGAACGCGACGGCCTTGCCCGCGGTCGCCATGGTCTCGGCGACCGCATCGATCGAGGCCTGCCGGTCGCCGCGCTGCGCGCCGCGTTTGGCGAGAGCGGCCCGGAAGCGGACGACGAGGAACAGCGCGTAGTCGATGCCCAGGGCGAGGGCGAACATCATCGCGAAGTTCAGCGCCCACACGCTGACCGGGGCGATGTGGGTGGCGATGACGAGCGCCCCGGCCGCGGTGAGCAGTCCGATCATCGTGAGCATCAACGGCAGGCCCGCGGCGACCAGACTGCCGAAGGCGATGACGAGCACGACCATCGTGACCGGCCAGGACAGCACTTCGGACTTGATCATCGCCGCGTGGTTGACCTTATTGAAGTCCGACCACAGCGCGCTGTCTCCGGTCAGATTGACCGACACCGTCGAGGTGGCAAGCCCGCTCATGGGCGCGGTCAGGGCGTCCGCGGCGCGCACCATCGCGTTCGCGTCCGCGGCTGCTCCGGCCTGGACGATGGCCGTGTGGCCATCTCGGGACAGGGACGTGCCCGGCTGCGGCGGGACGACGACCGAGACGCGAGGATCGGCCTTGAGCAGCGCTTCGACCTTGGCGACGACGTGCTGGGCCGCGGGATCCTTGGCGATTGGTGATGCGCCGTCGTGGACGACCACCTGCAGGGCTGTGGCGCTGAGGCCGTGGAAGTTCTGGGCGATGACCGCCCGGGCCGCGACCGACTGGCTGCCGGAGTCCTGCCATCCGGCGCCGGACAGCGCCGACTCGACCTTGGGCGCGAACGCACCGAACACGGCCAAGACCAGCAGCCACAACACGAGCACGGCACGGAGATGGCTGGCGGCCCAGGCGCCCAGGCGGCCCAGGCCGGTGCGCTGCTCGTTACCGGTGTCGTGGCCGGGCGGGGCGGACGGTGAGGTGGCGGGCCGATCGCCGGAGCGGTGGTCGGTCGTGGTCACAGCAGGGCTCCTGTATGGGGTACGGGGCAGGGTATGCACAGATCGCGGCTCGAGACATAGAGCGACAACGAGTAGGTCACGCCAGGGTGAGGAAGAGCTTCTCCATCTGTTCCGGACTCATCGGCTCGGCCTGGCCCGCGGCGGCGCTGGACATGCACTGCCGCATCCCGGCCGACAGCAACTTGAACCCGGTGCGGTCCAGCGCCCGGCTCGCGGCAGCGAGCTGGGTGACCACCTCGGCGCAGTCACGCTGCTCCTCGAGCATGCGGATGATGCCGCCGATCTGTCCTTCAATGCGGCGCAGCCGCTTGACCACGTCGTCGGTCGCTTCGCTCTCGATCACCATGCGTCAGAGTATACGGATACCCCTGGGGGTAACCGAGCCCCGCGGTCCGGTTATACTCGAACTCACAGATACCCCCCGGGGTACCAGAGAGAGGATGGATGGGTCCCCCCTTCCGCGCCCGCCCATGTCGCGCATCGGCATGGCGGCCCGAGGGGGCACGCTGATCATCGGCGTCAGCCGGCCCGGGTACGGCGAGGTCGCGTCCGACAGTTGGAAAGCCGGCCATACTGGTAGGAGTCGACGTGCCTCGGCGCTCGGGTGTGCGTCGACTGCCACCCGCTCGGCGCCCGGCGTGATTCGGGTCAGGTCGTGGCGGTTCAGTCACGGCCAGATTGCTTGCGCGACAGCGGAGCCCAAGAAGACCGCGCCCACTCCAGCGGCGATGCTGGCGGCGATGTTGGCGACGGCGAAGAAGCGCGCGCCCTGCTCGGCCAGCCGGAACGATTCGAAGGAGAAGGTCGAGTAGGTGCTCAACGCGCCGCAGAAGCCGGTGCCGATCAGGGCCTGTGTGCTGGCGCCGGCTGCTCCGGTCAGCGCCGCTCCGGTGATCGCGCCGAGCACGAGGCACGCGAGCACGTTGGCGGTGAACGTGCCCCACGGGAAAGCGGTGTCGTGGCGCGTCTGGACCGCCTTGTCGGTCAGGTAGCGCGCCGGTGCCCCGATCGCGGCTCCGACGATCACCAAGATCAGCGTCATCGCCGAACCCATGACGCGATGGTCCGTGTCCCCCGCACGGCCACGGTCACCGCGACCAGCGCCGCGGTCACGGTCGCGGCGAGGTAGGCCAGGGCTGTTCCGGGGTGCCGGTCCTCGATGAGCCGTTGCGCGTCGACGGCGTAGGTCGAGAAGGTGGTGAAGCCGCCCAGCACACCGGTGCCCAGCAACGGGCGGATGAGCCGGTGTGGGCTGAACACCTCGGAGACCAGCACCAGCAGGACACCGATCAGGAAGCATCCGACCACATTGACGGCGAACGTCGTCCACGGAAAGGTCCCCGCCGCGGTGGGCCAGCAGCGGCCCGCCGCGTAACGGGCGAGCGCGCCGAGCGCACCGCCGGTCGCGACGACCAGCAGCACCGGCCCTTCGCCGCCACGCCACCGCGAACCGCCCCGGCTGCGGGAGCGGTCCAGGTCGGACGCCGAGACGTCAGGATCGATCGGTTCCGCGGTGCGCCCGGGAACGTCAGCCACTGTGTGCACCCACTTGGTCCATCCCTACCTGGAACAGGGCACACGCCGGTGCCACGACATCAGGTAGGGACTGTTGGCCACGTGGTGGCGGTTCGGGTCCGGTGAGCCCCACCACCGGTAGGACGACTTTATCAATTCACTGCTCACTGACCCTCTCACCAGCGGCTCCGCTGAGAATCCCCGACGCGCGGGCCAGGCGCAATGACCGGGCAGGAAACCCGGACGGGATGGCGGTGGCCGGTCACATGGCTTCTTTGATGCCGCGGTTGATGAGCCAGACGTTGGCCGGCCAGGCGGAGGCGAAGCCGATGATCATGCCGAGCTGCATGAGGAACCAGTAGACCGGGGAGTTGGGCATCAGGTGGTGCGGCGCCGGGTAGAACACGAATGCCATGAGGGCCATCCAGCCGAACAGGCCGATCTCGAACGCGGTCAGGGAGAGGATGTCGGCCTTGGCGGCGGCTTTGAGTCCGTCACGGACGCCGAGCCCGCGCATCGGCGCGATGGCGAAGTACTGGAATAGCAGGCCGAGGGCGACGGCGAGAACGTAGTCGCCGGCGTATTCGAACGGCAGCGCGGTCCCGGCGACGGTGACGGCGAGACCGAACACCGCGAACTCTGCAACAATGTCGCCGAGTGTGCAGCCCGCCCCGCAGTGACTCACGCCGACGGCGATGGTGGCCCACCGCGGCTTGTCCGGCGGCTTGTCAAGCCCCTGCTCGGTCAACCACGGGGGCTGGTGGGGCGGCCGTAGCGGCGGTACGTCCAGACCGCGGCCGGGCCGAAGTACAGGGCAGTGACCGGCCAGACCGCTTCCATGACCGGCATCTTCTGCCGGTAGCCGCGGGTGTAGATGTCAGCCAGGATCCAGGCGGCGCTGGCGAACGCGACACCGAGCGCGACCCAGGCGAGGACGGTCAGCCAGGTCGCGGGCATCAGTCCTCGTCGACCGGGGCGGTGCGGGTGATGGCGACCAGCTGGCGCAGGCAGTGATCGCGCAGTGGTTCCGGGAAGTCAGGGGCGAGGCGGTTGTAGACGACGCGCCCTTGCTTGCGCGCGAGGACGAGGCCGGCGGTGCGCAGCAACCGCAGCGCGTAGGTGACGGAGTCCTCGCTGACCTCGAGGGCGAGGGCGAGGTCACCGACGCACAGTTCCTCGGCGACGTCGAGGGCGTAGATGAGCCGGATGCGGACGGGGTCGGCCATCAGCGACAGCAGGCTCGTCAGCCGAGCCGCGTCCTCGGCGGACGGTAGCCGCGACCGGGCGTGCGCGACGCGTTCGGCGTCGATCGGGTGGGCGTGGTCGGTCGGACTCAACGGGGGCTCCGTTCGGCGGCGTAGCGGTCGGGGTCGGCGAGGAACGCCTCGCGGCAGCCCGGCCCGCAGAAGTAGACGCTCTGCCCGGCGTGCTCAGTGGTGACGGTGGCCGTGGCCGGGTCGACGTCCATCCCGCACACCGGATCGGTCGCCAGTCCCGCGCCTGCAGGCGGCTGGTCGGTCACGGTGTCGGTGGCGGCGCCGCGGTCGTAGCGTTCGGCGCAGTGGTCGGAGCAGAAGTACACCGGCCCGTCCGCGCTCGACCGTTGGGCGGGGGCGTTGTCGATCTCGATCTGCATCCCGCACATCGGGTCTTTCGCGAAGCGGCTGCCGGTGGTGTCGCGGTGCCGGTAGAGCCAGTAGACGAGCGCGAACCCGGCCAGCGCGATCAGGTTGAGGATGGTGGTGTAGTTCCACTGGAAGCCGGTGTGCACGATCATCGTCGGCCGCGAGGGCGCCGGGATGCGCACTGCGCGGAACAGGTACTCGGTGATCAGCCCGCCGAGGCTCATCACGGCCCAGAGCACGCCGAGCAGCCGCAGCGTGATGGCGGTGCCGTAGTACTTGCGGTAGATCGACAGCAGCGGCAGCGTGATCAGGTCGGCGAACACGAAGGACACGACGCCGCCGAAGCTGATCCCGCCCTGCCACAGCGCCGCCGCGAGCGGGACGTTGCCGACCGAGCAGACGAAGCTGATGATCGCGAGGAACGGGCCCAGCACCACGTTCTCCAGGGACGACCAGAACCCGTGTCCGGTCAGGAAGATCGAGCGCCAGAACCCGGTCGGGACCAGAGCGGCGAGGTAGCCGGCGATGACGAACCCGATGACGAGCTCCTTGCGCAGCATCGTGAGGTCGCTGATCGTGTAGCCGGCGGCGTCGCCCCACCCGCGGCGGGAACGCAGCCGGCGGCGCAGCGGCTCGTCCGCGCCAGCTACCTCATCATCCTCGGCGCCGTGGTCGTGATCGGGCTCCGCGGTGCCCGCGTTGCCGGCGTTGAGACGCTGGCGCGCGTCGTCGAGCCATCTCGCCGGGATCACTCGCGGCAACACCAACCCGATGAGCACGATCATGATCGCGCCGCCGACGAACTCGGCCAGCGCGAACTGCCAGCCGATCAGCAGCCACAACACGATCCCGAGTTCCACGACCAGGTTGGTGGAGGCGACCATGAACACCACCGACGCGGTGAAGTCCGCACCACGGGCGAACAGACTCTTTGCCAGCGCCGAGGACGCGTAGGAGCACGAGGAGCTGATCACCCCGAAGAACGACGCCCGGCCCAACTCCCGCGGCCGGTGCGCCCCCAGCGCCTCGCGCATCTCGGTGCGCGACACGAACGCCTGCACCGCCCCGGACAGCACGAACCCGAGCACCAGCGCCCACAGCGTCTCCCAGAACATGAAGAACGCCTCGTCCAGCCCGTGCCAGACACCGTGAAAGAACATCGCCGACCTCCAAGACGTGACATCCGTACGGACCTACGGAAGTACCGTCGGGTCTACGCTTACCTCCGCGAGAATGCAAGTCCGCACGGTCGTACGGATATACTGGAGCGCGTGACAGGCCGGACGACGTGGGCGAGAACGCTGTCGCGCGCGGTCGCCGCCCTCGTGCTGGCCGGTCTGTTCGCCATGCACGGCCTGCCCGATGCCATGGCCACGGCCAGCTCAGGGATGGCTGCGGCCGGCACGCTCGAGCTGGGACAGCGCGAGGCATCCCCCACCGATCAGCGTGCCGAAGACCGACAGGTCAGTGACATGTCGGCAGATATGCATGGACGCCAGCAACGTGACGCGCCGGTCGCGCTGTCTTCCGCCCTTCGTGGCGCCCCCGCATCGATGCCTGGTGGCTGCGGACTGGATCACGCGGGCTGCGTCGCTGTGCTGCGGGACGCACCGCGCACAGACGCGCCCGCCGTGGTTGCTGCCGATGCGTACATCGTGGCTGGCTCGGCGCGGACCGATCCTCGACATTCCGTCGTCTGCTGTCGCGCGCCGCCCGACGTGTCGCTCGTCGAACTGGGGATCAGCCGGACGTGAGCCGGCTTGGCAGCACGCACCCGCACCGGGTGCGAACACGCTGCCGCGCCCGCACACGTCCACGTCCTGTTCGACCAGTCCGACGAAAGGCACCCACAACCATGCGCAAGACCCTCGCCGTGACCGGCGCCACCTTCGCGGCCGCCGCCGCGATCACCCTGTCCGCCTGCAGCAGTTCCGGCTCGTCCCACTCCTCGGCAGATTCGTCGGGCATGCCAGGCGGTCACTCGATGAGCGGCATGAGCATGAGCTCTATGCCTACCGCATCCGGAACGGCCCAGGCCGGCGCGCCTGCGACCGGACCGCACAACGCCGGCGACGTCACCTTTGCCACCGACATGATCCCGCACCACGCCCAAGCCCTCGCTATGGCCAAGATGGCGCTGACCAAGGCGGCTAGCCCGAAGGTCAAGCAGCTCGCCCAGCGCATCGAAAACGAGCAGTCGCCCGAGATCAGCCTCATGTCCGGCTGGCTCAAAGGATGGAACAAGCCCGTCCCCGACACGACCATGGGCGGCATGGACATGGGCTCCACCAGCGACTCGATGACCATGCCCGGCATGATGAGCGCCGCCGACATGGCGAAACTCAACTCCGCCACCGGCAGCACCTTCGACAAGCTGTTCCTCAGCCAGATGATCACCCACCACACCGGCGCGATCACCATGGCCAACACCGAATTGACCCGCGGTCAGAACGGTGACGCGAAGACACTGGCCAAGTCGATCATCGCTGGCCAGAGCAACGAAATCACCGAGATGAAGGCGCTCCTGCCGACCATCAAGTAGCTGGCGCGGGCCGGGCGTGCTCCGTCCACGCCACCGCAGCCCGGCCCCCGCCGACCGGGGCCCGCCGGTGTTGGCCCGGACGCGGACGGGGCGGGTGAGGTTCCCGCGCTTCCCCCCC
>NZ_JBQCEE010000179.1:0-2785 GCF_051960575.1 Jatrophihabitans sp.
GCGGGCCGTCGCGAGGCCGGGCGTTTCCTCGCCGAGGGCGCGCAGGCGGTCCGCGAGGCCCTGCGCGCACCCGACGTCGTGGTCGAGCTCTTCGCGACGGCCGAGGCGTCCGCGCGGCACCGCGACATCGTCGGCACCGCCGTCTCGGCGGGCATCCGGGTCGACGAGATCTCGGTCAAGGCGGCGGCCGCGCTCTCCGAGACGGTGACCCCGCAGGGGCTCGTCGCCGTCTGCCGTGCCATCGACGTGCCGCTCACCGCCGCGCTCGACCGGCGGCCGCCGCTCGTCGCGGCGTTGGTCGAGACGAACGATCCCGGCAACGCAGGGACGATCCTGCGCACCGCCGACGCCGCGGGCGCGGGCGCCGTCGTCCTGGCCGGCACGGGCGTCGACCCGTACAACGGCAAGGCGGTGCGGGCGTCCGCGGGCAGCCTGTTCCACCTGGACGTGGTGGCGGGCCACCCCGTCGACGACCTCGTGCCCGCCGCCCGCCGCGCCGGCTACTGCGTGCTCGCGACCACGGGCGGCGGCACGGCGTCGCTGTTCGACCTCGACGCCGACCTGCTCGGCGCGCCCACCCTCTGGCTGTTCGGCAACGAGGCCCACGGCCTGCCGCCCGCCGTGCTCGCCGCCGCCGACCTCACCGTCTCGGTGCCGATCCTCGGCCGCGCCGAGAGCCTCAACCTGGCCGCCGCCGCCGCGGTCTGCCTCTACGCGTCCGCCCGCGCGCACTCCCGCCGCGGGTGACGCTTCCGCGGTGTCGGTGACGGACCGCGAGGTCGGGTGACGGACATGAAGATCGGGTGACGGCGAATTCGCCGTCACCCGATCTCTCGATCCGTCACCCGCGCGGGTGGTCCGTCACCGTGGACGCGGTTCCCAGGTCAGCCGGCGACGGTGGGCAGGGTGAGCACCTGCGTCGGGCCGGAGGCGATGGTGACCGGCGTCGGGGTGACGCCGCCGCGGTAGTTCAGCGAGCCGCCCGCGATGTCCAGGCGCAGCTGATGCCCCGCGGCGAACTGGTGGACGATCGCCGGCAGCGTCACCGTGAACGGCGCGGTCACGTCGGGGACGCGGATCGGCGCCACCTGGCCACGGATGAGCGACACCGTGCCGTCCGGGGCGACGTCCTGCAGCTTGACGAACAGCACCAGCTGGCCGGCCGGTCCGGTGAGCTGCGTGAGCGCGGCGGTCGGTGCGCTCACCTGCAGTCGCAGCGTCGGCGAGCCCGCGACGTCCACGGGTGCCGAGAGCGCCGTGGTGGTCCACGTCGCTGCGGTGCCCGGCGCGTCCGGGTCGTTCGTCGTCGCCGATCCCGTGTAGCTGCCGAAGACGTCCTGCGGGTCGAGCGACGTGGGCAGGCCCGCCGGGGGCGTCACGAACGACTGCGAGCCGGCCGTCGCGTCCGAGGCGAGGCCGACCAGGCCGTTGCTGCCGCCGAGGTAGAAGTTCTTCGCGGTGCCGACCGGGAAGCTCGACGAGGACGCGTAGGCGGCGTCCGCGCGGCCGGTGTACGAGACCCAGTCGCGGAAGTAGGCGAACGCGGGGCCGGTCGAGACCGACGAGCCGCGCAGGTAGTGGTTGAACCAGTTGACGATGCGCTGCGTGTCGTACTGCGTCGCCGGGTCCGGCGCCGAGGCGTCGTACTCGCCCGCGGCCGGGCCGCCCGAGTGGCCCCACTGCTGCCAGATCATCTGCACCGGCGTGCCCTGCGCCTTGAGCGCCTTGTACGTCGCGATCGCCTCGGTGAGGTTGAACAGGGTGTCGGTCTCGCCCTGCATGAGCAGCACCGGGATCTTGACGGCGGAGTAGTAGGTCGAGACGGACGCCGTCTGCAGCGCGGCGATCGCGTCCGGCTGCAGGTAGCCCGTGGTGCCGCCGGTGACGAGCGCCGGGCAGACGAAGTCGGCGAAGTTCGGGCAGCCGACGAGCCGTGACGGGTCGGCCTGCCCCTGCTGCACGCCCTGCACCGCGCCCTCGGCCGAGAAGCCCGCGGCCCAGTTCAGCTTCACCGCGCCCGGCGTGCTGGTGGTGACGCCCTTGGTCTGGGCGGTGTTGTTCGGGTCGAGCGAGTAGGCCAGGTCGTTCCAGGTGATCTGCGGGACGATCGTGTCGATGCGCGGGTCGACCGCGGCCGCGGCGAACTGGATCTGGCCGCCGTACGAGCCGCCGATCATGCCGACCCGGGGGTCGTTCGCGTGCGGCCTGCCGTCGGAGCCCTTCGCGTCGCGCTGCACGACGGTCAGCGCCGGCGCCGGCGTCGTGTGGGCCGCGTCGGTGAACGCGATGCCCGACGCGCCGCCGAGGTAGCTCACCAACTGGCTCGCCGCCCGGCCGTCGTGGTCGCGATCGTCCAGGGTGATCTTGCAGCCCGACCCGCCGAACCCGAGCCCTGAGTACGAGAGCACGGCGTAGTCCTGCGTGCCGGCGAAGTAGGCGCCGATGCCGGCCTGGTCGTCCTTCGACCCGCCGAAGCCGTTCGTGGTCAGGATCGCCGGCACCTTGTGCGTCGGCGAGGCGTCCGCCGGCAGGTAGAGGTCGCCGATGATGTCGCACGGCGTGCTGCCGTCGGCGCCGGTCGCGACCGCGAAGTGCAGGGTCTGGACGCTGTAGGCCGCGGTGGCGGCGGCGGGCGTGCCGCCGACCGCGGCGGCGGCCAGCGCGAGGGCGACCGAGCCGGTGACGGCGGCGGCGAGCGGGCGGGATCGGCGCATGGGCGGGCACTCCTGGAGTCGTCCCGCCGGTACGGGTCCGTACCGGCATTCGGCTGATCAACGAGACGGCG
>NZ_JBQCEE010000180.1:0-9357 GCF_051960575.1 Jatrophihabitans sp.
CCACCTGCACACCGTTCGGGATCACCCGCAACGACCCCACCTTGCCGACCGTCACACCCCGATACGTCACCTCGGCATTCGTGAAGATCCCACCCGAATCCGGGAAATCCGCCTTCACCGTGCAACCGGACGAGTCGAACAGCTTCTTCGTCAGCCCCACGTAGTTGGCCGACACGTAGCTGACGCCGACGAGCGTGATGATCAGGAAGAGCACCAGCTGGATCTGGGTGGAGCGACGCAGCACGGCCGGGTCACCGCCCCGCGCCGATGAGCATCGGCGGCAGCGAGTCGGTGGTCGTGCTCGTGTCCGGGACTGCAGGGGCCGACGCCGACGAAGCGGTGAGCTTGTGCTTGCCCGCCGTGCTGGTGTTGCCGTTGCACTTGATGATCCCGAGCCCGCAGAGCTGGTCCTGCAGGTTGAAGTTCAGATACAGGTGCAGGTTGGCGTAGTCGCCGCGCACGAACTCCCGGGTGAGCCCGATCGGGAAGGGGAACGAGCCGGCGATCTTCAGCATCTTCGGGAGGTTCGATCCGACCTGGGTCAGGTTGACCAGGGTCGGGTTGATCTCGCGCAGCGAACTGACGAGCTGGGTCTGGGTCTTGTTCAGGACGTCGGTGGCCGTCACCCCGAGGCTGCTGAGGCCCTCGAGCAGCTTGAGCAGCTGGTCCTTCTCGTCGGCGAGGATCTTCAACGCCTGCGGCATCGTGTTCAGCGTCGTGACCAGGACGTCGGACTGCTTGTTCAGCGTCTTCGACAGGTTGTCGACGCTGACCAGCGCATCGATGATGCGGTTCTTCTGGTCGTCCAGCGTCTTGGTGAAGTTCTGCAGCTCGCTCAGCAGCGACCGGACGTCGCTCTCGTGGCCGCGCAGGGCGTTGTTGAGCTCGGTCGCGATGATGTGCACCTGCTGGATGCCGCCGCCGTTCAGCACGAGCGAGAGGGCGCCGAGCACCTCCTCGACCTCCGGGGCCGACGCGGTGCGCGAGAGCGGGATCTGCGATCCGTTGTGCAGCTTGGTGGCCGAGGGCGCCGTGAACGGCTGCGACAGCTGGACGAACTTCTCGCCGAGCAGCGTCGTCTGCTGGATGGTCGCGCGCGCGTTCTCGGGCAGGTCGACGTCCCCGCGCACCTCCATCTTGACCTTGGCCGTCCAGCCGACCGCGTTCGCGCCGCCGACCAGCTGCGCGTCGCTCGCCTTGCTCAGCGAGATCGACTCGACCTTGCCCACGGCGACGTCGTTGACCTTGACGTTCGCCTGCGGCACGAGGTCGAGCACATCGCTGAAGTAGGCGGTGACGGTGTACGGGTGGTCGCCGACGTCGGTGCCGCCCGGCAGGTTCGTGCCGTAGATGCTGAAGCTGCACCCGCTCAGGGCGAGCGTGGCCCCGACGAGGCCGGCGACGAGACGCCCGCGCATCACTTGCCTCCGCCCGTGATCAGGCCACCGACCGGCGCGTCGTCGACCGCGGCGTGCACCGCCGGGACGATCTCGTCCTTCGACAGCTTCACCTGTCCGGCCGACTGACCGGTCAGGCCCTTGAGGTCCAGCCCGGGGATCGTCGGCAGGGTGAGGCCGCCCGGCAGCTTGCTGAGCACCTGGGTGCACGCCGAGTAGACCGGCGCGAGGATGTCGCCGAGCAGCGACTTCAGCTGGCCGGCGCTCAGGTCGGCGAAGACCTGGCACAACTGGCCGGGGTCAGTGAGCGAGGCCAGGTTGCCACGCGTGGCGATGACGCCGAGATCCGGCTGGTAGGCGTGCACGATGTTGGCCAGCGCGTAGGGCGCGATCGCCAGCGCCTCGTTCAACGACTGCTTCTCGCGCAGCAGGAGGCCGGTGACGCCCTCGAGGCCCTTGATGCCGGTGTGGAACTTCGCGTTGTTGGTGCGGACGAAGGTGGCGACGTCGTTCAGCGCGGTGCCGAGCAGCTTGAGCGCCTGGCCGAAGTCGGCCCGCTCGCCGGCCAGCTGGTTCGAGACGGTGGCCAGCTGCTCCTCGAAGTGGCGCACCGCGGCGTCCGACTGCTGCAGCGTCTGGGTGAACAGCTGCAGGTTCTTCACCGTGGCGAACAGGTCACCCTTGTTGTTCGCCAACGTCTGCGCCGCCTGCGAGAGCTTGTCGATGCTGGTGCCGATGGCCTTGCCGTTGCCGGTGAGGTTCGCCGCCGCGACGTGCAGCAGGTCCTGCAACGCACCGTTCTTGTTCGCGCCGTTCGGGCCGAGCGCTGGGGCGCGGTTGTTCCGCGCCTTGTAGATGTCGTCGCGCTCGGCCGGGCTCGACGTGCGGTTCAGCGGGATGTTCGCACCGGCCGGCAGCGTCGGGCCGCTGCCGGAGTACGGGGACAGCTGGATGTAGCGGTCGCTGACCAGCGAGTTCGCGACCTCGACCGCCGTGGCGTCCGAGGGCAGCTTGTACTGGTTCTCGACGTCCATGACGATGTGGACGCTCGCGCCCTTCGGCTTGACGCTCGACACCTCGCCGACGTCGACCCCGAGCACCTTGACCGGCGTGCCCGGGTAGACACCGATGCCCTCGTCGAAGTCGGCGCTGATCGACCGGGTGTCGTTGCCGGAGAGCACGAAGTACAGCACGCCGGCGACCAGCGCGACGACGACGACCGCGACGATGCCCTGGGTGGCCCTCTTCGGGAGCTTGGCCATGGTCAGATCCCCGTCAGGTTCTTGAGCAGGCCGGGCACGCTGAGGTTCGTGATGTAGTTGTCGAACCAGCGCCCGTTGCCGATCACGTTGTTGAACACCCGATAGAACGGGCCCAGCAGCGACAGGCCGCGGTCGAGCGTCTCCTGGTTCTTCAGCAGGAAGCTGGTCAGGTTGTTCAGCTCGTCGAGCAGCGGCCCGATCGTCTTCTCGTTGTCGTGGACGAAGCCACTGAGCTGCGTCGACAGTGCCTGCGTGTTCACCAGCAGCGAGTGGATCGCGTCGCGGCGGGCATTGAGCTCGTCGAGCAGCAGCCCACCGTCGGTGAGCAGCGCACGCAGGTCCTGGTCGCGGGCGGCCAGCACGCCGGTGACGTTCTTCGCGTGCTGCAGCAGGGTCTGCAGGGCCTGGTCACGGCTCGCGATGGTGGTCGACAGCCGCGACAGGCCGGTCACCAGGCCCTTGACCTCGGTCGGGGTGTCCTTGAAGTCCGAGGTCAGCGTCTGGAAGGCAGCCTGCAGCTTGTTCGTGTCGATCGAGTCGACGGTGTTGGTGAGCGCCGTGAACGCCGGGTACACGTCGAACGGCGACATGTTGCGGCTCAACGGGATCGTCCCGCCGGCCGGCAGCGCCTTCGAGCCGACCGAGTCGATGTCGAGCAGCTTCGATCCCAGCAGCGTCTTGATCTTGATGGTCGCCGCGCTCTGGTCGCCGATGAAGGCGTTCTTCACCGTGAAATCGACCGTCACCATGTCGTCGTGCAGGCTGACGCCGGTCACCTTCCCGACCTTGACGCCGGCGATCCGCACGTCGTCGTTGATCCGCAGGTTGGCCGACTCGTGGAACTGCGCGTGGTAGGTCGTGCCGCCGCCGATGAGCGGCAGGCTCTCGGCGTTGAACGCCGCCCAGAGCAGGGCGAGCAGCAGCACGAGACCGATGGCGCCGATCGGCGTCGGGTTGCGCGAGCTGAACGACTTGCCGATCTTCGGCGCCTTGCGCGTGGTCAGCGGGGTCGAGTTCACGCCGTCGCCGGCGCCGCCCTGCGGCGCCGCGTCCTGCGGCGGCACGGGGTTCGCCATCAGTTGCACCTCGCGTCGGTCGACTGCGTGTTCAGCGGGGCCTGCTGGCCGCTCGGCAGGGTGATGTAACCCGTCACGTCACACAGGTAGAAGTTGAACCACGAGCCGTAGCTGGCCGTCCGGATGAGCCCGGCGATGGTGGGCGGCAGCTCGGTGATGAGGTTCTGCAACCCGTTCGGGCCGGTCTGGTTGTCGTTCAGCACCCCGACCAGGCCGGTGAGGTCCTTGACGTCCTTCGCCAGCGGCGCTCGGGCGTCGGTGAACAGGTTCGAGGTGCGCGTCGTCAGCTGGTTGATGCCGACGATCGCCTGCCCGAGCTGGGTGCGGTCCTGCGCCAGGCCGGACACGAACCGGCGCAGCTGGACGATGAGGTCGCTGAGCTGGGCGTCGTGCGCGTCCAGCGTCGTGAGCGTCGTCGACAGGTTGTCGATGACGTCGCCGATCACCTGGTCCTTGTCGGCCAGCGAGTTGGTGAGGTCGGCGACGGTGCCGAACAGCGCCTGGATGGCGCCGCCCTCGCCCTGCAGGCTCTGCACGACCTCGTCCGAGAGCAGGTTGATCTGGTCGGCCGACAGCCCGGCGACGATGTTCTTGAAGCCGCCGAACAGCACGGTGAGGTCGAGCGCCGGCTGGGTCTGCTCGATCGGGATGGTGTCGCCGCTCTTCAGCATGGCGGTCGAGTCGCCGGCGCCCTGCGTGACGTTGAGGTAGCGCTGCCCGACGAGGTTCCGGTAGCGGATGGTGACGTTCGTGCTCTTCGGCAGCGGGCGGCTGCTGAGCACGTCGAAGGTCACCTCCGCCTCGCTGCGGCCGCCCTGCTTCGGGCGCACGAGCTGCACGCCGTCGACTGTGCCGACACGCACGCCGGCGATGCGGACGTCGTCGCCCTCCTGCACGCCGGTGGCGTCGGTGAACATCGCCTTGTAGGTCGTGGTGTCGCCGGAGATCGAGTTGCTGATGATGCCGGCGAGCACGAGCGTCGCGGTGGCCGTGACCACCAGGAAGATGATCAGCTTGATCAGCGGTGCGGCGAGGCCCCTCACTTGAGCACCACCGAGGTCCCGCGCAGCAGCGGTGCTGCGAGCACGGTCGCCGACGACGGCACCTTCGTCGCCGGCTCGCCGAGCGACTGGGCGATGATGCTGTTGACGATGACCTTCTCCTCCGGCGAGTTGAGGGCACGTGCCGCGTCATAGCTCGGCTTCGCCGCGCACGGGTCCTTCGTGAGCGCGGCGCCGTCGTTGAGGCACTTGTACTTGTCCGGGATCTGGAACGGCACGGGCGGGTTCGGCAGGCCGAAGCAGCTCGGCCCGTAGCCGGTCACCGTGCGCGGCTGCTCGCCGGGCTTGTACTTGCCGAGGCCGGTGGTGTCGATCGTGGCGCTGAGGTTGATCTGGTGGTCCTGGATGACCGAGGCGGCCAGGTCGTACAGGTGGGCGATGCCGTTCACCAGGCACTGCTGCTCGGGGGCGTACTGGTTCAGCAGCCGGGAGATCGAATCCTGGCTGCCGACGAGGCGGATGAGCCGTTCCTTGTTCTCGGCCAGGAAGCTCTGCAGCACCGACGACGTGTCGGTGGCCGTCGTGAGCAGCGAGTCGAGCGCCGCGCTCTTGGCGGTGATCGTCGTCGACGTCGTCTTGAGGTTGTTCAACGTGTCGAACAGCTGCGGTGCGACCGAGTTGTAGAGGTCGGCGTTCTGGCCGAGCTTGTCGAGATCGTCGGCCAGTTGCTGCGTGTGCGGGTTGAAGTCCTTGAGCAGCGAGTTGAGGTTGACGATCGTCTGCCCGAGCTTCGTGCCGCGTCCGCTCAGCGCCGTGGCGACGCTGGTGAGGGTGGCGTTGAGCTCGGCCGGCTTGACCGCCTGCAGGATCGGTAGGAGGTCACCGATCACCTTCTCGGCCTCGAGCGCGGAGGTCGAGCGGTCCTGCGGGATGACGTCGCCCTCGCTGATGTGCTGCGGGCTCGGGTTCGCCGGGATGTTCAGCGAGACGTACTGCTCGCCGAACAGCGTCTTCGGCAGGATCTGTGCCGTCACGTTCTTCGGGATGTCCTTGACCCGGCTCGGCTCGAGCGAGATCGAGACGACGGCCCCGTCACCCTTGGACTGGGTGCCCGTGACCGTGCCGACGATGATGCCGCGCAGCTTCACGTCCGAGGCCTGGATGAGCGAGTTGCCGGTGTGGTCGGTGTCGAGCTTGATGTCGACGGTCGGGGTGAACGCCTTGTTGTAGATGGCGATCGACAGGCCGATCAGGCCGACGAGCACTGCCAGGAAGACCACGCCCAGCAGGCGCTGCTTGATGACTCCTCCACGCTTCTCGGCCACGTCAACCCGCCAACCGGACGCTGGTGTTGGAACCCCAGATCGCGAAGGAGAGGAAGAAGTCGACGACGTTCAACGCGACGATCGCCAGGCGGACGGCACGGCCCACGGCCAGGCCCACGCCGGCGGGACCACCCGAAGCGGTGTAGCCGTAGTAGCAGTGGGTCAGGATCACGATGATCGCGAAGACGAGCACCTTGAGGAAGGAGAAGATGACGTCCTGCGGCGGCAGGAACAGGTGGAAGTAGTGCGAGTACGTGCCGGCCGAGTCGTGGAAGTAGTAGACGACGATCAGGTAGGACGACAGGTATGACGACAGCAGTCCGATGATGTAGAGCGGGATGACCGCGATGAAGCCCGCGATGATGCGGGTCGTCACGAGGAACGGCAGCGACGGCACGGCCATGACCTCGAGCGCGTCGATCTCCTCGCTGATCCGCATGGCGCCGAGCTGGGCGGTGAAGCCGCACCCCACCGTCGCCGACAACGCCAGGCCCGCGACCACCGGCGCGATCTCGCGGGTGTTGAAGAACGCGGTGATGAAGCCGGTGTAGGACGAGACGCCCAGGTTGCCGAGCGCCGAGTAGCCCTGGATGCCGACCTCGGTGCCGGTGAAGAAGCACATGACCGAGATGACGCCGACCGTGCCGCCGATGACGGCGAGCGAGCCGCTGCCGAAGACCACCTCGGACAGCAGGCGCAGCGTCTCCTTCTTGTAGCGACGCACCGTGCGCGGCGTCCAGGCCAGGGCGCGGGCGTAGAGCGAGAGCTGCTCGCCGAGGCCGTCCAGCGAGGTGAGCGGGACGTTGATCGCCTTCCGCGCGCTCGCGACGATGTCGGTGGCCATCAGGAA
This sequence comes from Jatrophihabitans sp., assembly GCF_051960575.1. GTDB lineage: Bacteria > Actinomycetota > Actinomycetes > Mycobacteriales > Jatrophihabitantaceae > JBQCEE01. Next base: position 6,912 of record NZ_JBQCEE010000180.1, read on the forward strand.
CCCTTCGCCGGGACGACCTGGAAGTACACGGCCGTGATCACGAAGTTGACCATGAACAGCAGCAGGAACGTGATGACGACCGACTGGTTCACGGCGTCACCCACGCCCTTCGGACCGCCCCCGGCGTTGAGGCCCTTGTAGGCCGCCACGACGCCGGCGATGATCCCGAAGATCAACGCCTTGATCTCGCCGGTGTAGAGGTCGGGCAGTTGCGCGAGCGCCGAGAACGAGGCCAGGTACGCGCCGGGCGTGCCATGTTGCAGCACGACGTTGAAGAAGTAGCCACCGGCGACGCCGACGACGCAGACCAGGCCGTTGAGGGCGGTCGAGACCAGGACGCAGGCGAGCACGCGCGGCACGACGAGGCGCTGCACCGGCGAGATGCCGAGCACCTCCATCGCGTCGATCTCGTCGCGGATCTTGCGGCTGCCGAGGTCGGCACAGATGGCCGAGCCGCCGGCGCCGGCGATCAGCAGCGCGACGACGATCGGGCTCGCCTCGCGGATGATCGCGAGCACCGACGCGGCGCCGGTGAACGACTGGGCACCGATCTGCCGCGAGAGGTCACCGAGCTGGAGCGCGATGACCGCGCCGAACGGGATCGCGACGAGCGAGGTCGGGACGATCGTGACGCTGGCGATGAACCAGGCCTGCTGGATGAACTCGCGCGTCTGGAACGGACGCTTGAACGTCATCCGCCCGACGTCGAGGAACAGCGCGAACAACCGCCCGGACTGGCGGACGCCGCCGACAGGCGACAGGGATGGCATCAGTGTCCGCCCGGCTGCTGCGCGTAGGGCTGCGGGCGCACGACCTCGTACTCGTCCGGGTGCGGCTCGTACTGCTGCTGGGCGCCCTGCGGCTGCTGCTGGTGACCGCGGGCCTCCTCGGCCTCCTCCTGCGCGATGATGTCGCGGATCGCGCGCTGGGCCGCCTCGGGCAGCGTGTGCATCATCGCCTGGACGCGGGCACGGCGGCGGTGGATCGCGCGGCGCTCGGGCATGCCCGGCGAGGCGACCATCTGCGGCGGGATACCGGTGATGTCCTCGACGCCGCCGAGGTGGTGGCCCGACTCCATGAGCGCCTGCTCGGCCGCCATGGTCGCGGCGTCCTTCTCCTCGGACATGCCGATCGGGCCGTTCATGCGGCCGTTGAGGAACTGCTTGACGACCGGCTCCTCGGAGCTCAGCAGCACCTCGCGCGGGCCGAACATGACCAGCTCGCGACGGAAGAGCATGCCGAGGTTGTCCGGCACCGTCCGGGCCATGTTGATGTTGTGCGTGACGATGAGGAACGTGGCGTCCGTGGCCGCGTTCACGTCGAGGAACAGCTGGCTGATGTAGGTGGTGCGCACGGGGTCGAGGCCCGAGTCGGGCTCGTCGACCAGGATCACCTCGGGGTTGAGCACCATGGCCCGGGCCAGGCCGGCGCGCTTGCGCATACCGCCCGAGATCTCGCCGGGGAGCTTGCCCTCCGCGCCGGCCAGACCGACCATGTCCATCTTCTCCATGACGATGTCACGGATCTCCTTCTCCGTCTTCTTCGTGTGCTCACGAAGCGGGAAGGCGACGTTGTCGAAGAGGTTCATCGAGCCGAACAGGGCGCCGTCCTGGAACAGCACGCCGAACAGCTTGCGGGTCTCGTAGAGCTGACCCTCGGAGCAGTTCGCGATGTCGACGTCGCGGATGAAGATCGAGCCCTTGTCCGGCTTGAGCAGCCCGATGAGCGACTTCAGGAACACCGACTTGCCGGTACCGGACGGCCCGAGCAGGGCCGACACCTCGCCCGGCGGCAGCGTGAGGGTGACGTCGCGCCAGATGGTCTGCCGCCCGAAGGTCTTGGTCAGCTCGTGGACCGCAACTTCGACACCCACGTGGCGCCCCTCTCCATGTGATGCACGACGGTGACCCCGGACACACCGTCAACGACCGAAGGAAACAACGACTTGGACCAGGCGAGGTGACGCGGCTGGGTGATACCTCACAGGAACCCGACATCGCCGCGAAACAACGATACGTCACGGTTGTGGGTGACGTACGAATTGTTCCGGGCACTGCTGAACGGCTCTCAGTAGCTCGGTGCGGCCATGCTACCCGGCAGTAGCTTCCGGCTCACCTCGATCTTCCGGGCCCTCTATCGGCAGTCCGACGCCCGTCCTGAGCGGGGTGCATCGAGCCTGTGCGCGGGCGCCGGACGGGCTGTGCGGCCCCGCGTCCGGCCGGATGTTGATGCTCGCAGCGGGTCATCGCCCGGGACAGCCATCCAGGTCCGGACGCGGCGGGCCGGCCTCGTCCGACCAAGATGCCCTCCCCGACCTACGGCCCGGCCCGGGCATCAAGATCGGGGACAAGACGCCGAACGGGGCGGGCGCGGATTAGGGCCCCCCCAGGCGGGGGGAAAGGTAAATCTTGTAGGAGGGGGTAGCCTCGGGGTGGTTATTTTACCA
>NZ_JBQCEE010000181.1:0-16172 GCF_051960575.1 Jatrophihabitans sp.
CGCTCGCCGCCGCCCTGCACCTCGCCGTCCGCGAGCTCGCCGGCCGCAACGAGGACGAGGCCACGCACGTCCTGGGCGTGATCAAGTCCTTCGCCCAGCGCGACGACCGCGCCCCGGCGTCCAAGGCGGCAGCCCCGAAGCTGCGCGACCGGTGGCAGCCCGGTATCGACGTGCCCGCCGTGCCCGGACGCGCCGACTCGGGCGACATCGAGATCGACCTGGTCGAGCTGCTCACCGACGTCGCCGGCCTCGCCGCCGACACCGGGCGGGGCATCGCCGTCTTCATCGACGAGATGCAGGACCTCATGACCGACGACGTGTCCGCGCTGTGCGCCGCGTGCCACGAACTGTCGCAGCAGTCGCTGCCGCTGGTGGTCGTCGGCGCCGGCCTGCCCCACCTGCCCGCCGTGCTGTCGGCGTCGAAGTCCTACAGCGAACGGCTCTTCAAGTACTCGCGGATCGACCGGCTCGACCGGGCCGCCGCCGACGCCGCGCTGCAGCTGCCGGCCAAGGGCGAGGACGCCGAGTTCGACGAGGAGGCGCTCGAGGCGATGTACGCGGCCACGGGCGGGTACCCGTACTTCGTCCAGGCCTACGGCAAGACGGCCTGGGACGTCGCGCCGCGCTCGCCGATCACGGCCGCGGACATCGCCGTCGCCGCGCCGGAGGCCGAGGCGGAACTCGCCGTCGGCTTCTTCGGATCGCGCTTCGAGCGGGCGACGCCGGCCGAGCGCGAGTACCTGCGCGCCATGGCCGATCTGGCCGAACCGGACGCCGCCGACGACTCGGTGCCGACCGCCGCCGTCGCCCAGGCCCTCGGCCGGCCGCCGCAGTCGCTGTCGCCGGCCCGCGACGGGCTGCTCAAGAAGGGGCTCGTGTACAGCGGGCAGCGCGGACGCATCGCCTTCACCGTGCCGCACTTCGGGCGCTACCTGCGGCGGCAGGACGTCTGACGCCCGACGTCCGAGCGCCGCTCGCCGGTCTGGCGATTCGCCGAGCCCGGGCGGCCGACCGGCGCCGGCTTCGGCAGACTGCGCCCATGCGCCTGCCCGCCCGTCCGCGTGCTCGGCGGGGGTCGCGGGCGGCGACCGTGGCGGGCGGTGCTGCGCTCGCGGTCTGCGCGCTCGGCGTCGCCGCACACTGGTGGACGCCACGGGTGAGCGTCCTGCTCGGTCTCACCGCGTTCGCTCCCTGGCTCATGCTGGCCGGTCCGTTCGCGCTGGCGTTGCTGCTCGGTGCGTCGCGTCGCGTCGGGGCGGTCGTCGCCGCGGCGCTGTGCGTCGTCTCGGTCGTCACGCAACTCCCGTTGTACGTCGCCGACACGGCACCCCGCGACGCCCGCACCGTCGTGGTGATGACGCTGAACCTGCGGCTCGGGCTGGCGTCACCGGCCGCGGTCGTGGCCGCGGTGCGGCGCGACCGGGTCGATCTGCTGATGACCGAGGAGCTCACCGACGCCGAGAACGACGCGCTGCTGCGAGCCGGGCTCGCCGGGGTGCTGCCGTCTCGCGAGGTCGCGCCGGCCGGCGGCGCGACGGGCACCGGGCTGTGGAGCCGCTGGCCGTTGCACGACCAGCGCCGGCGCGACGACTTCGCGTTCGAGTTCGTCACCGCGCAGGTCGACATCCCCGGCGTCAGCTGTGCGCCGACTGTCGCGGCGCTGCACATGCAGGGTCCGTGGCCGCACGCCGCGGGATGGGATCGCGACATCGCACACCTGCCGTCGGTGCTGGACGAGCTCGGTGCCACGCCCTGCGCCCTGCTCGTCGGCGGCGACTTCAACGCGACGCCCGACGTCGCGCAGTTCCGCCGCCTGCTCACGCACGGCCGGGCGGACGCCGCCGAGCAGGCCGGCGCCGGGCTGACGGCGACCTACCCGGCCGGGCACTGGTACCCGCCGTTGATCGCCATCGACCACGTGCTGACCCGGCGCGCCGTGGCCGTCGGCGTGCACACCGTCAGCGTGCCGGGGTCGGATCACCGGGGCCTCGTCGCGTCCGTCGCCGTGCCACGGGATCGGCCCTCCGCGAGCTGATCAGTCCGCGGGCGCGTCCGCGTGCTGCCTGATCCAGGCGTGCATCGCGATGCCGGCGGCGACGCCGGCGTTGATCGAGCGGGTCGACCCGTACTGCGCGATCGAGTAGGTGACCGTGGCGGCGGCACGCGCCTCGTCGGTGAGCCCGCTGCCCTCCTGCCCGAACAGCAGCAGCGCGTTGTGCGGCAGCCCGGCCGACTCGAGCGGCAGCGCACCGGGCAGGTTGTCGACGGCGACGATCACGTAGTCGGCGGCGTGCGCCACGAGCCCGGCGACGTCCGGCACGTGCGCGACGTGCTGGTAGCGGTCGGTGACCATCGCGCCGCGCCGGTTCCACCGGCGCCGGCCGACGATCACCACCTCGCGGGCGAGGAACGCGTTGGCCGTGCGCACGACGGTGCCGATGTTGAGGTCGTGGCGCCAGTTCTCGATGGCGACGGCGAAGCCGTGGCGGCGGGTGTCGAGGTCGGCGACGATCGCCTCGACCGTCCAGTAGCGGTAGCGGTCGACGACGTTGCGGCGGTCGCCGTGCTCGAGCAGCACCGGGTCGAGGCGCGGGTCGTCCGGCCAGGGCGTCGGGTGCGGGCCGACGCCGACCGTCTCGTCCGGCGGGGACGCCTCGGTCAGCTCAGACCCAGGTCGGCGAGGGTGTACGCGCTGCGGTACTCGAGCCCGGCGGCCTCGATCGCCGCCCGCGCGCCGCGGTCGACGACGGTCGCGACGCCGACGACGGTGGCCCCGGCCTCGCGCGCGGCCTCGACCGGGGTGAGCGGCGAGCCGCCGGTGGTCGAGACGTCCTCGACGATCAGCACGCGCCGGCCCTCGATCGACGGGCCCTCGATGCGCTGCTGCATGCCGTGCTGCTTCTCGGCCTTCCGCACGACGAATGAGTCGACGGTGCCGCCGGACGCGTGCAGGATGGCCGTCCCGACCGGGTCGGCGCCGAGGGTGAGCCCGCCGGCGGCGGCGTAGTCCCAGTCGGCCGTGACCTCGCGCAGCACCCGGCCGACGAGCGGCGCCGCGGTGCGGTGCAGCGTGATGCGGCGCAGGTCGATGTAGTAGTCGGCCTCACGACCCGACGAGAGGATCACCTTGCCGTGCACGACGGCGAGGTCCTTGATGAGCTGCAGCAGGTCGTCGCGATCCGACATTCAGTCCTCCGTGCGGCGCGACTTCGCCGCGGCCTTGGCCCGGCTGCGGGCGAGGGCGGCGCCCTTGGCGACGGCGTCGGCCTCGGCGCGGCGCTTGTCCGGGCGCTTGGTCATGTCCACCGAGGCGACCGGCTCGGCGTCCACGACGCGCGGCTCGGCCGAGCGAGCGGCCGGACGCGGGCCGAACAGCCCACCGCCGCCGCCACCGAACAGGCCGCCGCGCCCACCCGACCGGGCCGGGCGGGGCGGCAGTGTTTCGGCCACCGCGGCGCGCACGTCCCGGAAGTACTGCCGCGACTGCGGCACGAACAACATCACCAAGCTCACCGTCGACGCGAGGCCGACGACGAACTGGGCGATCTTCAGCCCGGTCGGCAGGTTGCTCGCGATGCTCAGCATCTGCAGCGGCACCGTCTGCAGCACCGCCAGCACGACGACCGCCCAGCGGGCCGGGCTGGCGCCACGCGTGCGGCGCAGCGCGAAGACGATCACGACGAGGATGAACGCGAACAGGATGCTCGTGAGCAGCGAGCTCTTCATCGCGTTGTCGACCTGGGTGTGCAGGTCGTCGAGCACCTTGCCCGGCAGCTGCTGCATGGTCGACGCCGAGGTCGTGAACTTCTTCTTCGTGACCGTCGAGGTGCCGTTCTTGAACAGCCAGCTGGTGTAGGCCGACTTCTCGGCCCGGAGCGCCAGGGCGACGCCCACCATCGCCAGGGCCTGCACGATCAGCGCGATGCTCGCGAAGTCGATGGTGCGGGGCGGCTTCACCTGCTGTGGCTTCTGTGGCTTCGCCGGTCGGGAGGTCTCGCTCACGCGGGTGAGTGTATGTGTCGGCCGGGGCGCACAGCGGCGGCGATTACCCTGCGGACAGGATCACCGGGCCGAGGAGGGGTGCGATGACCGACCAGCAGTCGGGAGAGCCCGCCCCCGCGCCGCTCGACCCGGACGACCCGTACCGCTTCGGACGGCCGGACGAAACGCCCCCCGCGGCCGAGCCGCCGACGTACCAGCACCCGGCGCCGGTCGACGGCTGGGTGGCCTATCCGCCGCCGCCCGCCGACGACGACCGCGCCCGCCGGTACGGCCCGTCGCCGTACGCGAACGTGCCGCCGCCCCCGTCCGTCCAGCCGCCGCCCGATCCGTACCAGGGGCCGCCCGACCCGTACCGACCCCCGCCGGTCGCCGGCGGGCCGGGACAGCCCCCGTACCCCCCGCCGCCGTACTCGCCGGGCGCGCCACCGGCCGCCTCGACCCGCACGGCGACCGCGGCGCTCGTGCTCGGCCTGGTGTCGATCCCGTTCGCGACGTTCGCCTACCTCGACGTCGTGCCGGTGCTGCTCGCCGTCTTCTTCGGCCTCAAAGTGCTCAACGAGCAGCGCCCCGGACGCAGCAATGCGATCGTCGGGCTGGTGGCGGCCGCCGTCGGGGCGGTGCTCGCGATCGTGGTGTCCGTGCAGCTCACCAGTGCGGTCGGCCGGTGCGGCGGGTGGGGCAACGCCCAGGACGCCGGCTTCCGGCAGTGCGTCCAGAACCAGCTGTGACCGCGGCGGTCACTGGTTGAGCGGGGTCGGCGCCTCGCCGCCCGCGAGCAGGCCGATGAGCAGCAGCACACCGTCGACCGCGCCCACGCCGAAGGCGAGGTAGGCGTAGCCGAGGTCGTACCGCCCGCCGCGGGCACGCTGCGCGGCGATCGACGACAGCAGCATCGTGACCACGACGAGCAGCAGTTGCAGCACGAAGATGCCGGCCACCCCGGTGGCGACGGCGAGCGCGGCGACCGGGTCGAGGCCGCCGCTGCGAGCGGGCTTGGGCTCGGCCTGTGACGACTCGCTCCCGTCCGGGATCATGCCGCATCATGGCACGGTGACCCCCGACCCGACGGCGACCTCCGGGTGGGAACCCTTCGATCCGTACGACCCCGCCGGCCCGCAGTACGTACCCGCGGGGTTCGGGGGCGCGGCGTCACCGCCCGGCTGGGCAGCGGCCCCGCCCACCGCACCGCCGCCGTCGGTCGCGCCGCCGGCCTATCCGCCGCCCGTCGCGCCCGGCCCCGCGCCGACGTACGGCTACCCCCCGCCGCCCCCGTACGGCGGCTCGTACCCCGTCGCCGGCTACGGGCCCTACGGCGGCGGGTACGTGCCGAACCGGCCGCCCCTGCGTCCGGGTGTCGTCACCGCGGCGAGCGTCGTCGCCTGGGTGCTCGCCGGCCTGTTGATCCTCTGCGCGCTCGGGCTGTTCACCGGCGCGAAGTTCTTCGAGGAGTTGCACGCCAACGGCTACGAGACGGCGGACCTGACGGGCGAGTTCGTCTTCGACGGCATCGCCAACGGGATCGCGGCGGCCCTGCTCATCACCGGCGGCGTGCAGTACTCGGCCCGTCGCCCGTGGGGACGCGGCCTCGTGCTCGTCGGCGGCGGCATCGCCTTCGCGCTGTCGGTGTACTGGATCGTCCGGCTGCCGAGCATCCTGGTCTTCTGGTCGTTCGTCTTCGCGACCATCTCGGTGGCCCTGCTGGTACTGGGCGTCCTGCCCGCCGGCCGCCGCTGGCTCGCCGACGCCCCCCGTCCCCGGCCCTGAAGCACGCGAAACCCCCTCGTCCGGCTCGTTCTCCATCCCGGAAATGAGCCACACGAGGGGGTTCTCGCGCGTCGGGCCGCTCAGGCGGCGGGGCTGACCACCAGGCCGAGCTTGTCCGGCGCGGCGTCGACGAGCACCGTCTGGCCGTCGCGGATCTCGCCGGCGATGATCTTGCGGGCCAGCGCGTCGCCGATCGCGGTCTGCACGAGCCGGCGCAGTGGACGCGCCCCGTAGAGCGGGTCGAAGCCGTTGAGCGCCAGCCACTCGCGGGCGGCGTCGGTGACCTCGAGGCTGAGCCGGCGGCCGGCGAGCCGCTGGGTGAGCGAGCCGAGCTGGATGTCGACGATCTTGGTCAGGTCGTCGGTCGAGAGCGCCGCGAAGACCACGATGTCGTCGAGACGGTTGAGGAACTCGGGCTTGAAGTGCTCGCGCACCACGCCCATGACCGCGTCGCGCTTCAGCTCGTCGGGCAGGTCGGTGACCAGCGCCTGCGAGCCGAGGTTGGACGTGAGGATCAGGATCGTGTTGCGGAAGTCGACCGTGCGCCCCTGGCCGTCGGTGAGCCGCCCGTCGTCGAGCACGGCGAGCAGGATGTCGAAGACGTCCGGGTGGGCCTTCTCGACCTCGTCCAGCAGCACGACCGAGTACGGGCGCCGCCGCACGGCCTCGGTGAGCTGGCCACCCTCGTCGTAGCCGACGTAGCCGGGCGGGGCGCCGACGAGCCGCGCGACCGAGTGCTTCTCGCTGTACTCGCTCATGTCGATGCGGATCATCGAGCGCTCGTCGTCGAACAGGAAGTCGGCGAGCGCCTTGGCCAGCTCGGTCTTGCCGACACCGGTCGGGCCGAGGAACAGGAACGAGCCGGTCGGACGATTGGGGTCGGCGATGCCGGCCCGGGCGCGGCGCACGGCGTCGGACACCGCTTGGACGGCCTCGCGCTGGCCGATGACGCGCTTGCCGAGCTCGTCCTCCATGCGCAGCAGCTTCGCGGTCTCGCCCTCCATGAGGCGTCCGGCGGGGATGCCCGTCCAGGCGGCCACGACGTCGGCGATGTCGTCGGCGGTGACCTCCTCCTTCACCAGCACGTCCTCGGCCGGCTCGGCGGCGCTGGCCTCGGCCAGCTCGCGCTCGAGCTTCGGCAGCTCGCCGTACTGCAGCCGCGAGGCCGTCTCGAGGTCGCCGTCGCGCTGCGCGCGCTCGATCTGGCCCTGCAGGTCGTCGAGCTGCTTGGTCAGCTCACCGACCCGGTTGAGGCCCGACTTCTCGCGTTCCCAACGGGCGTTGAGGGCATCGAGCTGCTCCTGCGAGTCGGCCAGTTCGGCGCGCAGCCGGGCCAGCCGCTCCTGCGACGCGGCGTCCTTCTCCTTGCTGAGCGCGAGTTCCTCCATCTTGAGCCGGTCGACCGCGCGCCGCAGCTCGTCGATCTCGACGGGCGACGAGTCGATCTCCATGCGCAACCGCGACGCGGACTCGTCGACGAGGTCGATCGCCTTGTCCGGCAGGAAACGGCTGGTGATGTACCGGTCGCTCAGCGTCGCGGCCGCGACGAGCGCCGAGTCGTTGATGCGCACCTGGTGGTGTGCCTCGTAGCGGCTCTTGAGCCCACGAAGGATTGCGATGGTGTCCTCGACGCTCGGCTCGCCGACCAGCACCTGCTGGAAGCGCCGCTCGAGCGCGGGGTCCTTCTCGATGTGCTCGCGGTACTCGTCCAGCGTCGTCGCGCCGACCATGCGCAGCTCACCGCGCGCGAGCATCGGCTTGAGCATGTTGCCGGCGTCCATCGCGCCCTCGCCGGTGGCACCGGCACCGACGACGGTGTGCAGCTCGTCGATGAAGGTGACGACCTGGCCGCCAGAGTCCTTGATCTCGTTCAGCACGGCCTTGAGCCGTTCCTCGAACTCGCCGCGGAACTTCGCGCCGGCGACCATCGCGCCGAGGTCGAGCGAGATGAGCTTCTTGTTCTTCAGGCTGTCGGGCACGTCGCCCGCGACGATGCGCTGCGCGAGGCCCTCGACGACGGCGGTCTTGCCGACGCCGGGCTCGCCGATGAGCACCGGGTTGTTCTTGGTGCGCCGCGAGAGCACCTGCACGACGCGGCGGATCTCGGCGTCGCGGCCGATCACCGGGTCGATCTTGCCCTCGCGGGCGCGTTCGGTGAGGTCGACGCCGTACTTCTCCAGCGCCTGGAAGGTGCCCTCCGGGTCGGGGCTGGTGACCCGCTGTGACCCGCGCACCGACTGCAGCGCGTCCGCCAGGGCCTGCGGGGTGACGCCGTGGCGCTTGAACACGTCGGCGACGTCGCCGCTCTGCTCGGCCAGCGCGAGCAGCAGGTGCTCGGTCGAGACGTACTCGTCCTGCCGGTCGCGCGCCGCGCGCTCGGCGGTGGTCAGGACGTTGTAGAGCGCCCGCGAGGTCTGCGGGGCGCCGACACTGGCGCCGGACGCGGACGGCAGGCGGTCGACGACGGCCTGCGCCTCCTTGCGCACGAGCAGCGGGTCGACGCCGACGGCCTGCAGCAGCGGACGCGTCAGTCCTTCGGCGTCGTCGAGCAGCGCGACGGCGAGGTGGGCCGGCTCGACGGACGGGTTGCCGCGGTCGGCCGCCGCGCGGACGGCGTTCGACACGGCCTGCTGGCTGCGGGTGGTCAGATCCATGGTCGTAGTTCACTCCTGGGGCGGTGGTGCTGTCACTCGTCCCAACGTACGAGAAGTTGAGCGTGTTCCGCTCAAGTCAGGTCAGTTCGACGACGCCGTCGGCCGCGGCGACGAGCAGCGGGTCGTGCGTGGCGGCGAGCACGGCGGCGCCGGCGGACGCGGCCGCGGCGAGCACCGCGGCGACCAGTTCGGCGTGCGCCTCGTCCTGCTGCGACGTCGGCTCGTCGAGCACCAGCAGCGGACGCTGCACGACCAACGACCGGGCCAGCGCGACGCGTTGCCGCTCGCCGCCCGAGAGCAGCCGGGCCGGACGACGGGCGACCGCGCCGAGCTGCAGCACCTCGACCAGCCGGCTCACCACGTCGGGCGCCGGGTCGAGCCCGCGTGCGGCGCGGGCCAGCTCGAGGTTCTCGAGCGGGTCGAGGTCCTCGCCCAGCGAACCGGCCTGCGTGCTGACCGCGACGACGTCGCGCCGCAGCGCGGCCCGGGCGGCACGATCGAGCGGCCCGACCGCGCGACCACCCAGCACCACCGTGCCGGCGTCGGGGTCGGCGAGGCCGAGCAGCAGCCGCAGCAGCGTCGACTTGCCGGCGCCCGACCGCCCGCGCAGCACGGTGAACGACGCGGGCGCGAGCTCGAGCGCCAGGTCCCGGAACAGCGTCCGGTCGCCGTAGGCGAGGGCGAGACCGTCGGCCGCGGCGAGCGGTGCGGTGCCGGCCGTGGGGGTCGGCACCTCCAGCACCGCCGCGGGCGGCGGCGCGACCCGGGCGCGCGCCGAGAGCAAGAGGCCGGCGTCCGTGTCGCGCACCCGCACGGCGTCGGCGAGCCCGGCGAGCCGCCGCGCCCGCTCCGGCAGCCGCACCCAGCCGCGGGCGTCGACGACGAGCTCCTCGTCGTCGGGCACGTCGGGGCGCCACTGCTCGGACAGCCGGCCGTCGCGGATGCGCACGACGCGGTCGGCGATGCGGCCCGCCCGGTGGTCGTGCGACACGACCACCAGCGCGGCGCCGACCTCGGCGGCGGCCGCGGCGAGCAGGTCGTAGACCGCGTCGGCGGTCGCGAGGTCGAGCTCGCCGGTCGGCTCGTCGGCGAGCAGCACGGTGGGCCGGTGGGCGACCGCCGCGCAGACCGCGACGCGTTGCGCCTCGCCGCCGGACAGCGTGGCGCCGCGGCGCTCGGCGAGCGCGTCGAGGCCGAGGCGACCGAGCAACGCACGAGCGGCGGCCCGCGCCTCGTCACGCGCGCCACCCGCGAGCCGCAGGTGCAGTGAGACGTTGTCGAGCACGTCGAGTTCCGGACGCAGGGTGCGCGCCGCGTGCTGATCGACCAGGCCGATGCCGTCGCGGCGCAGCTGGGCCAGGGTACGGGCGGTGGCGCCGGCGAGCTCGACGCCCGCGATCGCGACCGAGCCCGCGCTCGCGGTGACCTCGCCGCTGAGCAGGCGCAGCAGGGTGGTCTTGCCGGAACCGTTCGGGCCCTGCACGACCAGCCGCTCGCCCGCGGCCACGCGCAGGGTCAGGCCGCGCAGTGCGGCGACGGTGGCGCCGCCGGGCACCTGGTAGAGGCAGAAGGCGTCGTCGACGCGGATGGCGTCGGCGGCCTGCGGGGCGGTGGTCATCGCAGGTCGACCGCCGCCGCGAGCGGCGCGTGTTCGCGCAGTGCGCCGAGGGCGACGAGCGCCGCCGCGACGAGACCGGCGCCGAGCCCGACGAGCAGTGCGAGCGGTGTCCAGACCGAGCCGAGCGTGAGCGCGAGTGGGGGCACCGGGGTGCGGCCCGTGGCGTCGACCGAGACGAGGCGGGCGCCCGCCGCGGCGACGCCGAGCCCGGCCACCACCCCGACCGGCACCGCCACGACGGCCACGGCCACGCCACGCAGCAGCAGCACGCGCCTCAACACCCGTGGAGGCACGCCGTCGGCCTCCCAGGCGAAGAGCTCGCCGGCGCCGTCGCGGCGCTCGCCGAGCACGAGCAGCACGAGCGCGACCGCCGCGATGCCCAGGGCCAGCAGGGCGACCAGCACGAGCAGCAGCCGCGAGCCGCGGCCGACCGGGTCGGCGTCCAGTGCGCGTTGGATGCTCGCGCGCCGCTCGAACCTCACGCCGTGCCACGCGGTCTGCACCCGGTCGAGGCCGGCGGCGGGACCGGACAGCCAGTACTGGTCCGCCGTGCGTCCCGGACGCTGCAGGTCGAGTTGCTGCTGCAGCACTGCACGGTCGGCGAGGACGAACGGGCCGGAGACCGTGGGCAGACGCGGCTGCACGCCGACGACCCGCCCGACCAGGCGGGTGGTGCCGTCGAGCAGGAACGGCAGCCGTCCGCCGACCGCAGCACGCGCGGTCGCGTCGTCGACGACCACGGGCACGGTCGCCGAGCGGACGGCCGCGAAGCCCGGCACCGCCACCGCGGGCTGGCCGCTGAGCTTGTAGGCGAGGGTCAGCGCACCGGACGCAACCTCCGTCGAGCCGGTGGCCGACCCCCACGTCGCCCAGTTCCACGCGACAGGGCGGTCGTCGGCGGTCACGGTCGTGAGCCGCAGCCGCCCGGACAGGACGGGCTCGTCGTTCGTGCCTTCACCGATGTTGTGGGCGTGATGGGTTGCGTAGTCGGGAGCCTCGTCCAGCCCGACGGCGACGACGGTGAACGGCCCACCCGACGGCAGGGTCGCGGTCAGCCGTCCGCCGCCGATGGCGAGCGGCACGCCGACCTCGCGACCGTCGGCACGGCGGACGTACAGCGTGATCGACGTCTGCGGGTCGGCGCCGGCGGCAGCGATGCCGACCGTGCGCGCACCGCGCGGGAGGGTGGGGGCGGCGACGGGCGCGGGCGACCCGAGCGCGCTCGCGACGGTCCCGGCGTCCGCACCGCCCGTGACCCGCGTCCAGTCGCGCACGTGGGCGATGGCGGCACGGTCGACCGCGAGCACGTCGAGCGAGGTCGCGACCCCGTTGGGATCGGTGATCGTGGCGTGGGTGCGCACGACCCCGTAGGTCTGCACGCCCGCGGCGCGCGCAGCCGCCGTGTCGACGACGCCGGCGGGCTGCTGCGTGCCGGCCGACACGGTCGCGTCCAGCGGCACCTGGAAGGCGGCCTGGTCGGCGTCACCGGCGAGCAGGGTGGCCCGGTAGGCCCCGGCGAAGACGACGGTGGCCACTGCGGCCGTGACGAAGCCGGCCGTCGTCACCGAGCGCAGCGGGCGCCGCACCACGCCGAGCAGCGCGAGCTGCCCGGCCAGCGACCGCCGCGGCAGCGCCCGGCGCAGCAGACGCGTCACGGGTGCCCAGGCGCGCGCCGCCACCAGTCCGGCCACGACGGCGGCGAGCACCGGCAGCGCGACGACGAGCGGATCCCCCTGGTCGACCTGGCTCGCCGACGACGACCCGCGCGCGGCGGCCAGCACGACCGCGCCGAGCGCGGTGACGGCGACGAGGTCGAGCAGGCGCCAGATCTCGGTGGCCCGCGTGTCGGGCCAGAGCAGGACGGCGACGACCACCGCGACCGACACGAGCCCGAGCACGACCGCGACGACCCCGCCACCGGCCAGCGCGTGCCCGGCCGCGGCGACCGGCCCGAGGCCGGTGCCCCCGCGGTGCAGCGCCGACACCACGCCGCCCAGCAGACCGCCGCCGATCGCGCCCAGCGCGCCGCAGACCGCGGCGGCGACGAGCACGGGCACGGCGACCTGTCCTGGCGGGCCGCCCCGCCGTCGCACCAGCCCGGTGAGCAGGGTCATCTCGCGCCGCAGCCCGGTGCCGGCGACGAGCGCGAAGCCGAGCAGCAGCGCGCCGGCGAAGCCGCCGAGCAGGCCGTAGCGACGGGTCGAGGCCTGCGCGCGGTCGGCAGCGCTGCGCAGCGCGGCGTCCGGGCGGATGAAGGTCGTGGCGCCGACGACGGTCTGCAGCGTCGCGTCGACGTCGGCGCTGCGCGCGAGGTAGGTACCGACACCGTCACGCACGACGGCGTCGGCGTCGATGGCGGCGACCCAGGCGTAGTAGCGCGCGAACAGTTCGAGGGACGAGACCCGCGCGAGCCCGTCGACGCTCGCCGCGACCAGCACCGGCGCGCGGTCGGGCGTGAGCGAGCCGCCGACGAGCAGCGGGTTCGTGCGTGTGGCCGCACCGACGACGTCGAGACCGAGCGACGCGACGGCCGCGCGCAACGCGGCGGCGTCGCCGCCGATCGCCAGCACCTCGCACCGGGCGGGCGTGCACGAGCGCGGCAGGCGGCCCGACGTCACGCGCACGGCGGAACCGAGCCGGTCGGCCGCACCGACGTAGTAGGTCTGGCCCCTCGTCGTCAGCTCGCGGAAGATCACCTCGCGCAGCACGGTGCCGCCGGTGAGGCGACCCAGCTGCCGCCGCACGGCGGCGTCGCCCTGCGCCGGCGTGCCGCGGCGGAAGGTGGACGTCGCCTCCTGGGTGACGGTGAGGGTGCGGTCGTCCTGGCCCAGCCCGGCGATCGACTGCCGCACCGCCTGCGCCGTCACCGTCGTCGCGAGCCCGGCGGTGATCACCGGGACGGCGACGACCAGCGCGATGCCCACGACCAGCAGCGCCCAGCGGGCACGCAGGCGGCGCAGCTGGGCCCAGCCGAGCCCCACCGCCGCCGCCAGCCCTGCCCGCACGCCCGCCTCCTGCGTCCGACCGGCGGCCCGCTCGCCGCCTGATCACGCATGCTCGCACGAAACCGACGCGCGAAACCCCCTGCTCCGGCTCGAATTCCGGGGCAGGAACGAGCCAGGACAGGGGGTTCCGCGAGGTTCAGCGGGTGGGTCGACGCTCCGGCGGACGCCACACGACCAGCGCCGTCGTCGAGCTCGCGCGGGCCATCAGCTCGGCCCGCAGGTGGTCGAGCTCGGCGGCGAGCTCGGCGACCCGGCCACGCAGGGCGTCGACCTGGGTCTCGAGCTCGATGATCCGCTTGATGCCGGCGAGGCTGACGCCCTCCTCCTGCGAGAGGCGCTGCACCTCGCGCAGCAGCTCGACGTCGCGCCACGAGTAGCGGCGGCCGCCGCCCGAGGTGCGCCCCGGGGTCACGAGCCCGAGCCGGTCGTACTGCCGCAGTGTCTGCGCATGCATGCCGGCGAGCTCGGCGGCCACCGAGATGACGAACACCGGGGCGTCGTCGGGCACCTCCGGCGGGATCGGCCGCCTAGCCATGGCTTACCGCCGCCGTGATGTGCGGGCGCGGGTCGTCAGGGCTCACCGCGGCGAACGCCTCGAGCGCCGCCTTGGCGTCATTGCTCAGCCGCTGCGGCACGGCCACCTCGACGGTGACGAGCAGGTCGCCCGGGTTCTTCGCCGCGGGCACGCCGCGGCCGCGCACGCGCAGGGTGCGCCCGCTCGGCGTCCCGGCCGGCACCTTCACCGACACCGCGCCGTCGAGCGTCGGCACCCGCACGGTCGCGCCCAGCGTCGCCTCGGCGAAGCTGACCGGCACGGTCAGGGTGAGGTCGTTGCCCGTCCGGCCGAATAGCGGGTGCGGCGCCACGCGCACCGTCACGAGCAGGTCGCCGGCCGGCGCCCCGCGCTCGCCGGGCGCGCCCTTGCCGGCCAGCCGCAGCGTCGCGCCGTCGCGCACGCCGGCGGGCACGCGCACGGTGATCGTCCGCGTCTGGTTCGTGACGCCCGCGCCGCGGCACTCGGGGCAGGGATCGTCGATCAGCCGGCCGGTGCCCCTGCAGTCGCGGCAGGGCTCGCTGAAACCGAAGCCGCCCTGATTGGTCGAGACGTGGCCCGAACCGTTGCACCGGGGGCAGGTGCGCGGGCTCGTGCCCGGCTTGGCGCCGGACCCGCCACAGGTGCGGCAGGTGCCCGGCGCCGTCACCGTGAGCGGCAGCGTCGCACCGCGCACCGCATCGGCGAAGTCGAGCCGCAGTTCGGCCTGCAGATCGCTGCCCCTGGCCGGCCCCGCCCGGCGGCCCGAACGACCGCCGCTGAACAGGCCGTCGAACAGGTCGCCGAGGTTCGCACCGCCGCCGCAGAGGTTCGACACGTCGAACGGCATGCCGCCGCCCCCGCCGAACCCGCCGCCGGCGCCGGGCCGGAACCCGCCGCCGGCGAACATCGCCTGCGTCTCGTCGTACTCCTTGCGCTTGGCGGGATCGGAGAGCACGTCGTAGGCCTCGGAGACCTCCTTGAACCGCGCCTCGGCCTTGGCATCACCGGGGTTCTTGTCCGGGTGCAGCTGCTGCGCGAGCTTGCGGTACGCCTTCTTGATCGTGCCAGCGTCGGCGTCCTTGGCGACGCCGAGCGCCTTGTAGTAGTCCTTCTCCAAGTAGTCCTTGGTGCTCATCGCGGCGTCACCTCACTCTCTGTCGTTCAGGACCCGGTGCCGGCCTGCTGGTCGTCGGACGACGCAGGCTCGGCCGTGTCAGTGGCCGGCTCGTTGCCGACCTCGGCCTCGACGGGGGTCGACCCGACGGTCGGTGCAGCGCTCGACGCGGTCGGGACGCTCACCCCGACCATCGCCGGACGCAGCAACCGCTCGCCGTGCTGGTAGCCGACGCGCATCACGGTGGTGCACGTCGGCACACGCACCTCGTCGCTCTCGTCGTGCAGCACGGCCTCGTGGATCGCCGGGTCGAACGGGTCACCGACGGTGCCGAAGGGCTGCAGGCCGAGCTTGCCGACGATGCCGTCGAGCTTGTCGGCCACCGCCTTCAGCGCGCCGGTGAGGTCGCCGTGCTGCCGCGCGCGGTCGAGGTCGTCGAGCACGGGCAGCAGGTCGGTGAGCACGCGCCCGACGGCGATGTCGCCGGCGGCCAACCGCTCGCGCTCGGCGCGCTTGCGGTAGTTGGCGTACTCGGCCTGCACCCGCTGCAGGTCGCGCGTGCGCTCGTCGAGCAGCGCTGCGTCGACGAAGGGGCCCTGTCCGGCCTCGACGGCGGGCTCGGCCGACGCAGGCTGGCCGGACGCGGCCGCCGGCGTCTCGTCCGCGGGCCTGCGCGCCTCGCCGGTGGTGGGGTCGATCTTCCGCTTGTCGCGCACGACGACGCGTTCGCTCTCTTCTCGGGGGGACTGGTCACTCATGGGGAAGGGCTCCTGACCGGGCGGTGCCCCGCCGTGGCACGCGCGACCGGGTCGGTCGGGTGCCACAGCGGGGCAGCGTCATCCATCGGTGGGAAGGGGGCTCGGGGCTTACTTCGCCTCGGGGCCCTCGTCGACGACCTCCGCGTCGACCACCGAGTCGTCGGCCTGCTGGCCGCCCGGCGCCGCGCCGAAGCCGGCGTCACCGGCCGCACCGTCACCGGCGGCCTGCGCCGCTGCGTACATCGCGCCGCCGGCCTCGGCCGCGACGGTCGAGACGCGCTCCTGCGCCTGCTTGATCGCCTCGGTGTCGTTGCCCTCGAGGGCGGACTTGAGGCCCTCGAGCGCCGACTCGAGCTCGGTCTTCTTGTCGGCGGGCAGCTTGTCGCCGTTCTCGGTCAGGAACTTCTCGGTCTGGAACTGCAGCGCCTCACCGGTGTTGCGCACCTCCGCCTGCTCGCGACGGGCGGCGTCCTCGGCGGCGTGCGCCTCGGCCTCCTTCATCATCCGGTCGATCTCGTCCTTGCTCAGGCCCGAGCCGCCGGTGATGGTCATGCCCTGCTCCTTGCCGGTGGCCATGTCCTTCGCCGAGACGTGCACGATGCCGTTCGCGTCGATGTCGAAGGTGACCTCGATCTGCGGCACGCCGCGCGGCGCCGGCGGCAGGCCGGTCAGCTCGAACATGCCGAGCTTCTTGTTGTAGGCCGCGATGTCGCGCTCGCCCT
>NZ_JBQCEE010000182.1:0-6278 GCF_051960575.1 Jatrophihabitans sp.
CTCAACGGCGGCCCGGGCGCGCCCGCATGGGTCTACGTGCCACACCGCCTGCAGGCCGCCGCCGACCTGCCGCTCACCGGCTGGCTCGGCCACTCGGCGCCGTTCGCGCTCGAGCCCACGTACACGCCGGCGGGCGGGATCGGACGCGCCCGCATCGGCACGCCGCCGCTGCTGTCGATGATCGCGCTGGACGCCGCGCTCGACGTCTTCGACGACGTGACCATCGAGCAGGTGCGCGCGAAGTCGCTCGCCCTCACGGACCTGCTGCTCGGCTTCGTCCGGGATCGACTGCCGGAGGTCGAGGTCGTGACGCCGGCGCGGCGAGGGTCGCAGGTGGCGCTGCGCCTGCCGCACGCCTACGAGGTGACCCAGGCGCTTATCGCGCGCGGGGTCATCGGCGACTTCCGCGCGCCCGACCTGCTGCGGCTCGGGTTCGCGCCGCTCTACCTGCGCTTCGCCGACGTCTGGGACGCGTGCGAGGCGCTCGCCGACGTGCTCGCCACCGAGGCCTGGCGCGACCCGGCCTACGCCCAGCGCGCCCCCGTCACCTGATGATCTCGGGAAGACCCCGGCTGGAGCCGGGGTTTCCCCGAGATCATCGCGGTGAGGGCGCGGGCTTTCCCGAGATCATCGCGGTGAGGGGCGCGGTCAGGCGGTCGCGCGCAGCTTCTCGAGCCGGTCGGCCTTGGGCCAGCGCACGTCGGTGGCCCAGCCCAGCTTCTCGAAGGCCCAGATGATGCGGGCCGAGATGTCGAGCTGGCCGCGCAGCACGCCGTGGCGGGCGGCGGTCGGGTCGGCGTGGTGCATGTTGTGCCAGCTCTCGCCCATGCTGAGGATCGCGAGCGGCCAGAAGTTGGCGGCCTTGTCGCGCGAGGCGAACGGACGCTTCCCCACCATGTGGCAGACCGAGTTGATCGACCAGGTGACGTGGTGGATCAGGAAGATCCGCACGAGCGAGCCCCAGAAGAAGGCCGAGAGCGCGCCCGTCCACGACATGGTGACCAGGCCGCCGATGAGCGCGGGCAGGCCGAGCGACACGATGACCCAGAGCCAGAACAGCGACGAGATCACCCGGATCGGCCGGTCGGCCAGCAGGTCGGGCGCGTACTTCTCGCGGTTGGTGTGCTCCTCGTCGAACAGCCAGCCGATGTGGGCGAACCAGAAGCCCTTGGCCAGCGCGCCCGCCGACGTGCCGTAGCGCCACGGCGAATGCGGGTCGCCCTCGCGGTCGCTGTAGGCGTGGTGGCGGCGGTGGTCGGCGACCCAGCGGATCACCGGGCCCTCGATCGCCAGGCTGCCGGCGAGGGCGAGCACCGCGCGCAGCGGCCGCGCCGCCTTGAACGACTTGTGGGTGAAGAGCCGGTGGAAGCCGACGGTGACCCCGCCGACGCCGAGGAAGTAGAAGACCACCAGCAGGGCGACGTCGAGCCAGCTCATGCCCCAGCCCCAGGCCACCGGCACGGCCGCGATGATCGCCAGGAACGGCACGATCACGAAGGTGTAGAGCATGAGCTGCTCACCGGGACGCTTGCGGCCCTCGAAGACGGGCTTGGTGCCGGCCGCCGGCCGGTCGGTCGGGCGGTCATCCACCAACGACATGCAGTACTCCTGAACCCTGATCGGCGTCCGCCCCGTGTTCGGCGTCACCGTGCTTGCTACGGGAGCGTAACCACCGCTGCCCGATCCGCCCAATCCGTCCCTGGGCCGGACTCGACGGCGCGCCGTCGTGACATAGGCTGACCCCGGCTCTGGTGGGGGATGGGGTAATCGGCAGCCCGCAGGCCTTTGGAGCCTTGCAGTCTCGGTTCGAGTCCGAGTCCCCCAGCGTTGGTGTCGGCGGAAGGGGCAGTGTGCCCGGCGAGTGTGCGGTGGTCGTCCTGGCGGCCGGTGAGGGCACCCGCATGCGGTCGGCCGCGCTGCCCAAGGTGCTGCACGGATTCGCCGGACGATCGCTGCTGGGCCACGCGCTCGCCGCCACCGCCGACCTCGACGCGGGCGCCACCGTCGTGGTCGTCGGCCACCGCCGCGACGAGGTCACCGCCCACCTGTCCGACATCGCGCCGGCCGCCGTGCCTGTCGTGCAGGCCGAGCAGCACGGCACCGGGCACGCGGTGCGCCTGGCGCTGGCCGCCGTACCCGACGACGCCCGCACCGTGGTCGTGCTGCCGGGCGACGCGCCCCTGCTGCAGGCCTCGACGCTGCGGGCCCTGGTCGATGCGCACGACCGGCTCGGGGCGGCCGCGACGATGCTGACCAGCGAGCTCGCCGACCCGACCGGGTACGGCCGGGTGCTCCGCGGCGACGACGGCGACGTCCGGCGCATCGTCGAGCACAAGGACGCGACGGCCGACGAGCGAGCGGTGCGGGAGGTCGCGTCCGGTGTCTACGTCTTCGACGCGGCCGCGCTGCGCGACGCGATCACCCGGCTCTCGACCGACAACGCCCAGGGCGAGGAGTACCTGCCCGACGTCATCGGGATCTTCGTCGCCGAGGGCCGGCGGGTCGGTGCCGCGGTCGTGCCCGCCGACGAGACCGCGGGCGTGAACGACCGCGTCCAGCTCGCCGCCGCCCACCGCGTCTACAACGACCGCCTGCTCGAGCAGCACATGCGCGCCGGCGTCACCGTCGTCGACCCGGTCACCACCTGGGTCGACGCCGGCGTGACCATCGAGCCGGACGCGACCCTGCTGCCGTCCGTCGACCTGCACGGCACGACGCACATCGCAGCGGGCGCCGTCGTCGGGCCGCAGTGCTCGCTCACCGACACCGTCGTCGGCGCCGGGGCCGCCCTCGACCGCGTGGTCGCCAAGCAGGCGCGCGTCGGCGCGCGGGTCACCGTCGGGCCGTTCGCCTACCTGCGTCCCGGCACGGTGCTCGGCGACGACGCGCACGTCGGCACCTACGTCGAGATCAAGAACAGCAGCGTCGGCACCGGCTCGAAGGTGCCGCATCTCAGCTACGTCGGCGACGCCGAGATCGGCGAGGGTTCGAACATCGGCGCGGCGACGGTCTTCGTCAACTACGACGGCGTCGCCAAGCACCGCACCACCGTCGGCGACCACGTGCGCATCGGCTCGGACACCATGCTCGTGGCGCCGGTGTCCGTCGGCGACGGCGCCTACACCGCCGCCGGGTCGGTCATCACCAAGGACGTCCCGGCGGGTGCGCTGGGAGTGGCCCGCGCGAACCAGCGGAACGTGTCAGGCTGGGTGCAGCGCACCCGGGCCGGCACCGCCGCCGCCGACGCGGCGGCGCGAGCGAACGAGCCGACCGAGCAGACCGAAGGTGAGACCTGATGTCGACGCTGCACATCGACGCCCACAAGCACCTGGTGCTGCTCTCCGGCGGCGCGTTCCCCGAGCTGGCGGAAGAGATCGGCCGCGAGATCGGCGTGACGGTCACCGGCACGACGCGGCGCGAGTTCGCCAACGGCGAGCTGTTCATCCGCCCGGACGAGTCGGTGCGCGGCACCGACGCCTTCGTCATCCAGGCCTGCACCACCCCGATCAACCAGTGGGTGATGGAGTCGCTGATCCTCGTCGACGCCCTCAAGCGCGCGTCGGCGAAGCGCATCACCGTCGTCGCGCCGTTCTACCCCTACGCCCGGCAGGACAAGAAGCACCGCGGCCGCGAGCCGATCTCGGCCCGCCTCATCGCCGACCTGTTCAAGACCGCGGGCGCCAACCGGCTGATGACCGTCGACCTGCACACCGCGCAGATCCAGGGTTTCTTCGACGGGCCCGTCGACCACCTCTTCGCCATGCCGCTGCTGAGCGACTACGTCCAGACGAAGTGGGGCGACGAGGACCTCGTCATCGTCTCGCCCGACACCGGCCGCGTGCGCACCGCCGAGCAGTGGGCCGACGCCCTCGGCGGCCGCGACATCGCGTTCGTGCACAAGACCCGCGACATCGACTCGGCCAATCAGGTCGTCGCGAACCGCATCGTCGGTGACATCGCCGGCCGGTTCTGCCTGCTGATCGACGACATGATCGACACCGGCGGCTCGATCACGAAGGCCGCCGACCTGCTCTTCGCCTCCGGTGCCGCCGAGGTGGTCGTCGCCGCCACGCACGGCGTGCTCTCGGCCCCGGCCACCGACCGGCTCAAGAACAGCCGCATCCACGAGGTCATCGTCACGAACACCCTGCCGATCCGTCCCGAGCAGGAGTTCGACAAGCTCACCGTCCTCTCGATCGCCCCGCTGCTCGGCAAGGCGATCAAGGAGGTCTTCGAGGACGGCTCGGTCACGTCGCTGTTCGACGGGCGCAGCTGAGACAGCGGGAACCCCCCGCTGTGGCCCAAATTCCGGCTCGGAAACGGGCCAGAGCGGGGGGTTTCGCGTCCCCCCGGGCACCTAGCCGATCAACGGCAGGGTGACGGACGAGGGGTGCGAGGCGGTGCGCTGCACCTGGTAGACGCCGCCGGCGAGCCGCTGCAGCTGGGCCGGGGTGGGCATCAGGTGCGGGAAGTCGGTCGTGTTCAGCGTGATCCGGATGCGGTGACCCGGCGCGATCGTCGCGTACGTCGGGCAGACCTCGACGTCGTAGCGGGTCACGGCGCCCGGGACGACCGGCCGCGCGGACGCCGCCGTGTACGGGTGGTACGGCAGCACGGTCTTCCCGCCGACCGTCCACGACCTCGACGCGTCGACCGAGCGCAGCGAGCCGAGCAGGGCGCCCTGGGTGAGCGGCTTGGAGGTGCCGTCCGGGGCGACGTCCTCGACGTTCACCACCCACTCGGTCTCGGCGGTCGTCGCGGTGGCGTAGATCGTCGCGGCGATCGGCCCGGCGAGCGTGCGGGCCCGCGTGAACGCCGGCGTCGTGTAGGTCAGCGCGGTCGGGCCGACCTGGCCGGGGCGATCGTCCTGGAAGCACGGTGTCGGCAGCGCGAGGTTGTCGAGCACGAGGGTGAAGGCGCCCATGATCCACTGGTCGGACGAGCGGTCGCAGATGGACGAGCCGACCGGCGCCCAGGCCTCGGTGTCCGAGCCGGTGGCCGCGGTCGGGGCGGTCGTCGAGAGCGACCCGTCGTTGGTCGAGAACGCGCCGCTGCCGCTGCGGGCGCCGGAGAGGTACATCGTCGTGGGTCTGGCACCGACGAGCGGGTAGGCCGTCGTGTTCGCGTACGCCTTGCGTCCGAGGTCGTACTAGTGCAGCGGCGTGCGCGTCGTCGCCATGCCGGTGTCCTTGCCCTTGAGCCAGGTGTCGAACCACTCGAGTTCGAGCGGCTGCAGGCCCGGGTCGGTCGACCCGACGAGGTGCGTGTACGGGCCGTCGAGCAGCTGGTAGCGGCCGGTCACCGGCTGGGTCGCGGTCATCGGCGCCGTCGACGACCGTCCCGCCCACGCGTTCTGCAGAACCGCGTAGTACAGCGGCTCGCCGCGCTGGAACAGGTCGTACTCGCCGCCGACGAGGTAGGCCGGGATGTGGTTCGCGACGACCTTGTCGAGCACCGTCGTCGGTGACTGCTGCTTCCAGGTCTGCGTGTCGAACGAGTCGGGGCCGCCGAGGTAGGTCTTGAGCAGGAACGCCGCGTTGTAGTCGCCGGTGTTCTGCGCGTGCTGCAGCAGCACCTGCAGCCGCGACTGCAGGTCGGTCGGGTCCTGCAGCAGGCCGACGACCGGGTTCAGCAGGTTCACCGCCGGCAGCAGGCCGCCGAGGTAGGCGACGTCGAACTCGCCGCCGGGGATGCCGCCCATGAACGCGGTGTCGCGGTAGACCTCGTTCGCGGACACGATCGGGAAGATCGCCTTCACCGGCGAGTTCGGCCCGACCGCGCCGGCGGTGAGCAGCTGGGTGATGCCGAGGTACGAGGCGCCGTGCAGCCCGACCTTCCCGCTCGAGTGCGGCAGCTTCGCCGCCCAGTTCACCACGGCCACGCTGTCCCTGACCTGCTGCGGGTCGAAGAGGCTGAACGTGCCGCCGGACGACCCGGTGCCGCGCACGTCGACCGCGACGTCGATGTACCCGCGCTGGACGAACCAGGGGTCGATCCCGATGACGTTGCGCCCGTACGGCGACTGCGTCAGCAGCACCGGGAAGCGGCCGGCGGCGGACTTGCCGGTGGCGAGGTCGGTGGGCGTGTCGACGGTCGCGCGCAGGATCGTGCCGTCGGCCATCCGGATGGGCACCTCCTGCTGCGAGGCGACGCCGTAGATCGGGCCCGGGTCGCTCCAGTGGTGCCCCGGCGCGGCGCTCGCGGCGATCGCCACGGCGAGCGGGTCGGTCGTCGCGGCGCCCGCGCCACCGTCGGTCAGGGCGGGCGACGCGGCGAGC